>CAYNWZ010000001.1:0-38975 GCA_964401085.1 uncultured Gammaproteobacteria bacterium
ACTCCAGGCAAAAACACGCCAGCAATGGTGTGTTTTTACGTTCGCGGAGGAGAAGGGATTCGAACCCTTGATGCCATTGCTGGCATAGTGCTTTTCGAGAGCACCCGATTCAACCACTCTCGCACTCCTCCCAATTATTTAAGCCCTTCTATTCTGGGCTAACTGTTTTAATCTGTCAATCTCGTTTTTGGTCAATTTGCGGCAAGCGCCAATTGGTAATTTACCCAATTCCAAACCGGCTAAAGCGCTCCGTTTCAAATCAACCACCTCATAGCCGGCCGCCTTCATTAGCAAACGAATCTGCCGCTTTTGCCCTTGCCGTAAAATTATCTCCAGCCGATCACTGGCTAACTGTTCGCCCACCTGAGCTGTGGCTAAAGCCTGATCGTCATAAAGACGACGGCCTTTGGTCAAAAATTCTTTAAGCTTTTCCAAATCTCGACTAGACAAGCCCGGACGAATAACTACTTCATAGGTTTTTGGATGAGCAAAGCGCGGATGGGTCAATTTCTCGGTTAAATCGCCATCATTAGTTAACAGAACCAGGCCACGGCTATCTTTATCCAGACGGCCAACGACAAAAAGACGGCCGGAATAATCAATTAATTCAAAAATATTGTGTTCGCCCTTGAAACGGCGATTGGTGCAAGTATAATCGACCGGCTTATTAAGCATAAAATAAACCAACGGCTCGTCTTGACTAGCAACTGGCCGGCCGTCAACCATAATCACTGTCTGATTAGAACCAATAGTTTGGCCTAATTGGGCTATCTGCCCATCGACCATTACTCGGCCGTCTCTAATCAAGGCTTCGGCTCGGCGCCGCGACCATGGTCCATGGCTAGCTAAATATTTAGTCAACGGCTGGCTAATCATGGTCTAACTTATTTTTACTCAAACCCTCTTTAACCCAGATGGTCATGGCTAAACCCAGCCAGAACAAAACCGCTAAATCATTCTTAAAATAAGGCACATCCACTAAGCCGTGGACAACCGTGGACAGCCAAGCGCCCAATAGTCCCCAACTCAACCAGGCTAAATTATTCTGGCGGCGATAGCGCCAAAAATTAAAAAAATTAATCACAACAGCCTTAAACCACAACCAGATAAAAATTATTAAGCCAACTAAACCCAATTCACTCCAAAAATTCAAGATAAGATTATGCGGATAAAGATAAATCTCCAATGGTTGCCAGCTTGGCTTCGCTTTCTTATTAGCTGATTTTATCCAGATTCCTTCATGATGATAAGGCTCAATTGTTTTCTGGTAATTCGCTAATCCGGCTCCAGTCAGCCAACGACCGTCACCCAGCATTTGCCAAGTTTCCTGCCATTGCGATTGGCGAATCTGACCGGATAAATCAGCGAGGCGGACTTTCTGCCCAATGATCGCCTGATAATCCGGCCGCTGCCAGATTATTAACCCAGCCGCCATTATTACTGCCGCCACAGCTAAACGACTCCAACGATTAGCTAGTAGACCCAGAGCAATCATGGCCGCCGCTAGACCGATCAGCGCTCCTTCGCTTTTGGCCCAATAAATGGCCAACCAACCGACAATAATACTGCTGGCCAGTAATAGATTGGCCCAATTAAACCAGTTTTTAACTGTTTTAAGCCGATAAACCAGATAACCCAGCACGGCCAGGATAACTGGCCCGGCAAATAAACCAATGGCGTTAGGATAACCAAAAACCGAGGTAGCCCGTCTGGTAGCGGCGGCGGCCCAAAACGGATTAGCAATCAGATGGCCGGTTAAATATTGGTAGCCAGCCAATAGACTAATTAACAATAAGCTGCTGGCCAAAAACAAATAACTGAAACTTATATATTTTGTTCCACGCGGAACATTCCAAAAGAGAATAAAAACTAAGATTGGCTCAATAAAATAGGCCTTCCACAAACCCAGAGCGCTAGCGGTTGAGCCACCAATTATCAGCGCCAGCCAAGCCACCAATAACACAACAATCATCTCAATAGTCAATGGGTAGGCTCGCCAATTCTTCGCCCGAGAGCGTAAATTAGCCCATGGTTGCGGATATTGTTTAATTAGCCAGACAGCGGTGGTCAGCAATATAAGCTCCTCTAAAACCGTCATCGGCAGCGGCCCGATTTTAAAACGCAATAGATAGGTCGGCAATAATCCGACTAATAGGCTAACAGTTAGCGGCCAATTGCGCCAAGCTAGTAGTGACCAAAAAATAGCAACCAATAAGGCGACTAGCCACATATTATTTATCTAATTGCTGTAAGTTTTTTAATTCCCAAGTGTTATTTAAGGGGTCATAGAGCGCAAAAGTCGCTGGATAATAAACTCCACCTAGGGTTCCGGGGTTAACTCGCCAAATATTATCGCGTTGCTCTTGCCACGGCTTATGGGTGTGGCCATAAAAGAGAACATCAACCGGCCCCTCGGCCAAAACAATGTCTTGATATTCCGGCTCATGACAAATGCCAATCGTTCGTCCTTCAATCTCTAGTTGGCCATAGCGGCCCAAATTGTGAAAATCAGGCCGGGCCGGGATAGCGTCTGGAGCATAGCTATCGGCATTACCTTGAACGAAATAGAGTTGGCCTGGCCATAGAGACGCTAACTGCTGAAAAATGTCGCTATTGGTCAAATCTCCGCAAAAAACCGCCTGCTGGATACCTTGCGATTGGCACCATTTAGCCCAAAGCTGCAAATTAACTAAATTATCGTGAAGATCACTACAAACTGCCAGCATACTAATTGGCCACGCGCCAAATTTCGTCTAGGCTGGTCTCGCCATTGGCGGCTTTCAATAGGCCGTCGTGAGTCATTAATAACGCCCCCTGGCTAATGGCTAATTGTTCTATTTCGGCATCGGTGGTCAGTGGCTGTTGAATCAACTTTTGTAATTCCGGGGTCATCACAATAACTTCGTAAATACCAACCCGCCCCTTATAGCCAATACCGCGGCATTCCGGACAACCAACTGGGCCATAGAATTGTGGCTGATCAGGTAATTTTAGCTCAGGTCTAGTTCTTAATAACTGCCAGAATGGCTCAATCTGCGCCTGCATCTCTGGAGAAACGCTAATGGCTTGCTTACATTTAGGACACAACCGCCGCGCTAAACGTTGGCCGATAGAACACTCTAGGGCACTGGCTAGCATAGTTCGTTCCACACCTAGACCGGCAAAACGAGCAATAGCGCCGGCCGCGCTATTGGCATGAATCGTGGATAACACCAAATGACCGGTTAAACTAGCTTCAATAGCTGTTTTGGCAGTCTCATCGTCGCGGATTTCTCCAACCATAATAATATTCGGGTTCTGCCGCATTAGCGATCTCAGGGCAGCGGCAAAAGTATAGCCGCCAGCCGTATCAATCTGGGTCTGCATCAAGCCGTCCAAATGATATTCAATCGGATCTTCAATGGTAATTATCTTTATTTCTGGATTATTAAGCTGCTTTAACAATGCGTAAAGAGTTGTTGTTTTACCAGAACCGGTCGGACCAGTGGTAATGATAATGCCCTTGGTTTTATGAATTGATTTTTCAATAGCCGCCAATACAGCATCACGGATACCTAAATCAGCTAAATCCAAGCTGATAGCCTGATTAGACAATAGTCTAATAACCACTGTCTCGCCATAACCGCCGGTAATTAAAGAAACGCGGCAATCCATCCGTTCGTCCGGCAGATCCATGCCAAAGCGACCGTCAAAAGTCGGCTGTTTAACACTCAACGACAAACCGACTAAATTCTTAATCTCACCAATCAGCGGCACATAGTGCTCTGAACCCAAAGTCACAATATCGTGCAAAATACCATCCAGACGATAACGAATCTTAACCCCGCCCTCAATCGGGTCAATATGGACATCGGCCGCCTTGCTAACAATGGCGCCAGCCATGACAGCGGCCAACATTTCGCTGGTTGGCTTATTGGCCAATAATTTCTCAGCGCCAACAATGTCTTGGGTCACCTGCTCGCCAAATTGTAGATCTTCCTTAGAAATTTTAAGACCACGGCCCAGGGTTTGGGAAACGACAATATCATATAATTCATCAATATAATCGGTCTTGCCAATCACCCGCAGCACTTCATCAAATGAGGTTTGGCCATCTAAAACTTTTAAGACACCATCCTGCAGCATCGTTACCATACCGTCTTCAATGGCTTGGCGCATAATCTTAAATGATGGCACACCGTCGGCAATTAAACCTTTCATCGCTTCGCTCATGGTAAAAATTTCATAGATACCAATCCGCCCTTTATAGCCAAAACCGGAGCATTCTAAACAGCCATCGCCAGCTTCATAAAGCGTCGGTAATTCTTTGGGCACATCAATATTAGCTTTCGGCGAAATAACCGCTAAAATCTTGTTAATTTGTTGCTTCTCATCTTCACTGAGCTGATGAACGCGGCGGCAATGCGGACACAATTTGCGCACCAGGCGTTGACCCATAATAGCGTTAATCGCTGGAACTAATTGGTATGGCTGAACCCCCAAATCAACCAGCCGCGGCAACACCCCGGCCGCGTCGTTGGTGTGTAAAGTGGAAAAGACTAAATGACCGGTTAAACTGGCCTGAACGGCAATCTCGGCAGTATCTAAATCACGGACCTCACCAATCATAACGATATTCGGATCTTGCCGCAAAATTGATTTTAGGCCGTTGGCAAAAGTATAACCGCTTTTTTCATCAACCTGGCTCTGATTAATTCCCTGAAGCTCATATTCGATTGGATCTTCCAGGGTAATAATCTTAACTCCCGGTTGATTGAGCTTATTCAAAACGGCATAAAGCGTTGTTGTTTTACCAGACCCCGTTGGCCCAGTGGTTAAAACTAAGCCATTAGGTTTAGCCATTTCGTTTTCCAGGGTCTGCCGAACTTCTGGCCGCATCCCTAAGCTGTCTAGCGGTAAAACCGCTGATTTCGGCCGTAATAAGCGCATAACCACACTCTCACCATAGGCGGTTGGCAAAAACGAACTGCGCACTGCCACTTTTTCATCAGGCAAAAAGATGTCAAAACGACCATCTTGTGGCTTATTCTCAACGTTTAATTTAACCCGAGCAACAACCTTGAGTCGGGACAATACCTTTTTCCATTGCTGACGAGGAATGGTAGCTACCGGCTGCAATAAGCCATCAACCCGCAAGCGAACAATAACCGCCGTTTCTTCGGCTTCAATATGAATATCGCTACTTTCAGCCCGCAAAGCCGCGGCAATCACTAATGTCAGTATTTGACTGATGTTGGCTTCTTTCAACTTATTGTTCAACAGATTCATCTCACTGAGTTCGGCTTGATAACGAGCCAACTCTTCCGGGTTAATCTCTACCCCCTCTAAGCGGTTAATCTTCGGTAAAGTATCATAAATCTTGTGAGCATATTCCAAACTGCGCTGAGAAATCAAATACAGCTTGGCCTTAAGGTGGTGATTGGTCGACAATTCAGCTATCTTGGCCGTTAAAATCTCACTAGGTTGAGTCGTTCCGATACGAATATTATTCTTTTCATAATAAAAGCAAACAGCCGCTAAGGCAACAGCATCGTCTTTACTCAACAAACTAATCGCTTCCGGGCTAATTGGAAAATCTAATAAATTGATGTAAGCCAAGCCTGAAGACTGCGCTTGGGCCGCCACCTGATCTTCAATCGCCTGATAGCGTAAATCGGATTGGCGCTTAGTCAGCTGGGCCGCTGGCGAATCTTTGCTTGCCAACACCTTATCATTAAGCAGGTCTTCAATGGAAAGATTGTTATCTTCAACCATAAATTTAATTTATTTGACTGCGGCGTTCTTTAACATAGTTGGTCCAATCTTCGGCCATATCGACAAAAAACTTGAATGGCGTTTCAATAATAAAATCTAATAAGAATACAAAAACATTGACTTTATCAAATTTCTCACTCAGCCACTTGCCAACTGCCATCACTGGTAAAGTAAAAACATCAAACAAAATCAACCACAAACTCTCTTTGTCTTCAGTAATTCTTAGCTCATTAGTCACCCGCTTGATACGAATTATGAAAAAACTGACAAAAACTAAGAAGAACAAGAAAATAATAATACTGATGAGGGTAAAATGCAGAGCGTGCAGCGCCCAGATGATAGCGCTAAAGGTTATCAAAAAAGTAAAAGAGTAGATAACATTAAAGATCTTCGTCAATATGTTGGCCTTTTTCTGAGATAATCGAACGGCAATCGGTGTTTGACGACGATTTTCTTCAAAAGACAGCTCATTAACCAAACCGATTATCTTATCCGTGTTAGATTCGTTGGGTAACTTGGTAATCAACACTGAGAAGAATAAAAGGGCCGCCGGAAAAGCGGCGTTAATTAGTAGAGCTCCCCAGCTAACCGGCGCGCCGAATATCTTATTGGCTGGAATCTCTAAGGCGATTACCAAAACCGTTTTGGTTAAAAAGATATAAATAATACTACGAACAGCCGCCCGCCACAATAAACTTTTGGCCCTGGTATAATTTTTCTCACAAACTTTTTTAATCTGCCGCGGAAAAGCTTTTGGGTCAGTTTTAATACTAGTATAAATACCGACCGGATCGGCTCGTAACACATCTAACAGCACCGAGGTAGAAACGGCGTAGCGCCTAGTTAGCTTATCTAATGGTCCAGCTAGTGGGTGGTGGAGCTGTTGGTTAATGGCCTGACGAATTTCCTGAATTTTCTTGGCAACAGCCGGCCAGCGGCTGGCCTCCATTTTTTGCCAATCGGCTAAATAATATTTAAACAAAATAAAGGCCAGCATGTCATTGTCCAGCTTGGCAAAATTACGATTAACCGAAAGATAAATTTGAATTGGCAAATCGGCCGATAATTCTGGATGGTTGGCTAGTTCAATATTATCTAATAAATACTGGTACAAATTATTAATGGCTTGATTTAGGGGTTGATCATTGCCCAGTCGACTCTCGATTTCGCTGGCAGCCACGGCCAGTAGCCAGGCCACCAACTCATTGCGTTGCGACAACTCTTCTTTAAACTTAACCAAATCCTTTTTTATTAAGCTGGCCGATCCGGACAATTGACCCAACTGAGCAACAGCAATATCTTTAATAACCAAATACTTCTTAATAATAGCCGCTACCTCATCAATCAAACTGGTCGGCAAATGATTGTTCGGCAAATAGCCGCCGCGAATCAATTCAGCCAATAGATGCTGGCTGATTTTTTCATGATCATTGTCGGTTATCGTGCCCTCAATCAATATTTGGCGCCGCAAAATCCGCTCAATCGCCTCTTTGCGCAGCAAATATTCTTCTTTATAGTCAACGGCGTTGCGAATCTTTTCATAAAAAAAAGACATCCGCGAAATCACGCTGGATACCTTGATTCTTGGCTGATCTCCTTTGGCTCCGCCTGAGCTATGTTGAGCGTGATAAATAGCCTGCAACAATTTCTTGGTGCTATCATTAACCGTTAAGACAGCGGCTGGATGTTCGTGAATTTTTGGATTTAACATAAACAATCTTATACCATTAAGAATAGCGGAAAGAGCCCTTAAAGTAAAGGCTGAGCTAGGATGATAAAGCTGTTAGCGGTGGACCTTAAGGGATTCGAACCCTTGACCTCCTGCATGCAAAGCAGGCGCTCTAGCCAACTGAGCTAAAGGCCCAAAACTAAATACTCTTCTGATAGCGGATTAATGGACCAAGCAACCAGCCCATAAAATTACTTATTAAACCAAAGGCGATAGAAAAACCAATAAAAATAGCAACCAAACCAACCAACAAATAAGCCAAACGAGATCCGCCATAAAGACCAAGTTTTTCTTCAAAAAACTCCATTCGGCCAAAATTATTCAGAAACCATTCGCGCTTCATAATAATTAGAGCACCAATCGCCACAATCGCTAGCCCGCCCAAAAAACGTAACAAAAACATAGTTTAACGAATATAATTCAAAGGATTATATCTAACCTTACCAGACAAAACCTCAAAGTGCAAATGTGGTCCGGTGGATCGACCGGTCGAACCCATCTCGCCGATAACCTGCCCCTTAACTACCGTTTGACCGGCACGAACATAGAGTCTAGACAGGTGGCCATAGCGAGTTTTAAGCTTGCCATGATTTAATAAAACAGTATTGCCATAACCACCGTTCCAGCCGCTGGCCGCTACCTCCACCTTACCGCCATCAGCGGCATAAATCGGTGTGCCGACTTTATTACCAATATCAACACCATTATGACGCAAAGAATAATATTGAGTAATCCGATGACCAACCGTTGGCCAAGTCATACCTCCAGTACCCAAATTGGCTTTGACCGTATTTTTAACATTACTGAAAACTTGTTGGACTTTTGGAGCTAACTTGCTGCTGGCCGCGGCCACTTGGCTAGCGGCTGAGGCTGGCGGCTGCCCACCAGGAATAACTAACGATTGACCAATAATCACCCGATCACCGGCTAAATTGTTATAGCTAATAATAGCGGCCGCTTCAACCTTATACTGCCGAGCAATCTTAGATAAACTGTCCCCAGGGCGGACTTTATACAAAACACCACTCACCGGCAAGATAACCAATTTATCACCAGGCCGCAGCATAGCCTTGGCACTTAAATTGTTTTGCCAAGCGATAGTATTAACAGTCACTCCAAAAGCCTTGGCCACGCCGCTTAAGGTGTCACCAATCTTGACCGTATAATAGGTAATCGTCCGCTGGCTGCCGGCGGCGCCAGTTGCCGGCTGATTATTGGCCGGCAAGCTAGCCAAGCCCAAACTATAAATCCAACGATCAGTAACCACGCCAACTAGGCCAGTCGAATCTGTATCACCAATCCCTAGAGTGGCTAGTTTGGCCGAAACCTCTATAGATTGATTTGGCGCCAGCTGATAACCAGCTCGATCGTCAACCACAAAATTATTTAATTGGTTGAACTCACTGCCTACCAACCTTGATAACCAAGTACCCCTAACCAGGTCTTCCGCAGCGGTCAGTCGACCACTGGCTTGCCAATTACTAAACACAACACCCATAGCCACTAGAGCGATAACCACAACCGTTAACCAAAGATTTTGCTGATAATGATTAATTAATCTTCTTTTAACTCGCAAATAGCCACGATACAACCAAACCGCCGGCTGATAAATCACCAACCAATTAAAAGCTTTTAAGAAAAGAGAAAACAGCCAAAAACTTATTTTTTTGGCTTTTAATAAAATATTAATCAGCAATATAAGTCCTTTGATGGCCAATCCCGCCACTAAACGGACTGGTTGTGGTTTGGCAATATGTTTTTTGGTCTTAATAGCTGGTCTAACTCTAGCATTTTTATTCCCTATCGTCAATTATAGCCAACAAATATGGGCTAAAAATAATAACCACTGATCGGGCTTGTCGGGTGACCGCTTTTTTGTTAGACTGGTTTTGTTTTCTGGTCACGTCGCCAAGAGGCTAAGGCAACGGTTTGCAAAACCGTCATTCGTGGGTTCGACTCCCACCGTGACCTCCATTAGCTCCGACCAATTCCTGTGGATAACTTGTGAATCTTGCTCAGCTTTGGTCTATAACTCTCTAGACAAACGCTCCAATTCAGACCTAATCTCAAATGTCTACAGTTAAGTAGACAGCCCGCAATTATTGGTGATTACAAGAATAGTCCACACAACTCTACCCTAAACTCTTGACGACTTTTTCTTTTTTTGCTATACTGTGGATATCGTTCTTTTTAGACCTCTTCTCTGGTCTCTCCTAAAAAACAAAAATAAAAAAATTGGACCCAGTGTTTCTATAAAAGAAACCGCAAGGTTCCCTGAGACCGGTTAAGAATATAGTTCTTGAAATTTTTGCAAAAAATTTCAAGGGGAAGGCCGTCGGAGCTATTTTCTATTATTACTTTATGTAAATTGAAGGGCTCGTCTGTGGCCTTCCTTTTGTTTATAAAACTCCGGCTTGACGATTCGTTTTTTTTTACCTACAATAATCAGCGTCAACTTGTTTCCCGAGGACAGCCCTCATAGTTCAATGGATAGAACAAGGGACTCCTAAGCCCTAGATCCGTGTTCGACTCATGGTGGGGGCACAGGAATAATAATTAAATATTTATGGGCCATTAGCTCAGTTGGCTAGAGCGCTTCCATGGCATGGAAGAGGTCAAGGGTTCAAGTCCCTTATGGTCCACCACCCCCACCATAGTTCCACATGGAACTATGGTGGTTTGTTTTTATTAGCTATTCATGGTTTGTCCAAAAAAATATAGACCCAACAAGCAGTGGAAAAGTCCAAAAAAGTATAGACAAAATGCAAATTTTATACTAATATTGGCTAAATTATTTCTAGTGGATAACTTGTGGATTATTCTAAATAAAGTCCAGAAAAACCTGCCATTTATTTATCTCCCTCCACCGAATCTATGCTAAACCATAACCAGCTTTGGGGAACCTATGGCGAGGATTTATCCAGCGCTTATCTGTTGCGCCAAGGCTACCAAATAATCGCCCGCAATTGGCGTTGCCACCACCACGAAATTGATCTAATCGCTCAAAATCAAACCATGCTAATACTGGTTGAGGTTAAATTGCGGTTAGTTAATAATTTCGCTCCGGCGGTCGATGCTTTAAATTGGCGTAAGCTCAAACAATTAAAACGAGCGGCTAGTTACGCTTTGTATTTTTATCATCCTAAAGACTGGCGCTACGACTTTATTGCCATCGACCTTAACCCTAGAAATCACTTGGCTCGACTCTGTCATTATCGTCAGATTCTATGAATTTTTTAGCCACCAGCCAACCGCCAATCAGGCGGGTTGAAAATAATCAAGCGGATTTCCCTAAACTGCTAAACAATATTTACCATCCGGTAAAACAACTTTGGTATCGCGGCAACCTCGCCCTAGCCAGTCAAAGCAATCTTTTGGCCGTTGTTGGCAGCCGCCGATCCAGTTGGTATGGCCAATTAATTATTAACCGCCTGCTTGATCGCCATATTGCCAACCAGATAGTAATTATCAGTGGACTGGCCGTGGGGATTGACAGCTTGGCTCATCAGGCCAGTCTAAATTCTCACAATCCAACTATTGCCGTCCTCGGTAGTGGTCTTGATCCAGACAGTCTTTACCCGCCCAGTAATTGGCAGTTGGCTGAAGAAATCGTCAATAGCGGCGGTCTCTTGTTGTCGGAATACCCACCGGGTCAATCGGCGCGTAATTACCATTTTCCCCAAAGAAATCGGATTATCGCCGGGTTGTCGGCAGCTGTTCTAGTAATTGAAGCCGCCGCCAAATCTGGTGCTTTGATCACGGCTGAACTAGCCCTACAAGAGGGGCGAACAGTCTTGGCGGTTCCAGGCAATATTAACCAACCCCTATCAGCGGGCACTAATCAATTGATTCAACTCGGCGCCCAGGCAATTCTCAGCTCGACCGACTTAGCAATTGCGCTTGACTTGCCCCAATCAACTTCTTATAGTAAAACTGATCTACCGATTACTGATTGCCACTCGGTTTTATTAAAGCTATTAATAAAGCCGCTGAGTTTAGACGAGTTACTCCAAATTACTAATCAATCGGTTAGCCAAATTAGTCAACAGCTTACCGACCTTGAATTAGACGGACACATAAAACAACAGGCCGACCAAACTTATGTCGCCTGCTAGCTAAAAAATATGCGCTTAATTATTGTTGAATCGCCAACTAAGGCCAAAACAATCAGCCGTTTCTTAGGAAAGGCCGATGTTGTTGAATCATCTTTTGGCCATGTTCGCGACCTGCCCACTAAAAAAATGGGGATTGCTATTGATAACAACTTTGAGCCCAGTTATGAAGTTCCCGCTAAGGCTAAAAAAACTGTTACCAAGCTTAAAGAGTTGGCCAAGAAGGCTGACGAAGTTATCCTAGCTTCCGACGAAGACCGCGAAGGAGAGGCGATTGCTTGGCATTTACAACAGTTATTAAAGCTGCCGCCAAAAGATAATAACCGGATTGTTTTTCACGAAATTACCGAGTCGGCGATCAAGGCGGCCCTGAAAAATCCCCGCCAGCTAAACCAAGATTTAATTGATGCGCAACAGGCCAGGCGAGTATTGGACCGCTTAGTCGGTTATGAGCTGTCGCCATTTTTATGGAAAAAGGTGGCTAAAAATTTGTCAGCCGGTCGTGTTCAGTCGGTCGCTGTGCGCCTGATTGTAGAAAGAGAGCGAGAGATAGAAAACTTTCAACAACAGGAATATTGGACTATAAACGCTGATTTGCAGGCTAAGAGTGGCCAATTTAGCGCTCAACTGGCTCGTTGGCAAAATAAAAGCCTAGACAAATTAACCCTTAGCAATGAAGCAATCGCCAACGAAATCAAAGACAAGCTACTCAGTGCCCAATACACAATCAGCTCTGTAACTAAAAATCGTCTAACTAAAAAGCCGGCCGCTCCTTTTACCACCTCCACCTTGCAACAAACCGCCAATCGCTGGTTCGGGTTTTCTGCCAAACAGACCATGGTTATTGCTCAGCAGCTTTATGAGGGTGTCAATCTCGGGCCCCATGGACAAACCGGTCTAATCACCTATATGCGTACTGATGCGGTTAATTTATCCAATGAGTTTGTCGCACAATCTCGCGAAGTTTTACATAATAATTTCGGTTCTCAATTTTTATCATCAAGTCCGAGAAAATTTGCCAACAAGAGCAAGGGGGCGCAAGAAGCTCACGAGGCCATTCGGCCAACCGATCCGCAACGAACACCAGAGTCAATAAAGTCATACTTAGAACCACGACAATTCAAGCTTTATCAACTAATCTGGCAAAGAGCCTTGGCTAGCCAAGCAGCTGAAGCGCAAATTGATCATATTAGCGTTGATATTGCCGCTGGTGCGGGGCTGTTCCGAGCCACTGGGCAAACCATTGCTTTCCCTGGCTACTTAATGATCTACCCTGAGCAAACTCAAGAAAAATTATTACCGCCATTAGCTACTGAGGAGACTTTAAAGCTTTTAAGACTACAGGCCGAACAACATTTTACCCAACCGCCAGCTCGCTATAGTGATGCCGGACTTGTTAAACAGCTAGAAAAGCATGGCATTGGCCGGCCATCAACTTATGCTCCGACCATCGCAACCATCGAGGCTCGCAATTATGTTATGCGCGACGAGCATAAAAGATTGGAGCCAACCGCTATCGCTAAAGTCGTTAACGATCTTCTGGTAGCTCACTTCCCAGAAATTGTTGACTATCAATTTACTGCCAATATTGAAGAGCGCTTAGACCAAATCGCCCACGGTCACTTAAGCTGGCAGCCAGTCATTGCTGATTTTTATCAGCCTTTCCATCAAAATCTAGAAACAAAAAACAAACAATTATCCCGCCAAGACATCCTGCCCGACCAAGCTAGCACTGAGGTTTGCGATAAATGTGGCGCGGCCATGATTATTAAAACTGGCCGCTATGGCCCATTCTTGGCTTGCAGCGCTTTCCCTAAATGCCGGAATATCAAGTCGATGAAAGAAAAAAAGGTTAACAAGCCACTGCCCGAAAAATTCCAACACCTGTTAACAGAATATGCTGACCACGTTTGCGATAAATGTGGCGCGCCAATGGCGGTTAAGGTCGGCCGCTACGGCCCATTCTTGGCTTGCAGCGCTTTCCCTAAATGCCGGAATCTCCAAAAAATTATCGTCAAAAAAGCAGCCGCAACGGCGACTGCTGTGAAGAGGGGCAAAAAAAGCAAAAAGGCTTAACTTGTCTACTTCTTGTCTCGACGGGCGGACCGTCGCTTTGGCTGTTTTTTAGGCGAATCATCGGTTACAGAATCACTCTCCATAGAACTGACTGACGAAGTATAGCGATCAAATTTATCCTTAACTTTATTAATCAGGTTTTTCTGCACTAAACCAATGGCCTTATTGGCCAGCTTTTCTAACACTGCCCAATAAGAAAACATATAGGTTATCTTGTTCTTCACTGACTCGGTAATCTGATTAATGTTCTCTAGCTGTCGATTAATCTCATCAATGGTCTGCCGCATTTCTTTAATAAAGCCGGCAGCACTAATAAAGAAATAAACAATCGCCGCACTGATGCCAACAACGCCGATTGCGAGAGCCAAGTTGACCAAATCTTTAGAGGTTGTAAATAACTCCATAAAATTATTGGCGCGCCAGATAGCTGTCCAAACTTTCACCTAACTGGCGAACTTGTGAAATATTTAATAACATAATGCCGGAATGATCGTCACCCAAGCCTAGCTCTTTGGCTGAACACAGCATGCCATAGGACATCTGGCCACGCAATTCAGCCGGCTGGATGGTTGAGCCATCAGGTAACTGGGCGCCAACTGTGGCCACCGGGACCAATTGACCAGCCTCAATATTGGGTGCCCCGCAAACAATATTTAAAATCTCACCACCAGTGTCAACCTTGGCCAAACGCAAACGATCGGCTTGCGGATGTTGACTGACCTCAACAATCTTACCAACAACAATTAGAGGGAATCTAGTCGCGGGGACTGCTTTTGGTTGAAAGATTTTTTTAAGCCACTGAAACATAGTTTGATGTTTAACGATTGGGGGGTAATTTATCTTCAAAGCTGGAGCTGATTATTTCCGGATCTGGGGTCGGCACTGCTTGCTTTGGAACAAAACAGCGGCCAGCAGCTGGTTGGCAACTCAACATAAAAAACTCTAGCATAGACAGCCCGCCAACTAAAATTAAAAGATTAAACCAATTGAATAACTGCTGCGACAATAACCAGAGAGTAACAACTACACCAAAAGCCAAAAGACCGGCCTGTCTAAAAGCAGCCACCACTGCCTGATGGGCCAGTTTCTGATGAACCAGACTAAATCGACCGACAAATCCGACTAAAGACATGGTGCTGAAAACAGCAACAAATAAAGTTAAATAAAACAGGCTTCGGCCAAACCAATTGGCGGCGAAAGGATCAACTCGAAACAAAATAAATAACCATAATAGCCAAGCTATAATGGCAACAATCAGATTGCTAACTAAATAATGTTTTAACTTCATGTTTTCAAATACTGACCAATGAATATATTATACTATAAATATTCAGGAACCGCAAAATATCACTGCTAAATTGTCCGACCATTAAAAAAATGATATACTGCTGATATCAATCAATAAAATCAGCAATTGCATGCCTGATAAGCCAAACCATTCTTTTCCCAAGGGATTCCTTTGGGGAACGGCCACATCATCCCACCAAATTGAAGGTGGCACTCTTAATGATTGGACCATCTGGGAGCCTGGTCACACTAATGACGGATCAATCTCGGGGGTAGCTTGTGATTCTTATCGCCGATTCAAAGAAGATGTCAGCCTGGCCAAAAAAATCAACAACAATGCTTATCGCTTTTCAATTGAGTGGAGCCGCATTGAACCACGACAACAACAATTTTCCCAACAAGCTCTGCGGCATTATCAAGCAGTAATTGACGAGTGCCGACGACAAAAAATTGAGCCGGTGGTTACTATTTATCATTTTACCCAGCCAATTTGGTTTGCCGAACTAGGTGGTTGGAATAATCCAGCGGCACCGCAAATTTTTAATAATTATGTGCTCTATTTAGCCCAAAATCTGAAACGGGTCAAAATCTGGTGCACAATTAACGAGCCTGGTTTGTATGTTTGGAACGCCTATGGACAAGGAAAATGGCCACCACAAAAATACAGTCTATGGTCTTGGTGGACAGCCTCTAATAATCTAATCAGGAGTCACCGCCTGGCCTATCGAACACTGCATCTGACGCAAAAAAATTGTCAGGTCGGTATTGCTAATAATAGCCAAGCCATTGAACCAATTAACAATCACTTCCTTAATCGTTTGGTCGGAAAAATTGCCAACCATTTAATTAACGATCATTTCTTCCAAAAAACTGCCGGTTGCCACGACTACTTAGGCATTAATTATTACTTTCACCGGCAAATCGGTTTAGGGCGACGACCCAAAAATCAACAGTGGCGCAATGACTTGGGTTGGGAAATTTATCCGCAAGGTCTTTATCAGGTGCTGATGGCCGCTAAAAAATACAACCTGCCCATCTACATCTTAGAAAATGGCTTGGCCGACTCTCAAGATCAACATCGCCAACGATTTATCATGGAACATTTAACAATGGTTTATCGAGCCATTCAAGATGGCTGTCCAGTCAAAGGTTATTTTCATTGGTCGTTACTAGATAATTTTGAATGGAAGTGGGGATTTGAGCCGCGTTTTGGACTTTATGTGGTTGACTATCAATCTTTGGAGCGCCGACCGCGGCCCAGCAGCCGAACTTATGCCAAAATCGGTAAGAATAACGGTTTTTAGACTATGTGGCTACTTATCACTGTCTTGGCTAATTTATTTAACGGGGCTGTTTATCTAGCCGATAAATACTTTTTATCTAAAAAAGTTCACTCTTCCATCTCCTATACTTTTTATGTCGGCATTTGGAGCGTTGGCAACTGCGTTCTATTCCTATTCAACCGCCACGTCCCGACTTGGCCATGGTTATTGCTAGATTTAGCCGCCGGCTTAGTGTTTATGGCTGCCCTCTATTTTTGGTATAAGGCGCTTCATCAGGGAGAAACCACCAAGGTCGTGCCCATTGCCGGAGCTTTCATTCCAATTTTTACCTTGCTGTTAAATTATTTAATTGGTCGCCACAATTTAACTGGTCAAGAGCTTGGGGCTCTGGTTATTTTGATTATTGGCAGCGGATTATTGTCGGCTAGACCAAAAGATAACCAATGGTTGGCTTGGTGGATTAGACTAAAAAGATTCTTACAACCTGATAAGGTTATTTTTCGCAGCACAAGACGGTTGATTTTTAATTCTCTATTGGCCTCATTCATTTTCGCTACCTACTATGTGCTCATCAAATTTTTATATGATTCTCAGGGCTTTGCCAACGCTTTTATCTGGACTAGGCTGGGCAGTTTTGTCGGCGCCCTAGCCCTAATAGTTTGGCCAGCCAGCCGACGCCTGATTCTAGATAAACCGCGCCGACAAACAACCATCAAGAGCCTGCCGTTATTTTTACTAATTAGAATTATTGCCTTTATCGCTTTTGTTCTCAGTAACTTTGCCATAGCCCTGGCCGATGTTTCTCTGGTTAACAGCCTGCAGGGATTGCAGTATTTATTCTTACTGGTAATCGTTTTGACTTTAACTAAGCGCTACCCCAAGCTGGTCAAACAAGAAATTAGTCGCGATAATCTGTGGCAAAAAATTAGCGGTATTGTCCTAATTAACTTGGGCTTATTTTTATTATTATGGTAAAAAATATACAACGACGGTGGCGCTGGATAATTGCTGGGCTAACCACTTTAATTGTTTTGGGAATACTGTGGATCTGGCTAACAAGGCGGGATATCTACCAGCCAAACCAAATGAGCTATGGCCTAACTTTTTCACCATTGGTTTTAAAAGATATGGGCCTAGATTGGCGCGCCGCCCTTACCGAAACATTGGATGATTTGGCCGTCAAACGACTGCGGTTAGTGGCTTATTGGCCAATGATTGAACCGACCAAGGATAATTATGATTTTAGTGATTTAGATTGGCAAATTGAACAAGCCGGACAAAAAAATGCCCAAATTATATTAGCAGTTGGCGCACGCTTGCCCCGCTGGCCCGAATGTCATTATCCGCAATGGTATAATGCCGAAAACGCAACTGAAAGACAGCAACAATTATTAACTTATTTACAGGCGGTCATGGAGCGCTATGACCACAACCCGGCCATCGCCGCCTGGCAAATTGAAAATGAGCCGTTTTTAATCGGCTTTGGTGAATGTCCCAAATTAAATATTAAGCTTTTGGACCAAGAAATCGCCCTCGCCCGTAGTCTCACTAAAAAACCAATAATTATCACTGACAGCGGCGAACTGAGCATCTGGTTACCAGCTGCCAAACGAGCCGATATTTTTGGCACATCAATCTATCGCCACACTTACAGCAAATATTTGCGCCATTATATTACCTATCCGATGACTCCAAATTTTTTCAGGATCAAAACCAAGCTGGTTGAGCTTTTAACCAAGACTAAAGATTTGATTGTTATCGAAATGCAGGCTGAGCCCTGGGGGCGCAAAGCCTATTTTACCCTTTCTCCGGCCGAAAGAAATCGCACGATGAACATGGAAAAACTACAAGAAATGCTGGAATTTAGCCGTCAGAGCGGTTTTCAAACAATTTATTTATGGGGCGTAGAGTGGTGGTATTGGGAAAAACAAGTTAACCACAACCCTGAATATTGGCAATTTATCAAAAATCTTTTGTCTCAATCAATATGAATAAACGGCAATTACTAATCGGCCTGGATATCGGCGGCTCTAAAGTTTTGGGCCTGCTTTATGACCGACAAACTGGCAAGTCTTACGCGGCCAAGCGCCAACCAATTAGCAAAGAAGGGCTGTCTAATCTATTAAATCAGCTTAATATGGAAATTAGTCGGCTTTCAATGGAAGCTGACCGGCTACAGGCCAAAATAACCGGCATTGGTATTGGTATTCCCGGGTCAATTAATAATGGCAAAATTATTCGTTGTCCAAACCTACCGATACTCAACGGCCAAAAATTGGGTCGACTCCTGGCTCCAACCCATAAAATAAACAATATAGTTCTAGACAATGATTTAAACTGTTTCTTGCGCGCTTATTTAGAAAAACATCCTGCCTTAAAAAAACAAACCTTAATTGTGATTGCCCTGGGCACTGGTGTCGGCGGGTCAATTGCCATTAATGGCCAGAATATCATTAAATATTTAGGGATTAGCAGTGAGCTGGGTCATCTTGCCGTTGATCAATCCGGCCATGATTTGGAATATTATTATCACAAAATAACCGGCCATCCCGCTGGTCGATTATTTACCGCAGCCGAAGGTGGCGATCAGACAGCTCAAAGAAAAGTCAATCAATTCGCCAATATCTTTGGGTTAGCGGTGGCTAATCTTAACACTATCTTCAACCCGAACTCCATTATTTTGACCGGCGGTGTTTCCCGCTACCATAGATTTTATCTAGCTCAGGTTAAAAAAATAGTTAAAAAACACAGCTTCACCGACAACCGTCCTGGCTGGCGAATTGGCCATGATCAAAAAGCTGGGGCTATCGGTGCCAGCCTCCTGATTAACTAAAAAAGACCGTCTGGTCTTTTTTAGTTGACTATTTCAATCCCTTAATAATTAGTCCGAGCGGGGGGCTGGTTTTTGTTTGCCCCGACCACAATTCAGCTTCGGCAACAATAGAATAATTGCCATTACCCTCAGCTGGCTGTTTAAAATTAATGCTAGCTAAACCGTCGCTATCGGGCGAAACAGCGTCAATCAACTGCCGCTGGCCGCCCTTAATGCTGTAATAAACCTTAATCTTGGCCGCCAGCTTAGCTTGGTTAACTCTTAATTGCAAATTTATTGGAAAGTCGGCCGCCCGAAAAGTCAGGCCATCGGCTGGGGATTGCCAGGCTAGCGATAACGACTGACTATTAGCCTGATTATTGGCTACATTTAAATCAAAGGTCAGTTCGTGCTTAGAACAATTTTTAATATCGTCACAGGCCTCAACTGCTAATTTGTGCTGACCATTGGGCAAGAAGTCCAGGTTTAGGTTATCGTCGAACGGTTCACTGGAGTTAGTTTTTAGCAATAAACCATTAATATAGAAATTAACCTCTTTGACTCCGCGCGGAGCTGTAGCCTTTAACTTAACTGATAAATTATTGCTGGTTATCCGCTGCCCGGCCGTTGGGCTAATAATGGTTAAGTCGGGCAGGTTCTCGGTGGTATGTAAATTATCTTTTTCGGTCGGCGGCTCAGCCATATTAAATTTTTGCTTAGTGGCCCAATTCTTAACTCCGGCTTCCCAGAGCCCAAACTGTGGATCAGCGGCAGCGTTGGTTGGCGCTGCCCCTCGCGGGTCATCACGATTAACATAATACAAGATAGAGTGGCCCTGCCAATAGCGGTCCTCTCTAATCATGTCCGGTGGCGTAGAGCTGGTGGCCAACAAATTAGAGTTTTTATCAATCTTGACTACGGTGGTGGTTGGAATAACACCATCCAAAACGGCCTTACCGGTAGTTTCTGTTTCCGGCTTCTTAAAACTCTCGGCCGGTCCAGACAAAGCGCGGTTCATATAGCCATTCCAAATTGGTGCCGCCACCACACTACCATCAGCACCGCGACTCATTGATTTATTGTCGTTGTTACCAACCCAGACACCAGTAATAATTGATGGCGTATAGCCGATGGTCCAGGCGTCCTTATAGTCGTTAGTAGTGCCAGTCTTGGCGGCAGCACTACGACTATTAAGCGTCAAATAATTCTTAGCACCGAAAACATAGGCCCGCTCATTGTTGTCACTCAAAATATCGTTAATTTCTCTAGCGATTTGCGGTTCTAGAACTTTCTGTTGTTCAACCTTGGTTTCTTCCAGAACCTTACCGCGATCATCCTCAATCTTGAGGATATAGCGGGGGCGAACCATTTCGCCATCACGAGCAAAAGCGCTATAAGCAGCCACGTGCTCCAATAACTTAACTTCACCGCCGCCTAACACCAGGGACAGACCAAAACGACTCTTATCAGTTAGCGTGGTGTAGCCAAGATTCTTGGCGACAGCCAAGACGTCGTCTAGTCCGGCCAGATACAGCGTTTTAACTGCCGGAATATTCAGCGAACCAGCCAAAGCCTTTTTCATGGTGACTGGGCCATGTTCTTGCCCATTATAATTGCTGGGCTGATAAGCCTTATCTGGATCAAGAGAAAAATTAGTGGCAACATCAAATAAGACCGTCCGCGGCGTATACCCTTTCATAAAAGCAGCAGCATAAACAATCGGCTTGAATGATGATCCAGGTTGCCGTGGACGCAAGACCAGGTTAACTTGGCCGTCAATATCATCATTAAAATAGTCCCTGGAGCCAACCATGGCCAAAATATCACCGGTCTTGGCGTCTATGGATAATAAAGCGGCATTGCTGGCATTAAAATTCTTGGCATTTTTTTCGGCCTGAGCAGTTAGAACCTCTTCAGCAATTTTTTGTTTTTCCGTGTCTAGAGTAGAATAAATTTTTAATCCGCCCTGTTCGATCATCTTTTCACCGTATTTCTCCGCCAGTTGATCTTTTATAGCCATGACAAAATGGGGGGCAATCATGTTGCCGTTTTCTTGCAATGGTTTAAATTGAACCTCAAAATTCTTGGCAACAATCGCCTCATCTTCACTGATATAGCCCTGCTTAACCATCACATCTAAAACATAGTGCTGGCGAGCAATTAACATGTCTTTGCCGGTGCCATAGGGTGAATAACGGCTAGGTGCCTGCGGCAAAGCTGCCAAGATGGCGGCTTCGGCTAAGTTAACCTGATTAACCCCTTTGCCAAAATAGCGCTGACTGGCAGCTTCAACACCATAGGCGTTGGAACCATAGGGAATTTCATTAAGATACATCTGTAAGATCTGGTCCTTAGAGAAGCGTTTTTCAATACGATAAGCCAATATCAACTCCTTGGCTTTGCGAGTGTAGGTCTTTTCTGAGGTTAATAGGGCGTTCTTAACAAATTGTTGGGTTAAAGTTGAGCCGCCAGCATGCCGACCTAATAAAACATTAGTCACGACCGTTCTAAACATCGCCCACAAGCTAAAACCGCCATGTTTATAAAAATCTTTATCTTCAATGGAGATGGTTGCTTGTTTAACGTGGTCAGGAATTTGCTCTAAATTGACCAACGTCCTCTTTTGTTCACCGTGAATCTCATAAAGAATGGTTTCACCCTTGCGGTCATAGATCTTGGTGCTCTGAGCGACTTGGCGATCTAATAATTTGTTAGGATCCGGCAAGCCGCGAGATAACCACAACAAAGTAACACCGCCAATGATAGTCATTACCAAAACCAGGGCGCCAAAAAATTTAATAATCTTCGGCCAATCTAATTGTTGTCTTAATTGTGCCGACCGCTGGCGACTAATTTTTTTAGCCCTAACAATTAAGGCTGAGCGATTGACGGTTTGATTAATAAAACGCTTGGCTGGCGTCGGTTTACGAACCACAAGTTTAGGAATAGGCATATTGAATATTTTATTGTGCTAATTATAGCAAACTGTTCCAATAGATTCAAAAGCGGTTTCTCGCTGATTGGTTCTTGTTGACTTTTTCTGGTTATGTTATAATGGCGGCAGAATAAATTTTAATTCTTAGCCCTTGTTGGTTAAAACAAATTTTATGAATCAAATTAAAAAGTTTCTGTTCGGATTGTTGGCACTCCAATGCCTCGCTCTAAGTCCAGTCGCCATTGCTCCAGTTAGAGCAGATGTTGATTTATGGGGTGGCAACAATATCGCCAACAACGCTTTCAACAGTATCGGTTTCAGCAGAAAAGACCCGCGAGAAATTGTGGCCAATATTATTAAGATCTTGCTAGGCTTTCTCGGGACCATTGCTGTTGTTTTGATTATCTATGCCGGCTTTTTGTGGATGACGGCGGCTGGCAAGCCCGACAACACCAAAAAAGCCAAAGACATAATGTCGGCGGCAGTGACTGGCTTGGTGATTATTTTAATATCTTACGGTATTACGGTATTTGTTACCAATGCCTTAAGTAACGCTATTCAATAAAAATTAATTAACTATTAATAAGGTTAAGAAACTTATGAAAAAACTTTTTGTCGGCTTAATGTCTTTAGTCTGGGCCGCCAGCTTACTGTCTTTAGCTCCAGCCGCTAGCCAGGCTCAAAGCATGAACGCCAATGACTTATGGGGAAATGGCACGGTTAGCACTTATCAGAATCAGGGCTTTTCCACCACTGATCCTCGTCAAACAGTTGCCAAGATCATCAAAGTGGCTCTTGGTTTTTTGGGATCAATCGCCGTTATCTTAATCGTCCTAGCTGGCTTCAAATGGATGACCGCGGCTGGCAACGAAGATAAAATTGCTGAATCCAAGAAATTAATGGCCGCCGCCTTTGTCGGTTTGGTTATTATCTTAACTGCCTTTGCTCTAACCAATTTCGTTATTAATTCGGTTATCTCCACTATCTAGCGATAGCTTAATTCGCCAAATTATCTTGGCGAATTTTGTCTCAACCCAAATATTTTGGATTGAGACAAAATTTCTTAAACAAACTCCATGTCTAGACAGTTGACAATTATTCAGCGGGCAACCTATCTGCTTGGTTTTTATTTTCTACCAATAATTGCTCGAGCCGACAACTTTGGGCTAGATCAGGCTGCAGGCAGCGCTGGACTAAAAAGTAGCAGCACCCTGGCAGAAAAATCAGGCCAAATTATTGGTTCTCTCTTAAGTCTAGTTGGCGTCATCTTTTTGGTCTTAATGATTTATGGTGGAATCACTTGGATGACGGCTAGCGGCAATGATAAGCAGGTAGATAAAGCTAAAAATATTATTACTTATGCCATCATAGGCTTGGTGATAATCCTATCAGCCTATACTATTACCGCCTTTTTGGGCGGGACATTGGCCCGATAATATGTTTTGGCAAAGCAAAACAAAACTATTAATTACTTCCGTAGCCCTACTGTTAACGCCAGGTCTTAGAGTTAAGGCGCAATCTAATAGCGCCACCGAGGCCACCAATGCTTTTGGTTATTTTTTTGGCGGTGCCCAGAAAACAGCTAACCAGATGGGGTATGTGGCCAGCACCACCGATGGCACCAGCCTGCTGCTTCTCCAGGCCGCGGCCATAGTTAGTTTTATTTTAAGCCTAGTTGGCGTCATCTTTTTGGTCTTAATGATTTATGGTGGAATCACTTGGATGACGGCTAGCGGTAATGATAAGCAGGTGGAAAAAGCCAAGGGGACTATCAGTCGCGCGGCCATTGGCTTAATTATAGTTATTCTGGCCTATGCTATTACTTTTTTTGTTGTTAACCGAATATAATTATGCCAGCTAATCTACAAAACGCCTTTTCCGGAGACAGTTTGAACCAAACCGCAGTAGCTGCCGGCTATAATCCAGCTCAAAATAACGCCCTAACAACTATTGGTAATTTTATAACCATTATTCTTGGGTTGATTGGTGTTATTTTTTTAGCTCTAATAATTTATGGCGGTTTTTTGTGGATGACGGCTAGCGGCAATGATAAGCAGGTAGATAAAGCCAAAGCCATTATTGGTCAAGCAACCGTCGGTCTTGTAATTATAATCCTGGCCTATTCTATAACCTTTTTTATTATTAAAATTCTTCCATAACCCTATGTCAAAAACAAATATCTTGGCAACAAGACTGATTTCTTTAATAATAATGGCTGTCGGCTTGATAAATATTCCCCTGGCGCAAGCCGTGCCAGCAGAAACATTGACCAACCTTAGAACGGTGGCATCACCGAGTTATCAAGCCCCAACCGATGAAAACACTTTGTTTAACAACATATCGTCTATAATAAAGCTGGTCCTGGAATTACTGGGTTTCATTTTTGTTATTTTAATGATTTATGCTGGCATTCTGTGGATGACGGCCGGTGGCAATGAAAAACAAGTAGAAAAAGCCAAAAACATTATCAGCCGAGCGGCCATTGGTTTGATCATTGTGGTCTCAGCTTACGCGATAACTTATTTTATCTTTACTAATTTACCGGGCGGAGGCGGAGCTGGACCAGCTTAAGAAAAAACCCGTTCAAGGAACGGGTCTCGTGTCAAAAGTGGATACAATCGTCATTGCTTGTTAACAATGACGATTGTTTTTTGTCCGGCTGACACTGACCGGACAATTGTGGCCCGCTGGTTGTCGCCCCAGGCGACGGAGAATGACAACCAGCCAACCGGAACCCTGATTGCTGAAGAGCTGGCAGAGCCAGGGTTTAAAGTAACGCCGGCGTACGGTCCGTCCAGAACCGTAATCCGATAATCGCTAGCGTTAACCAGGCTGGCTAGGGTTGAGCCGCCGCCGCCAACTTGGGCGGCCAGGTCGAGCCATTGTTGGCTTTCAGCTGGCGTAGCGGCCCGTTGAGCCTTAACCAGATAATAGGCCTGGGTCTCGACCAGGCTCTGTTGAGATCGGGTCTCCAACCAGTCGGTGGCCGGCATGGAACCACTCACGCTGTCGGCCACTAATTGCTGACTAGCGTTGAGCCGGACATCCACCCGAGCAGTATTACGGTTGGCGCTACAGCCAACCAACAAAATCAAACCGACAAGCAGGGCGATAACGACAAGATGCTTCTTCATGAAACACCTCCTTTTTATTTTTTCTTTCTATATTTTGATAGGTACGATATTAAACTATACCACAAAATAATCAAGTAGTCAATAGCTATTGACAAACTCGGCTGATTTGGTATACTCAATTTATTGCTAGTTTATGATTAAACTGGCTTTTTTATTAGCCAATTTATTTTATCAAAAATATGTCCGAATTAATGAATGCCATCAAGCTGATTTGCGAAGAAAAAAACCTCAGCTATGACGCGGTAATTGAAACCATTGAAGCGGCCTTAGCCGCCGCCTATCGCAAAGATTATGGCGACAAAAACCAGAATATCAAAGTAACTTATAACGAAGATCTCTCCAAGATAAGAGTGTTTGATGTGAAGACGGTGGTTGAAGACATGCCGCTACCAGCTTTTAGTGCCCCGTTAACTCTAGAAAACCTGCAAGACTCCACTATCACTATTGACCCTGAGGCAGCCAAAGAGGCGGTTAATTTTCAAACTGAAGACCAATTGCCGACCGAAATCCGCGATGAGAATGGTGAAATTATTCGCAAATTCAATCCCAAAACGGAAATTCAGCTTTGCGAGGCTCAATTAATCAAACCGGGAATTAAACTGGGCGAAGAAATTATTACCGAATTACCGGTCCAGACCGATTACGGCCGGATGGCGGCGCAAACCGCCAAGCAAGTTATTATCCAAAAATTACGCGAAGCTGAGCGCAATATGATTTATGAAGACTTTAAAGATAAGGAGCGCGAGGTCATCAGCGGTATTGTCCAGCGCCGTGAAGGACGCAATGTTTTGGTTGATGTTGGTAAAACCGCTGGCATTATCCCGCCGCAATACCAAATTCCCGGCGAGTCTTATCGGCCCAATAGCCGTATTAAGGTTTTTGTAGAAGAGGTGCGCGTCAGCAGTCGCGGTCCAGAAATTGTGCTGTCTAGAACCGCTGATGAAATTTTAAGTAAGGTTTTTTATTTGGAAATCCCAGAAATATCCAATGGATTGGTTGATCTGAAGGCGGTCGCCCGAGAAGCGGGCAGCCGTTCCAAAGTAGCGGTTATTGCCAATAGCGACAATGTTGACCCAATCGGCTCTTGCGTCGGCCAGCGCGGCTCCAGAATCCAAACCATTATCAATGAAGTTGGTGGAGAAAAAATTGATATTATTGAATATAGCGACGATGCTGCCAAGTTTATCGCTAATTCATTGGCACCAGCCAAAATTGAACAGGTGGAACTAGACTACGAAACCAAACATGCCGTTATTACAGTTGATTCGGAGCAATTATCGTTAGCTATCGGCCGTGATGGCCAAAATGTCCGCCTGGCCGCCCGCCTAACTGGTTGGCACTTGGACATTACCAGCAATCAGGATAAACAACTAGCCGCCGAAGACCAGCCGACAATTGAGCCAGAAGAAGTAACTAAAGAAAAGAAGGTTAAAAAAACAACTGCCAAAACTCCGGCCAAAAAGACAACCAAGAAATCAGTCTCTAAATAATTAATTAATTCACCGAATGTTTTTCTTTCGTTACGGTGAAGATGATTTTCAGATTAAACGAGCCATCCATCAACAGCTGGCTGATTTTGGTCAATCAGCCGCTGAGGGGGCAATATATCTCAATGCCGCCGATATAGACGGCGCCGTTTTAGTTAACGCTATTGGCAATCAATCTCTTTTCCGGCAAACCAAGATTATTATTTTAGATAACCCGTTTAGCAGTAAAAACACCTTATTACTGGACAGCCTGTACGCCCTATTGGAAGATGCCGAACAAAAATCAACAGCGTGGTTATTATTAATTAATGAAACCAATCTTAAGCTTAAATATCAAGCCGGCAAAAATCGACCAGTCCTTGTTGATATTGAGGGTAGATCCAAACCACTAACCAAGGCACAAGAAAAGCTATTTGCCTTATTAACGGTCGATGCCAAACAACAACAATATTATCCACGATTAACTGGGTTGGCGGCTGATAATTTTTTAGAGACTCTAATTAAAGAACGCGGCGGACAGATGACGCCAGCAGCTAAAAAACTTTTATTAGAATTAACCAATTATAGTTTCTGGCAAATCAGTCACGAGCTCAACAAGCTCATAAACTACCAAGCTTCTATTAACCAAAAAACGGCCATAGACGACGACTTGGTCCGTCTTTTGGTTAACGACACATCTCGGCATCTATTTGAGTTTATAGAGGCTTTTAGCCGCCAAGATTTAGCCGTCGCCGCTGGTCTCTTGGAAGAAATTTTTGCCAGTGAAGATGATTTGGCTATCAGTGTTGCCCTCCTTAATCGTCAAGCATTGCAATTCTTACAAATAAAAACTCAGCTAGCCGCCGGCCAAACAACAGGCAGTTTGGAAAAATCTTTGGGCTTGCCGCTTAGTGTCAGTCGCAAACTAATCCAACAAGCAACGCTTATTCAATTGACCAGCTTACAAAGATTAGTAGACAATTTAACCAGATTTGATTGGTCAAAAAAACGCAGCCGGGGAAACCTGGCCGCGCTTTTTGCCTTGCTATTGATTAATCATGCTAATCAAAAATAGCCTGATTATTTGCGCAGCGGCACAATAATATATTGATAATTATCGTCTTTAGGGACGCTGATTTGACAGGCGGCGACATCGTCAATTAATTTAATTATCACCTGGCCAGTCGATAAAATATTTAAGCACTCCAAAAGATAGCGATAATTCAAGCGCACGCTATTATTTTGGCCGTCAATTTTGGCCGTCAATTCAGCTTGCTGACTGCCGGTTTGTCCCGCCACCGCCTCAATAATAATTTTTTGCTCAAGACTATTAACAGTTATATCAATAGCATTGGTCGTATTAGCACTAAAAATAGAGGCCATTTTAATGGCTCGCGATAATTCGCCGCGATCAACAATGGCTTCCGTCTTAAAATTAACTGGCAGAACCTGCTCATAGTCAGGGTAATGACCCTCGATTAATCTAGAAACGATAGTTGTTCCTTGATAGACAAACATTGCTTGATTGTCAGATAGGAATAATTTTAATTGATCGGCATCTCCAGATAATTCATCGGTCGAAGAATTAATAATCCGTGAAATTTCCTGCATTGTCTTAAATGGTATAATCACCTTTAACCCATCAGCGCCAACTTGTCCGGACTCTAAAGAGAAATCTAACTCGGTCTTGGCTAAACGAAAACTATCGGTTGCTACTAAATTCATTGCCTTACCCTTAATATCAAATAAGACGCCGGTTAATTCTAGGCGATTATCACCAGGATTAATTGCAAACAATATTTGGCTAAGCGCATTTTTTAGACTGGTAACTGACAAATTAAAGCCAATTTTTTTATCAACCTGAGGAATAACTGGAAAATCTTGTGCTTCCTGCCCCTTGATGACCGTATTATATTGTTGGCAATTAATTTTTAATTCCTTTTTATCTAAAGATATATCTATTTTTTCGTTTGGCAACAGGGCAATATAGTCGCTTAATATTTTAGCATCAACAGTGATCTCACCATCTTTATCGGCTTTACCTCTAATTTGTTTTGTGATGCCTATCTCCAAATTGGTTGCTGATAAATTGATTAAACCATCTTTAATACTAATCAAAACATTATTAAGTATCGGCATGCCGGCATTCTTAGTGGCGATATGTCCAACGGTGGTTAATCCTTGGTGGAGATTTTTTTGTAGGATGGTTAGTTTCATATTAATTTATAATATATAAATAAAGAGATAATAATATAGTTTGGGTAAAAGTTGATAACCTGTTTTTGTTTTAAACTTTGGCTAAAAAATAAACTGGCTGTTTGGGGATAAAAATTTAATAAAAAGTTAATGGTTGGTGGATAAAAAAAATATTTATTGCTTGGCTGTGGATTAAGCATTGTTTTCCACAACAATTTCTTTGTCATGTTAATAAGTTGAAGTAATCGCTTGGGTAATTTGGTCTATGTCTTGTTTTAATTGGTTGTTGGTTTTTAGGTCGGCCTCAATTTTGGTGCAAGCATACATAGCGGTGGTGTGATCGCGTCCGCCTAGTTCTTGGCCGATGGCCGGGAATGAGGCATTAACTTTGGTACGTAGTAAATACATAGCAATTTGGCGCGGACCAACTAACTCTTTTTTGCGACTTTGGCCAGTTAATTCAGCGACGTTAATATTATAAAAATTGGCGACCGCTTCTAATATTTTTTGTGGAGTGGATAGATTGCTAGTCTGAATGGAGGTAAAAAATTCTTTTAGTACTTGTTGAGCAACGGCGATGTCGGGAGAGCAATTATGAAATTGGCAGAAACCCATAATCCGATTGAGAGCACCCTCTAGTTCCCGGACATTATTGTTGATGTTAGTGGCAATATATTGAATTATGGATTGATCTAGGGAAAATTGTTTTTGTTGACATTTGGTATTTAAGATAGCCATTCTGGTTTCTAGGTCCGGTTGACTGATGTCGGCCACCATACCCCACTCAAAACGGGTAATTAACCGAGCTTCTACTGCTTTCATGCTGCGTGGCGGTCGGTCCGAAGTAATAACTATTTGTTTATTGGCACGATGCAGTTGATCAAAGGTATGAAAAAACTCTTGCTGGGTGCCGTCTTTGCCGGCCATGAACTGGATATCATCGATTAGCAGCAGATCAACGTTACGGTATAGGCTTTTAAAAGTGTTGCCGCGGCCATGATAAACAGCTTCAACATAATCATTGGTAAATTTTTCTGAGGTCACATAGAGGACTTTTTTGCCAGACTTAATTAATTCATGGCCAATTGCTTGTAGGAGGTGGGTTTTGCCCAGGCCGACTCCGCCATAAATAAAAAGTGGATTGTAGGTTTCGCCGGGTTGACGCACCGCTGCCCAGCAGGCAGCATGAGCCAATTCATTATGCTTGCCAATCACAAAGGTTTCAAAAGTATAACGCGGATTTAGTCCAGCCGACAAACAGGCTTGCTGATCAGCGGTTGGTTTGATGTCGACTATGGGTTCTGTTGGTTGTTTATCTTCAGTGACTAAAAAATTGTTAGTTGGCGTGGCGTGTTGCGGTTTAAGTTTTATAATATACTTAATTTCTGTTGGTTTCTTGCCGGTAATCTTATTGAATATATGGACAATTTCTTGACTGAATTTAGTTTCAAACCAGGCCCGGGTAAAGCCATTGGGAACGCCGATGGTTAAAACATCTTCTTCATAGCTAGAGATAAAGGAGTTTTTAAACCAAGTGATGAAATTGGCTTTAGAGATAGTTAATTCGGCTTCGCCTAAAATAGCTTGCCAGATTTGTTCTAAGGAGGGGTGTTCCATAATATTTAGATTAGCGGCTTGATTTTATTATAACAGGCTTGGTTTTTTCGGCAACCCAAAAATAAGTTAATAAGTTTGTTAATAACCTGTGGACAAATTTAGGTTAAGAGTAAGTATTGACCAAAGCCAAATTAGCTGTTATGCTAGCACCTAGACTGAACCAGTTTGAAGTTAAGTCTTTTTAAATTCCTGACAATATGCCAAAACGCACCTATCAGCCAAATAATCGGCGCGCTCATAAGAAGCATGGTTTTCTAAAGAGGATGCTGACAAAAAATGGCCGAAATGTTTTAAGACGCCGTCGTAATAAGGGGCGGAAGAAATTAACCAAATAAAATTGGTTAATTTTTTTATATGTTAAAGAAACAATTTCGCTTAACCAAAAAAAAAGATTTTGATCGCCTTTTTCAGGCGGGTAGTCATAAGTACTATGGTAATAAATTAGCTGTCAGGCTGGTGGCCAACGGTTTAAATTACAATCGATTTGGTTTTATGATTAGCCGCCGCTTGTGCCGATTGGCGGTTAGTCGCAATTTAATTCGTCGTCGCCTAGCCGCGCTGATTAGACAGGATTGGCCCAACCTCCAGTCTGGCTATGATGTGGTGGTTTTATTGTTAAGCAAGCAATCGGCGGTTAAGTTAACTGATTTACAAGAAGAGTTAACCGAGGCTTGGAAAAGATTGCGAATAATAGTATGATGTTTATTAGAACGCTAGACAATTTTTTAGTCTCTCTCGCTTGCCAAATAATCCGGTTTTATCAAAAATCGTTATCGCCAGATCATGGGTTTTTAAGTCGTCGTTTTCCTAATGGTTATTGCCGTTTTCGTCCGACTTGCTCTGAGTATTCTTTGGCTGCCTTTAAAAAATACGGTTTTTTAAAGGGCGGGTTATTGGCTAGTGGGCGGATCTTGCGCTGTCATCCATGGTCAAAGGGCGGTTGGGATCCGCTTCGTTAAATCTTAATAAATATATGGGACATATTTTTACAATTATTTTTTATCAACCGGTACTTAACTTGCTGGTTTTTTTCTATAATATTTTACCGGGTCATGATATTGGATTGGTTATTGTGGCTCTAACCGTAGCTATTAAATTAATTTTATGGCCGCTATCACAAAGAGCTTTAAAATCACAGCAGGCAATCAGTCAAATACAGCCAAAAATTAAGGAGATACAAAATAAATATAAAGACAATAAAGAGGAGCAAGGTCGAGCGATGATGGCTCTTTATCGTGAAGCTAAGGTTAATCCGACATCGTCTTGCTTGCCACTTTTGGTTCAGCTGCCTTTTTTGTGGGCGGTTTTTCGGGTGTTTCGTGATGGGTTGTCCAACAAATCATTAGCATTGGTTTATCCATTTATTAGTCGTCCAGAATTGCTGCAAACAACATCATTTGGTATAATAGACTTAGCTAAGCCGAACATTCTTTTGGCTATTCTAACCGGATTGGCTCAGTACTTTCAAGCTAAAACAGCCACTCGTCAAACGCCACCGTCGGGTGGCGGACAGGCTGAAGAATTAGCATCAATGATGAACAAACAGATGCTATATTTTATGCCAGTAATGACCATTGCTATTTGTTGGACATTACCGAGCGGCTTGTCGTTATATTGGTTTCTATCTAGTGTTCTGACTGTTTTGCAACAAATTTATTGGTTTAAAAAACATAATAATTCAAATTAAACAAGCCATATGATTCTTTATCGTCAAATCATTAAGCAAGCCTGGCAAAACACCATCAAGAATAGCTGGTTGTGGGTTGCCGGTGTGCTAGCTGCCTTATTGACCAATGTTGGTCAGTATAGTAATTTGTTCGGCTCGCTGGATGGCACCAATGGTTGGCTAAGAATCAATCAAAATTTAGCTGAATTTTGGTCTAAGGCGATTATGGTTATTAAGGGCGCGATTAGTAGCCCGTTGCTTTTATTGATTTGCTTGCTTATTGTTGTGTTAGCCTTGGTGGTGTTATTCTTGGCGGTTAATAGTCAAATTTTCGTGGTTAAGCAGGTTGAGCTAGGGCTAAAGTCTGGCGAACAGCCACTTCCTCGACCAAAAGCTGGCCTATGGAAACAATTAGTTGGCAATTGGCCAATATTCTGGTCAGCGGCTGGGGCAATAGTGGCGATTAAGATTTTATTATTATTCTGTTTATTGGTTATTAGTTTATTAATGGCGGTTATTTACGCCGTTCATCAGCCGATTATCAGCTCTTTCCTGTATATTTTGTTATCGCTATTAGCGCTGGCCGTAATTTGGCTGGTAGCGGTTTGGACTCGTTATTGGATTTTGTTATTATTGACCAGCAAGAAAAGCAATTTATTACTATCGGCTCGACAGGCCTGGGCAATGCTCAAGCAAAACATTTTAGTCAGCCTAGAGATGTCAATAATTATTGTATTAATAAATTTGTTGGCCTATTTATTGTGGGTATTCATTATATATTTATTAGCCATCCCCTTCGTTTTACTGACGTTGTTACTGATTAAGTATTTGGCGGTTAGCCAGTTATTATTAATTACTGTTGCCAATATTTTATTGATTGCCAGTTTATTGGTTTTGGTTGGTTTTATGGTGGTGCTGGAAACCAGTTTGTGGCTTAATTTCATGAATAATTTAAATAACCAAAAGATCACTAGTAAGTTAAGGCGGATTTTTAAGCGTCGCTAAATTGAATAAGAGCAAGGTCGCAATAAGCAAAAAGCCCGCTTTTAGCGGGCTTTTGTTATCTCTTCAGGTTGACTGGGCCAAAAAAATATTGTAAGGTAAGAGCAGAAAATATTTAGTTTATTCTGGCCGACAACCACTGGCTAGATTTTGATTATCTTTATTATGAACGTTACTGAGCTCGCTCGTCATTTAAGAGTTTCACCACAAGAGTTGCGCGATACTTTACCGCGGATCGGTTTTGATATTGGTCAGCGGGCGATTAAGATTGACCAACGACTGGCCCAGCGGATCATTAAAGAATGGCCGCGATTGGTTCGCGAGCTTAAAAATCGCGAAGAGCGAGAGCGTCGTCAAGAGGAGGCGGTGGCTGCCGCTCGCGCCGAACAACGAGTGGCTAAAATTGGCTCAGTTGTTACTATTAAGGATTTAGCCAATGACTTTGGTCTGCCGGTTAATCGTATTTTGGCGGAATTAATGAAAAATGGTATTTTTGCTTCGCTAAATGAGAAGATTGACGCCGATACCGCCATGATTATCGGTAGTGAATTGGGAATTGAAGTGGTGGTAGAGAATGCCGCTGACAACAAGAACGATGATGTTGATCTGTTAGAAGAAAGCCGCCGTAATCAAGGTGATCAGGACGGCTTAGAAGTGCGTCCACCGGTTATTGTGGTGATGGGTCACGTTGACCACGGTAAAACCAAACTATTAGATGCTATCCGAACAACTGATGTCGTCGCTACCGAAGCTGGCGGTATTACTCAGCATATTGGCGCCTATCAGATTACGCGCAAGGGCAAGGTGGTTACTTTTATTGACACCCCTGGTCATGAGGCTTTTACTGCTATGCGTAAGCGTGGCGCCAGAGTGGCTGATTTGGCCATCTTGGTGGTGGCGGCCGATGACGGTGTTAAGCCGCAAACCGTTGAGGCTTATAGGATAATTGAAGAAGCCAAAATTCCTTTTGTGGTGGCGATTAATAAGATTGATAAGCCAGAGGCTAATATTGAAAAAGCTAAACAAGAATTAGCCAACCAATTAAATTTACTACCCGAAGACTGGGGCGGCAAAGTAGTGACTTGTCCAATATCGGCCAAACAGAGGCTGGGCATAGAAGATTTATTAGACACTATTCTCTTGTTGGCTGATTTAGAGGAAAGTAATCGGCTGGCTAATCCAAATTTGGAAGCGATTGGGACGATTGTAGAGTCACATGTTAATAAAAGTGAAGGACCAGTGGCCACAGTGCTGGTGCAGAATGGAACTCTCAAGATTGGCGACACACTGATTTGTAATGAACAGTATTATGGCCATGTTCGGGCCCTCAAGAATTATCGTGGTCAAAACATTGAACAGGCTGGTCCATCAACGCCGGTTAAGATTATTGGACTGAAGGCGACTCCCGAGATTGGCGATGTTGTTCGTGTTGGTCAGGCCGAGCGCAGCAATAAGGTTAAAGCAGCCGCCAAAGGCCATAATCAGGCCATTACCAGGGTTCAGGACAATGGATCATTTAATGGTAAGACGATTAACCTGATTGTGAAGACTGATGTTTTTGGTAGCGGTGAAGCGATTGAGGAGTCATTGTTAAAACTAAATAATGAAGAGGTGGCAGTACGGATTATCCACCGCAGTTTGGGCAATATTACTGAAGGCGATATTGTTCGGGCCGAAGCTAACCAGGCTCGGGTTATTGGCTTTAATGTCAAAGCTAGCGCTCAGGTGGAAGACTTGGCTCGTGGCAAAGAGGTGGTTATTGAGCAATATGAAATTATTTATGATTTGATTAATAAGATTAAGAAAGAAATGCAGGATTTGATGCAGCCGGAGATTAAGCGGGTTGATCTGGGTCGTTTAAAGGTGCTAGCTGTTTTTCGTTTTGAGGGCGACGGCCAGGTAGTTGGCGGTAAAGTTCTAGATGGCAGCATCAAGGCCGATTGCCAGCTGGAAATCGTGCGCAACAAAGAGATTGTCGGTCAAGGCAAATTACTGAAATTACAATCAGGCCGACAAGATGTCAGTGAAATATTGGTTGATCAAGAGGGCGGGTTGCAGGTTAGCAGTCAAACCACTATTGAAGTTGGTGACATCCTTCAAGCCTATCGCGAGGACAAGCTATTTAAGAAAATGTAGTTATGGTGGTAGACAATAGGCGGTTGAACGATTTATTGCGTCAGAAAATAGCCGAGCTAGTCAATCAGCTGGTTGAGTTTTATGATGGCTTGATTACTGTTTCTTATGTTGATTTAAGCGGCGACGGCCAGGAGGCCAAAGTTGGCGTTTCGGTCTTGCCGATTAGTTTATATGGGACAGCTTTGCGGCAATTGCGCAAGAATTCAGCTGAAATAGCTAAACGAGCGGCTCGAGCGTCCCGTCTCAGCAGAACACCGCGAGTTGTCTGGTTAATTGATGATACCGCTGAAAGAGCGGCGGATTTAGACAGAGCCATTGGGCAGGTTGATTAACCTATGGATCAGGTGTCAGCTAAGCAAGCTTGGCAGGTATTGCGTCAAGCTGAAAGATGGTTGATTATTGCCCACTATAATCCCGATGGTGACGCCCTGGCGTCGGTCAATATTTTTTTAGAGATAGCTGCTCAATTAGGCAAGCCGGCGCTGGCTTATTGCGCCAATCAACCAAGTGATAATTTTGGTTTTTTATCTAAGATTAGCCAGCTCACCAGCCAACTTGACTATGAACAATTCAAGCAGTTCTCGGCGGTAATCGTAGTTGATTGTGGTAGCGCTAGTCGAACCAAATTAGCTGATTGGTTAAAACAAGATCGGCCCGGGCAGGTTATTATTGAATTTGATCATCATGAGCCGCAAGATAATTATGCCGACATTAGTTTTAAAGAAAGTCAGGCGGCAGCTACAGTTGAGGTGATTCATGATTTCTTAATCGCTATCCATTGGCCGATTAACACTGAAATTGCCAAATCAATCTTGACCGGTCTAGTTACTGATACTGGTAATTTTTTACACTCCAACACTACTGAAAAAACCACTAAATTAGCGGCCAAGATGATGCTTTTGGGGGCACGCTTGCCGAAGATTATCAATCAAACACTAGCCAGTAAGAATTTGGCGGTAATGCGGCTATGGGGGCGGGCGTTAAGTCGTCTGAAAATTAACCCCGATTATTTATTGGCAGTGGTGATTATTCGGCAGCAAGATTTAATTGAGTTCGGGTTAACAAGTGATGATTTGTCGGGCTTAATCGGATTGATTAATAGTCTTCAAGGGGTGACTGGCAATTTGCTTTTAGTTGAAACCGATGACGGCCAACTTAAGGGTAGTCTAAGAACCAATCAAATTAATGTTGATATGTCTTTCTTGGCCGGTCTTCTGGGCGGCGGTGGTCATCAAAAAGCGGCCGGCTTTACTATTCCTGGGAAGATTATTGGCGATAACGACCAATTGATTGTCGCTTAGTGAATATTTTTGAAATAAGCAGTTTGTGCTATAATCAAGTTATTAATCTTAATAATTATATGGAAAAAATTTTTAAGGCTATCCGTGGCGGACTAAACAAAATGATTGTTAGTCTGACAATTGTCGGTGTTTTACTTTTAATCCTAAGCTTCTTAACAGTTTGGACTGAGTTTATGGCCAAATTGGTGCTAGGCATGGTTATTTTACTATTAGCCTATGCGCTTTTGTCTACCGCTTATCGTTTATGGCGGTTTAGCCAAGATTTGAATAATTTTTGGAAAATAAAAAAATAAGTTATGGCAAAGAAGAAGATAAGTAAATCAGTTTGGCGTTGGCTAGCAATTGTTTTGGGGATTGGAGTATTAGTTGCAATAAGCTGGTGGATCGTTGCCAGCCGCCAACCAATTAATATGGATGAGCTGGGTCGGGATAATTTATATCATTATCGCAATCAAGATCTTAATTTTAGCCTGGACTTACCCGAACAGTTTATTTATTATCAAACCGAAAGAACCAATTTTGCTGACTATCAAGAAATTAAATTCTATGTGCCGACCAATGATCCAGACTATCTGTATGAGGCTTTACCGAGTTATGCCAAGCCAATTATTGTCAGAATTTATGATGAAAAAGCCTGGAATGATTTAAGCGACAACGAAGAGAGTAAAAGCGATTTTCAAAAAATCACCGTTAAAGATGGTAAAGTTTATTTAATTTGGTTTTGGGAACGTCAACCTAAAGATTGGCAAGACAAGTGGAGCGATGAAATGAAGGCGTCTATCAGCCAGTCATTAAAATAGCCAACAAATAAGAATAAAACACCCCGACTCCAGGGGTGTTTTATTATATTTAAAGCTGTTCAATGGGCTGTTTTTCCCGTATAATATAAGAATGAAGGCCAACAAGGAAAAATTAGTAGTCATTGATGGTAATGCCGTTATTTATCGGTCATTTTATGCAGTCCAGTCGGGTCTGTCTTATAATGGTCAGGCAACTAATGCGGTTTATGGGTTTTTTAGTATTTTATTTAAAGTTATTAATGAACTACAGCCGCAATATTTATTGGTTGCCCTAGATCGTCCCGAGCCAACTTTTCGCCATCAGCTATCCGTCGACTATAAGGCGCAGCGCGTCAAACAGCCAGATGAGCTATATAGCCAAATTCCAATCATTAAAGAGTTGTTAAAAACCATGGCCGTGCCAGTCTTGGAGTTGGCTGGCTATGAGGCTGATGATATTATTGGCACCGTTGTTAATAAGGCGCCAAAGGGCGTACAATGCTATATTGTTACTGGTGACAAGGATAGCTTTCAATTAGTTGACGAAAAAACTAGTGTTTACTGGTTAAAGCAAGGGCTACAAAAAACGGTTGTTTTAGACCAAGATGGAGTTAAGCAGGTTCTTGGATTAGAGCCGCGACAGGTAGTTGATTATAAAGCGTTGCGGGGTGACCCTAGTGACAATATTCCTGGCGTTCCCGGTATCGGCGATAAAACGGCGCTGGATCTATTAAAATCTTTTGACACTCTTGATAAATTGCAAGCGGCCTTGGCAGCTGATTTAGTGGATGAACGCATCAAGCCGCGCTGGCGACAATTAATTAAGGATAACCAAGTAAGTCTAGACTTAAGTCAGCGACTGGCAACGATTGATTGTAATGTGCCGCTAGACTTTGTTTGGCCCGTGGCCAGGTTTGGCGATTTTGATATTATTGCTGCTCGCCAAGCTTTTTTGGATTGGCAGTTACGCAGTCTGGTTCCGCGTCTGGAAAAATTGGTCGAGCAGCCGATTAAAAGCGTTGCTCAACAACCGGCGGCAGCTAGATTGCCGATTATTGCCGTTAAAAGTGTTAATGAGTCAGTTCGGTTAGCGGACGAATGTACCGAAAAAATTATTAGCTTACTGCCGTTGTGGGAAGGTGAGCGGTTGACCAAGTTGATTTTAAACAGTTCGGGTCAATTATTGGAGTTTACCGTTGCTGGCCCAGCTCAACAGGGATTATTCCAGAGCAGCGCTGATGAACCAGTAGATACCATAAAGCCGTGGCAACAGATTTTTGAGAATGAGCAAATAGAAAAAATAATTTTTCAAGCCAAAGAGGTTAGCAAACTTTTATCTAAATCGGCAATTAAGCTTGCCGGTTTAGCTGGTGATCCTTTGTTGGCCAATTATTTGCTCAATCCTGGAGCTAGACAAGACAGTTTGGTTGATATTGGGCAACAGGCTGGTTTTAGTTTGGAACCAGCAGTTGATTCATTAAAAATGACGGACAGCTATTATCAAAATTGTGGCCAGCTAGAGGCTGTTCACCAAAAGCTGACAGAACAGTTAAAAGATAATGGCTTATTAGATATTTATCAAAGGATTGAATTGCCATTAACTAAGGTTTTGGCGACGATGGAACTTAACGGCATTAAGATTGATCAAGCTTGGCTAGTCGGCTTAGCGGATGAATGGCAGGCTCAGCTA
>CAYNWZ010000002.1:0-34202 GCA_964401085.1 uncultured Gammaproteobacteria bacterium
GGATAATTTAAGGGTGCGGTCAAAGTTATTAATATTCAAGTACATTTTTAAAAAAATTGTTTGCAACAGATCTTCAATGTCTTCACGGCCAAGACCGGATAAACGAAAAATATAGCGCGTCAGCGGGGCTTGATAGCGACCAATTAGAACCGACAAATATTCTGGTCGTTCGGCCATCTCAGCGGCCAGTAATTCATCGGTTAGGTTTTCAGCGTGGTGGTCTAGCAGTGAGGTATTATTCAGCATGTTTATTAATACGCCGATAATGGCAATTTTAATTCGTTGGTCGCTCCAGGGAATCGACTTAATATATAATTATAGCAATATAGTTGACCATAAGTCCAAGATACCCTTGTTTCTTGACAAAAATTGCTAATTAAGGCTATAATCAAGCTACCGTTAATGCTCACTTATTTAGTTATTATCTAAACAGGCATTGTTTATGCTGAAAATCAAGCTTGCCCGTATTGGCAAAAAGAAGGCGCCGATTTATCGTTTTATCATTTCTGAGGTCGGCCGCGATCCCTATGGACGGGTTTTAGAGAACCTCGGCTCCTATAATCCTAAGTCTAAAGAATTGCAGGCTAAGGCTGAGCGAGTTAATTATTGGTTGAGCCAGGGAGCTCAGATGACTACCACTGTTAATAACTTGCTAGTTAGCCACCAGATTGTTAAAGGCGAGATTATTCGTGTTGTTAGTAAGCAACCTGCTCCGGTTGTCGCTGAAACCGTTAAGGAAGACAAGGCGCCAGCTGCAGCCGTCGTTGAACCGGTTGCTAAAGAAGAGGTTGCTACCGAGCCCGCTGTTGAAGAAGCGGTTGCTGAAGAACCAGTTGCTGAGGTTGTTGCCGAGCCAGCCGCAGAGCCTGCCTCAGAAGAACCGGTTGAAGCTAATGATGAAGCCGCTGCCGAAGAAATTCCGAGTGCTGAATAAAATTGCTTATTTAAAAAACAGAGCTGATCGGCTCTGTTTTTTATTTTGGCTCCCAGTGATTTTGTTATATAATATCAAGATGATTAATAATCTTAATTTATGCGAATAAGCCGTCGTTGGCTCCGATTAGTAATTATTGTCGGCCTAGTAATAATTATTGCTGATGGCTGCCGCTTGGGACGGGCCGCCTGGTTGACCTATCAATCTGGTCTAGCCGGTAAACAATCATTAGAACAGAGCTGGCAATTAGCTAAGGGTGGTGATTGGTCGCAGGCGCAAACAACAGTTCAGCAGGCGCAACAATCTTTTTTGGCAGCTCGTAATCATAGTCAAGTGCTGGCCAATCATTGGTTATTGTCTAGAGTCGGTTGGTATCATCAGCAGACCAACAGTGTTTATAATTTATTAAAATCAGCTGAATTAGCTTGTCAGACGGCTGTTGATGTTTTTGATCAGGCTGAACAATGGCAGTCCAATTGGCCATCTGGCTTGACGGCGGCTTCGTTGGAGAATTTAACGCCTAGCAGCACGGCGCAAATATTGTCACAGATGCAGGGCATCCAGCCGTTGTTACTAAAAACTTTAACCAATCTGCACGAGTTGGAGGGCAGTTTGAATCAGGTCAATTTTGCCACTGGCTTGACTAGGCTTAATGCTCCGGTCGGTGAATTGCGTCAGGCGCTGCAAGATGGCAAGGCCTTGCTGGCTGAACATTTACCGTGGTTACAGCTAGCTCCATATCTGGCTGGGCAAATTAGTGATGGGCGTTTTTTACTAATCTTGCAGAATAATGATGAGCTGCGGCCAACCGGTGGTTTTATTGGCAATTATGGTCTACTGGAATTGCGTAATGGCCAAGTAATCAACCTGGAGACTCATGATAGTTACCATTTGGATATGCCAGCCCAAGATTATTTTAAGCCGGCGCCACCAGCTGAATTAAATAAATACTTGGGCGTTAAACAGTGGTTCTTGCGTGACGCCAATTGGTCGCCGGATTTTCCAACCACGGCTCGGCAGGTGCGTTATTTTTATCAGGAGCAAACCAAGGCGATTACTAAGGCCACCACCACTGAACGCATTGATGGTGTGATTGCCATTACTCCAGCTATTGTTGAAGATTTATTGGGGCTAGTCGGGCCGATTACGGTTGAGGACCAGACCTATGATCAGCAGAATTTTGTGGAGTTATTACAATACCGCGTGGAAATGTCTTATGATAATTATGGCGTTACTTCGTGGAATCGTAAGGCGGTTATTAATGATGTTATTCGCGAGTTGGAAAAACGGCTATTAGCTTTACCAGCCAGCCGTTGGACTGAGGTGGCTAGGATAATCACCAAGAACTTAGAACGGAAGAATATTTTATTATACAGCGATAATCAAGCTGTCCAACAATGGTTAGTCCAGCAAAATTGGGCCGGTCAAGCTCGGTCTTTTGCTGGTGATTATTTGTGGGTGATTGATGCCAATCTGGCAGCCTTTAAGACCGATGCCGTCGTTGACAAGCAGATTAAGTATCGGCTTTACCAATCCGGCGGTCAGTGGCTGGCTGAAGTGCGCTTGACTTACAAGCATAATGGCGGTTTTGATTGGCGTACGACGCGCTATCAGACCTATACTCGGGTTTATGCACCGCTTGGCAGCCAACTGATTAGCCAGGCTGGCTATAAAGATGCGGCTACCACCACTCAAGAATTGGGCAAGACGGTTTTTGGCGGATTTATTGTCGTGGAACCGAAAAAGACCAAGGAAATTAAGCTGGTTTATCGTTTGCCTGACTCAGTGGCTAAGCCCTTGGAGCGGGGTCAGTATGAATTGCTTCTGCAAAAACAGCCAGGTCGCCAGCGGACATCGTTGTCGTTAGAGTTAAATTTACCACGATCAGCTCAGCGGGCCTACTCCGAACAATTACCCCTCAATATAAAAAGCAGCCAGGTCAGTGGCCAGTCGGGTTGGCTGGAAGATAGCCAGGTGACTGTCAATTTTTAATTGGCTGGCGGGCGATCAGATAGAGATTGAGTCCGTCTTGCTGATAATCAATAATATCTAGGCTGGTGTTGGTCACTAATCCGATTAATTCTTTTTTAGTAAAGGCATGATAATAGCGTTGTCGTCCTGGTGCTTTTTGTTGCCCCCAGTTTAATAACAAATCGCCGTAATCTAGTTGGCCGGTTAAAGATAGCCAAAGACTGGCCAGCAATCGTAGCCAATATCGCGGTTGGTGCCACAAATCCCAAACACTGATTATCAAGTAACCGCCCGGCTTGAGCCAGCAACACAAATTTTTGGCCGCCAACTGGCGATTGGCGCGGCCAGGTAAATGGTGTAGAGCAGCAATACAGCAGACAAAATCAAATTGCTCGGTTGGTGTTTCCAAGAGGTCGCCTGGTTGCCAATTGATGGGAAATGGCCAGCCGCTTTGCGGATAACGCTGAGCGGCAATTTTTAATAACTCAGTGGAGCTGTCTAATCCAACATAGCAATCCACCGGCCTTTTTTTAAGCTCTTCTAGCAAGCGGCCATTGCCGCAGCCAATATCAAGCAGCCGGCCGCTAATCGGCAGTTGGCGGAGTATTTGCCGTAACCGTGGCCAAAGGGGCTTTTGACGGGTCGCCGAAAATTGTTTAGCAATCTCTTGATAGTTATCAGCGACAATTTTCTTTAATTGTTCTACTCGCGCCGGTTTCATTTTTTGGTCAGCTGATTTTTTAAAAAGGCTAAGGCCATTTTTAATTCCGGCCAATCAATATAGCTGGGCAGTTCCTCTTTAATAGCGCCCAGTCGGCCGTTAATTAATTGCGGCCGCTGTTTCAAGAGATCGCTAATAATTGACAGAGCATTGTCGTCAATTAGCCGACTGGTATCTTTTAGGAGATTTTTTTCCAATAAATAACAGAAATGTTCGACGATGGTGTCTGGTTGGAGGTTGCGGCTAGTAGCGATTTGACTGATTTCTAGGCCAGATTCGTGAAGTTCAAGGGTGGTTAATTGGGTCAGTTTGGTTTCTAAGCGGATATTATTGGTTGATGGTCGCTTTTTGGCTATTGGTGATTGTCTGGACTGTTTGGCCATCGGCCGTTGATTGACGGTTCGGTGGCGGCACCAATCGCAATGGCCGCAATCTTCAGCTGTTTTTTCGCCGAAATAATTGAGAATATATTTTTGCCGACAGCCGTGATGGTAGACATAGTCCTCCATTTTATCTAGCTTGTTGCGAGCAAAAAGTAGCTTATCGCGCAGGGCTTGGCGATCTAATTGGACATCTTGACGTGGGCAGCGTTTCAGTAGGGTTATTTCTGTCCCTTTAAATGGCGGTTCATAAATAATTATTTCTTTTTCTTGCAGCTTTTTTAAAAGTCGAGTTAAAGAATCCTTGGAACAGCGCAAATCGCTGGCCAGAAACTCCAGGTTAACTGCATAGCCGGCGCGGAGCTTGCGCGAGTAATTATCATAAAGCTTGCCCCAAATCTCTAAAGATTTCTTGGCCCGGCTGCCCAAGGCTTCTTGCCCGGCGGTCAGGTTGATATTTGGGCTGGCCAGTTTTAAGGTTGCTTGACTGGTTTTTTCATAGGTTTTGGCCAGATAGCCTTCTTTCTCCAGAACTTTAAGAGCAGTGCCGACCGCCAAGTCCGGGACATCAAGGCCAAGAGCGCTTTTGATGGAACCGTAGGTGATTAAAATATGATTGTCTGGGTAGGTAGTTAGAAAATCATAGATATCTAAAATTAGATCAACTGAGGGGTTATCGCCCTCAATAAAAAATTCTTGCAGATAGCGATCGCGCGGACTATGGAGCAGTAGACAAAGACTAGCCTGGCCATCACGGCCAGCCCGGCCGGCTTCCTGGTAATAAGCCTCAATTGTGCCGGGCATATCATAGTGGATGACAAAGCGCAGGTCAGCCTTATCAATGCCCATGCCAAAGGCATTGGTGGCGACAATGACTTTAGCTCGGCCGGTCATAAATTCATTTTGCAGTCGCTGCCGTTCATCAGCCGTTAGGCCGGCATGATATTCCACCGCCGAGATATGATAATCAGTCAGAAAATTGACTAATTCATCAGCTCGCTGGCGGGTGCTGACGTAAACAATGCCGCTGGCTTCTGGCGCTTTTTGAATAGTTTCTAGAACCACATCTTTTTTGTAGCCATCGGCAGTGCTAATAATGCCAAAATGCAAATTGGGCCGACCAAAACCGGTGATTATTTCTTGCGGTTTGGTCATATCCAATTGCTTGGCAATATCTTGGCGAACCTCAGGCGTGGCAGTGGCAGTTAGCGCTAGTATTGGCGGCCGCCCCAGGCTTTTGATGAATTGCCGCAACTGTAAATAGCTTGGCCGGAAATCATGACCCCATTGGCTGATACAATGAGCTTCATCAACTGCCACTAAGCTAACAGTCAGTTGGCGGATAATTTTTTGGAAGGATTGGCTATGGAAGCGCTCCGGAGCGATATAAATCAAGCGATAGGCTCCGGCTAATGCTTGTTGGAGACGATTGTCGGCTTCAGTCAAAGAAATGGAGCTATTAATAAAAGTAGCTGGTATGCCAATAGTGTTGAGCCGATCAACCTGATCTTTCATCAAGGCGATTAACGGCGAAACAACCAAGGTCACGCCGGGCAAGAGCAAGGCTGGTAATTGAAAACACAATGATTTTCCGCCGCCAGTTGGCATAATAACCAAGCAATCGCCGCCGGATAATGCTTGTTGAATAGCTTGTTCTTGACCGGGACGCAATTGGTTAAAGCCGAAATGCAGTTGTAGCAAAGTTGACCAAGTAGCGTTATCCATGATGCTGCTGATAAAGTAGGAGAGTGTTGTTTAGCGCCATGGCAATTGTCAGTGGTCCGACGCCGCCCGGGACCGGCGTTGCCCAGCCATCAATGGTTGAGTCTATTGATTTTAAGTCCACATCACCATAGACTTTACTCGCCTTTTTAGTAATGCCAATATCAATAATCAGATAATTTTTTGGCGGCTGCTTAATCTTGACCGCCAGCGGTTGACCCAGTGCGCTGATAATTAACTGGGCTTGATTTAAACGGGCTTGAGTTTTTTTATCTAGCTGGTGATATATTTCTACTTCAGCTCCTTGTTGTTTTATTAGTTCAGCCAAATGATCTCCAAAAATAGTTGAGTTTCCTAAGATTATTGCTAATTTATCGGTTAGGTCTAATTGCTGCTCGGCAATCAGTCTAAGGACTACGCCAAAAACTGGCGGAATAATAGCTTGTGGCTGATTATTTTTGAGGCGGTTGAGGTTTTCGGCGGTAAAGCCGTCAACATCTTTGTCGGGGTTGATGGCATTGACTGCCTCATCGGCATTCAAGTGCTGCGGCAACGGTAATTGCAGGAGGATGCCGTCAATTAAGGGATCATTATTTAAAAAATGGATAGTTTCCAATAATTCAACTTGGCTAATATTCTCTGGGCAGCCATAAAAATGAGTATCAATACCGACCTTCTTAGCTTCTTGTTGTTTAAGTTTAACATAGAGCTGGGAGTCAGGCCGTTGGCCAACTAAAATGATAGCCAGATTTGGCCGAGGGCCGCCCAAATTATAGATATTTTCAGTGATATCGTCTTTAATATTTTCGGCCAACTGGCGGCCGTTAATCAGCTGCAAGGGCATAGTGATTTAGAGACCGGGCGGTGGTAGTTGTCGGCCCAATTTAGTAACTTGTTGTTTAATGTCGGCCAAGTAATCATCGTCATGATAATTAGTTAGCGCCTGGTTGATCCATTTGGCCGTCTGCTCAATTTCAGTAGCACCAAAACCGCGAGTGGTTATGGCGGCTGTTCCTAAGCGGATACCTGATGGATTGAGCGGTGGTCGTTGATCACCAGGGACCGTGGAGCGGGAAACAGATAGCCCAGCCTTTTGCAAGGCTTCTTCAGCTTGGCGGCCAGCTAGATTTTGTTTGGTTAAATCAACTACTAATAAATGGCTGTCAGTGCCACCAGATACGATATCGTAGCCCAGAGCTTGTAATTGTGTAGCCAGTAATTGGGCATTAGCGATAACCTGCCGAGCATAATCTTGAAAGGCTGGTTGTAAGGCCTCACCAAAAGCGATTGCTTTAGCGGCGGTAACATGATCATGCGGTCCGCCTTGTAGACCGGGAAAGACGGCGCGGTCAATATCCTTGGCCAGCTTGGCCGTCGACATAATCATTGCTCCACGCGGTCCGCGCAGGGTCTTGTGGGTGGTAGTCGTAACGATATCAAAAATATTAGTTGGATTACTTAATTGCTGGCCAGCAATCAGTCCGGCCGTATGGGAGATATCAGCCATGGTCAACGCCCCGACTTCGTCGGCGATTGTTTTAAAACCGGCCCAATCGATTTCTCGACTATAAGCGCTAAAGCCGGCGACGATTAATTTCGGTTTAGCCTGGCGGGCAACTTGGCGGACTTGGTCCATATTTAATCGGCCGGTGGCTGGATCAACTTCGTATTGAACAAATTTAAATAGTCGGCCAGAAATATTTATCGGATGGCCGTGAGATAAATGGCCGCCGTGGTCTAGGCGCAGACCCAAAACAGTATCGCCGGGTTCCAGGACCGCCAGATAAGCGGCTAAATTAGCCGGTGAACCGGACAGCGGCTGAACATTAACATGTTCAGCGCCAAAAAGTTGTTTAGCTCGTTCAATAGCTAAGCCCTCAATCTCATCAATAATTTGGTTGCCACCATAATAACGCTTGCCAGCATAACCCTCGCTGTATTTATTAGCTAGCGGGGTAGCTAGCGCCGCTAGGACGGCCGGCGAAGCATAATTCTCTGAAGCGATCAGCTCCAGCTCATCAATTTGACGGTGGCTTTCTTGGTTAATCAGTTCTAAGACCCGTTGATCTTTAATTTGCTCTAGCATAGTTTTGAATAATTTCTTGCAAGCCGCCCAAGACAACATCATCGGCAAAGAATTGTTGATTGGCCCGATCTTGGCTGATTTTTTGAATCATTTCTTGCCGCTCAGTGGCAATATCATCAAACTCGTTCAAGACTTGTTGATAAATTGTCGCTATCTCTGGTTGATTAATCTTTTGGGCGTAGTCGCGGTAAAGTTGGGCTTGTTGAATGATTTGTTTGAGCATTAAAACTTGAATCGGATGTTCCGCTAGGGCGTGTTGTCTGTCATTATACCAAAGTTTAGCCAACTCATCGGCATGTTTTAAGTCGCAACCGATAACGAACAAGGGGACATTGCTTTTTTCGCCGCGGATATTTAAAAATTCTGATTGAAAATATTTGATTTTAGCTAATTCGCCGCGTTCAATTTTTTCCAGAATGCGACCGACCTTCTTAGTCAGGCGCTCGGGTTGGCTAGCTGAAGTGACATCCAGGGCGATACCAGAATAATTGGCTGATTTCTGTTCCGGATGGCGTATTTCTAAGATTGAATCAATATGATTGCGGAAATCGTCATAGCTGCAAGTCTTAATGGTCCAGACATTTTCACCGAAATAGTTGTTGGCTTCAATTTGTTGATGGAGAATGGCCTCTAGAATATCGGCAATCTTTTTGTGCCAGATTTCACTAGGAGAATTTTTTCTTTGATGTTCAGTCTTTTGTTGTTTGACCCAGGCGATATCATTCTTAACAGCTTCTTTGCCATATAAATCAACGAAATCGCGATATTGGATGCGGTCAATCTTATTGGCTTCATTGGCCATGGATAAAAGTTGATTTAGATAATCCTCATTATGGAAATTTTGCCGGCTGTCTTGTTTTTCAGCTTGCCGATTTAAATATTGTTCTGGGTTAAACATAGTTTTAGATTAATATTTATAACCACTATAGCACAGCTTTGATCAAATAAGTATGGTTAAGACGATAGCCGAATTTACGATAATAACCGCGAACGCCAACTCCCGAAATAACCGCCATTTTAGTCCAGCCGTGTTGGCTGGCGATTTTCTCGGCTTCAGCCAACAGGCGTTGGCCAAGACCGCGGTGTTGGACTTGACCAACTGTGCCGGGTGGCTGTAGTTGGCCATAGACATGGAGCTCGCGAATCAGAGCGCAGCCGCGCAAATCAGGATTAACAGCTGGCCGGCTTGGTAGCCGTAATCGGCAAAAGCCAAACAGGGTTTGCTGGTCGTGATTTTCCCAGCTGATAAAATATTCTTGACCGTCAGCCGCTGGATAGTTTTTAACCACCAATTGTAGCTGGTCTAGTTTAGCTGTTTTGTCGCCAGCTTCACGGCAGCGGATGCATTGGCAATCGACGCCTTGTTGTTGAATAATCTGGCGTAAGTTGGTAATTTTGTTGCCGGCTTCAATTGATTCCTCAGGGATATCGCGAATCAAGCGAATAATCCGGACATAAGTCGGCGTTGCTTCTTTGCAGGCGCGGATAACTCGGACTAGCTCGTCGTCAGTATACGGCCGATAGCGGCCAGCACGCCATTCTTCATAGAGCTGGCTGCCTTTGATCACCACGGTTGGATAGAATTTGATTTGGTCAGGCTGAAAACGGGAATCACTAAATAATTGCCGATACATAGTAATGTCGTGATCGGGATTGGATCCAGGCAGAGCCGGCATAAAATGATAGGTAATTTTAAAACCCCAGTCGCGCAACAATTTAGTAGCTCTGGCAATATCAGCCACAGTGGCTGTTCGCCGATTAATTTTTAAAATAGCATCATCAATTGCTTGGACGCCAATCTCTACTCTGGTGCAGCCGAATTGGCGGTAGCGGTCAAGCTCAGCTGGCGTGACGCAGTCTGGTCTAGTTTCTAGTGTCAAGCCGATGATTCGGTATTCAGCTGTTTCATTGATTTTTTGCTCAACAGTTAGGGCTTTTTTTAGCTGGGCTAGAGTCAGATTTTGTCGGTAGCCGCGTGGTTTTGTTTGACCATGACTATTGGCGGCGGCAAAACAATTGGCAATGTACCAGTACTGATATTTAAGCGGCAGATATGACCAAGTGCCGCCGATGACAATCAGCTCAATTTTATTGGGCTGGTGGCCGTTAGCTAGCAGGGCGCGCAGGCGATAGTGGACTTGCTTAGCGGGGTGATAGTGACAATGTCGAGCCCGCATCACTGCTGGCTCATTGGCCAAGTAGCTGGTTGGTACCGCTTCTTGTTGTGGGCAATAGAGACAATGGCCGGTACAAGGCCACGGTTTAGTTAAAACCGCCACCGGTGCCACTCCAGACATGGTGCGAACGGCGCGGCGTTTTAATAAATTTAATAATAACTGACTGGGTTCAAGCTGCTTTTTAGCCAACAATTGGTTATAGACTGATAATAATTGACTGTTACTAATAATCGGCTGGCCGGATAATTCCGCCAGCTGACGTTTTAAGTTAGCTAGGTCGTTTTTGGTTTTGGCTTGTTGGCTGGCTAGGTCTAACAAGTTTTTGGCCAGTTTGATATTCATTGTCGCCGATGTTATAATCTAATCATTAGCTTTTTAATTTAATCACAATTATATGTTGGAGACAAGGCGTCTAGTAGCTTTATTTATCGGTGCAATCGGCTTGATTTTGCCCTTGGCCAGTCAGGCCTTTGTTGCTCGCAGTGGCGATGATGTCAACTTTAAGTCTGGTGACCAGCTAAGTGGCGTCACTTATGCGGCTGGTCGACAGATTACCATTGATACGCCATTACCCGGTGACCTGATTTGTGCTGGTAGTAGTGTTTTTATTAATCAGCCGGTTCAGGGTGATGTTATCTGCGCGGCGGAGAATATCAGTATTAGGGCTAAGGTTGATGGGACGGTTCGTCTGATTGGTAGTCGCCTGGATTTGGATAACCATATTGGTGGCAACGCGATGTTGTTCGGTTCGGATTTGGTTATCGGCCAGCAATCCGCAATTCAAGGTGAGTCGCTAATCGCGGCGCAGTTTTTGGATAGCCGCGGTCATTATTTACAGGATTTTCATGGTGCTGCCAGCCAAGCCAAGCTCTATGGTCAATATGACGGTCCGGTTAACTTAACCGTCGCTGACAGTGGAGATAGCCAGGTTTTGCAGATTAACCAAGGGGCTAAATTGGCTCAAGGCTTAACTTATCGTTCAAAATCAGCAGCGCAAATTGATTCAGCTGCTGAAATCAAAGGTGAGGTTGTTCAAAAAGATTGGCCGGAACATGGTCGGGCCGATAAGCAACAAGTGATAGTCGGTTGGTTGTGGTCTAAATTGCTGCGCCTATTCATGCTGCTAGCCACCGGCTTAATAATCGTTAGTTTATGGCCGCGAGCTAGTCGGGCGATGGCTGAAGCAGCCAGTCAGCGGCCGGTTTTATTGTCAGCGCATGGCTTGTTGGTGTTAATTGCTATGCCATTATTAGCCGTTTTGACAGCTATAACTATTATTGGTTTGCCGGCGGCTATTATCCTAACAGTGTTATGGATTATTTTATTGTATGCTGCCAAATTAGTTGTTGGTTATTGGCTGGGTCGTCGCTTATGGCCAAAAGCCAAGAATAATCTCTGGTCATTTTTAGCTGGTGCTACCGCTCTATTTATTGCCACTATTTTGCCATTTATTGGTTGGCTAGTTGGTGCTATTGCTACTTGGTGGGGTGTGGGAGCAATTTGGCAGTGGGTGCGATCAGTCAATAAAGTTAATAAATAATTATGCAAACACAAGCCGGTGTTTTTAAGGCCTATGATTTACGAGGCGTTTATGAACGCGATTTTGATGAAGAATTGGCCTATAAACTGGGACTAGCTTATTGCTTTTGGCGTGGACAGGAATTGGCCGGTACCAGTCAACTGACCATTATTATTGGTCATGACATGCGACTGTCATCGCCGGCTTTGAGCCAAGCCTTATCGCAGGGATTGATTGCCGGCGGGGCTAAGGTTTTGGATATTGGTCTCTGTTCCACACCTACCTTTTATTATGCCGTAGCTGAACAGTTAGCTGATGGGGGTATTATGGTTAGTGCTTCGCATAATCCCAAAGAGTATAATGGTTTCAAGATTGTCCGCGACCGAGCCAAACCGGTCAGCGAAACTAGCGGTTTATTGGAATTGCGCGATTTGGTATTGAATCAGCCACTGACTCCAGCCAGCCAGCCGGGTAATTATCAGGAGTTGGTCGGTGTTTTAGATCGGCAAATTGATTATGATTTATTATTAGCTGGTGACCAACCAATTAAGCCGCTGAAAATTGTAATGGATCCAGCCAATGCCATGGGTGGGCCTTATTTTGAGAAACTATTAGCCAAATTACCGCAAATATCCTTAATCCACATGAATTGGCCGCTAGATGGATCATTTCCTAATCATGAGGCCGATCCATTTAAGCCGGACAATATTCAGCCGCTCAGCCAAATGGTTGTCGGCCAGCAGGCCGATTTGGGTATTGCCACCGATGGCGATGCTGATCGGATCTTTTTTGTGGATAACCTTGGTCAGCCGCTAGAACCGGGAGTGGTCCGCGCGATTATGGCCAAGATTTTCTTAGCTGAACGGCCGGGATCAACTATTGCTTATGATATTCGGCCGGGTCGCATTACTTCGGACACAATTATCGCTAACGGCGGCCAGCCGCTGGTGACCAGAGTCGGTCATTCGTTAATAAAAGCGGCGATGTTAGACAGTAATGCTTATTTTGCCGGCGAATCGTCGGGGCATTTTTTCTTGAATATGGAGCATGGCTGTTATGAAGTGCCGGGAATTGTAGCCTTGAAGCTGTTGCAAGCCTTGTCGGCTAGCGGTCAGACTTTGGCTGATTTCGTTAGTCCTTATAACCAATACGCCCACTCCGGCGAGATTAACCGTCGGGTTACTGACCCAGCCGCCAAGATAAAATTAATCGCCGAACACTATGCTGACGGCCAGCCTGATTTTTTAGATGGCGTGACGATTACTTATCCTGATTTTTGGTTTAATGTCCGAGCATCTAATACCGAACCGTTGCTGCGCCTCAATTTAGAGGCGATTAGTCCAGAGATGATGGCAGCCAAGCGCGATGAAGTTTTGGCGTTGCTAGCCGATTAGCGGCGGAAGTGGTTGACAACTTTCTTTAAATTCTCGTAATCAGTCTCGCTTAATCCGTGGCTGGATAGATTGCCATGGATTTCATATAGCTCGTTATCTAGTTTATAGCCAGGAATGCCGCCGAAATTGACTAGATCGTCGCGGTGTTTTTTAAGAACATCAATAATAAAATCGCGATTGTTTTGGTCAAGGCTAGAAAATTCGTAATTATTGTAGAAGAATTCTTTACAGCGCCGTTCAAAGGTGTAAAGATCCTCATTTTTAAGGCTAGTGACCAAATCTTGAATGTCCATAGAGTTAAATTAATTGATTAATTTAATTGATAACCAGATTTGGATCGGCCGAAACAGCTGTCGGCTTAATGGTTAGTCCAGCCTGTCGGCGGATTAGTCCGGCAGCGGCAATCATCGCGGCGTTATCGGTAGTATAAATCAATTCCGGTAGTAGCAACTTGGCGTCCGGTAATTTTTTAGTTAAAGCTTGCTCCAAGACTTGACGCAATGTTTGATTGGCCGCCACCCCGCCAGCCAAAAAAACGGTTTTAACCCTAAGATCAGTGGCCGCTTTAATAGTTTTACGGACCAAGGCTTCGGCAACAGCCTGTTCAAAAACGTAGGCATATTCGCTAGCGCGCTGGCGCCAAGTCGGATCAGCTTTTATTAGATACAAAAGAGCTGTTTTGAGGCCGGAAAAAGAAAAGTCATAACCAGGCCGTCGTAACATCGGCTGGGGTAATTTAATTATTGGGGCTTGTTGACTATTAGCAAAAGTCTTGGCTAAAGCGCTGATCTTTGGTCCGCCCGGATAGCCCAGCTCTAGCAAACTAGCGGCTTTATCAAAGGCTTCACCGGCGGCATCATCTAAGGTGCGGCCAATAATCTGATAATCAAGCGGATTTTTCATTAAGATTAGGGCCGTATGGCCGCCACTGACTGTTAGAGCTAAGGCCGGAAAGCTAATCTCAGCCAGGTGGCGACTAATAAAGTTAGCGGCAACATGGCCAGCAATATGATGAACGGGTACTAGTGGCAGTCGCCAGGCCAGAGCTAATGATTTAGCGGTTTCTACGCCGACCAATAGCGAAGTTAATAGGCCCGGACCGGCTGTGACGGCAATAGCCGACAGTTGGCGCGGCGCAGTTTGGCGATTCAATCCGGCTGTGACCAAAGCTTGATCAATCACTGGTAAAATCTGTCGGACATGTTCGCGGGCAGCTACCTCTGGAACGACGCCGCCGAAAGCTTGATGGATATCAATCTGCGAGGCGACAATATTACTGTCAATGACAATTAAATCGTCATCCAGATGACCGACTGCGGCGGCTGTTTCATCACAGCTGGTTTCAATGGCGAGAATTTTCATAGGTTGAGTTTATTGTATCAGCGGGTCGATGATTATTCAAGTCTGCCCACAGCTTGACAGCTAAGCAAGTTTCGTTATAATAACAAAGCTACACGGTCCCTTCGTCTAGTGGTTAGGACACCAGGTTTTCATCCTGATAACAGGGGTTCGATTCCCCTAGGGACTACATTTTTAAGAACAGGCCAGGAGGTCTGTTTTTGTTATTTCTTCATGTTAGATTCTGGTAATTGATTATTGGCTGACTGGCTGATTATTTGTTATAATAAAAACATTATAATATTTTTATTATGAGTCAACTGAAAACATTATTTATTGTTGGTTTTTGTTTATTATTCCCATTGGTGGTTGGTGCGGTGGAGTTATGCCAAGACGTTGTTCCTGGCACTGGTACAGCTCTTTGCCTGCAAGCCTGCGGAGGAGAATATCCTGACCCATACCCGGCGGGTGATAATGCCTGTCGGCTTCATAATACCAGTAGGCCAAAATGTTGCGGAAAAACTGTTACTATTCCGCCAACCCCGCCAACTCCACCAGGCCCAGTTGTTACTTCAACTGAAGAGAAAAAGCTACCAAATTTTGCCAGCCTGATTAAGATTGAATCGGAAGAAGAGTTTATTGGCAACATTGTCAAAGGCTTGCTAGGTCTAACTGGAACAGTAACTGTTGTTATGATGGTTTATGGCGGCCTATTATGGATGACGGCCGCGGGCAACGAAAAGGCGGTTGGTCAAGCCAAACAAATTATCCTGTGGACAGCTATTGGCTTGGCTTTGGTCTTCTTGTCCTATGCTATTTTAAACTTTTTGTTTAATAGTTTAACTAGTTAAGACTATCTATGCTAAGAATATTTTTTATCATTTTTGCCAGCCTATTACCGTTTTTTCCAGCCTTGGGCGCCGGCACGACTGATTTAGAAAACCCCATATCTGGTATTAATAGCTTGTTGGATGGTAATGTCTATATCGGCGGAGTTATCAAGAGAGTTTTGGCTATAATCGGTTCGTTGGCATTGTTGATGTTGGTTTATGGCGGCCTATCAATTATTCTAGCCGCCGGCAATGACACTAAAATTAAGCAAGGCAAGAGCATTGTAACCTATACGGCCATCGGTTTAGTGGTTATTTTTATGTCTTATGCCGCGATTACTTTTTTCTTAAATACTTTGGGCGGCAATTTGCAAAATGAATATCAAAATCTACCAGTCTCTACTGATGTTTGTAGTGGTTGCGTGTTACCAGACGGAACTCGGTATTGTGGCCTTGAAGGTTGTAACCAGTCTTGTTCTTATTGTCAGTCAAATAACGAAAATCAAACAGCACAGTTTGATTGCTCCAGATGTGCAGACACCTCTGCCGAACCTGGTTTAGATGCTGTGTGTGCTATCTTTTGTCCAACCGATTAATTGGCTGATATTTTTAAGCGCCAGTTACCGCTTGTGTTAATTGAGCAATGATAAAAACGGTGGCTGCGTAAGCGACGAGAATTATTATTAGTCCGATAAAAGCATTTTTGATGCGACTGATTGCTCCGTCAATTTTGGTTTTGTTGCCAGCGGCTAACATATACTGCAATCCAGAAATAAGCATTAAGACTACCAGAATAAAGCCAATTAGGCCTAAAATTACCTTTAAGCCATCGCCGATAATCAGGCGAATGTCCTTGGGTTGTCCGGTTGTAGCATAAGCGGTTGTGCCGATTTTATTTAACCCTTTTTGTTGGCTGGGATTAAATTGGGCTGCCGCTGGTGTTGGAAAAAACATTGATAAGCTGATAAACAAGATGCTGGCCAAGACGGTTAGTCGGAGAGCCAGAGTTGGTTGAGACATAGTTGGTTTTTTAAGATATTGTGATATAGTTATTATATCCGATGGCCATTTAAAAAACAACGGGATGTCTTTAGCTAAGAAGTTTGCTTATAATAGTCTGATTCAATTAATCGGCAAAGGTTTGTCGGTTATTTTTGGCCTGCTCGGAGTAGCTTTGATTACTCGTTATTTAGGAGTTGTTGGTTTTGGTCGTTATGTCGCTGTTAATAATTTCTTAGGTATTTTCGCTATCCTGGCCGATTTGGGTATAACCATGGTGACGGCTCAAATGATTAATGAACGGCCGGCTGATCAGCAGAAAATTTTGAATAATCTGTGCGGCTTCCGACTGTTATCGGCCAGTTTAATCTTAGTAGTTGGTTTGGTGGCCGGCGGTCTAATGCCATACTATCGGCAATTGTGGCCGATTTTGGTTATTTTAGCGACATCCTATTTCTTTATTGCAGTTAATCAGGTTTTTGTCGGTTTTTTTCAAAGTGAGCTCAAGACTGACCACTTAATGTTGTCGGAAGTAATTGGCCGGATTTTGTGGTTATTGGGTTTGATAGCTACTCAGCAGCATAATTGGGGATTGGGCGGGATAATTATTGCTACCGCTATCTCCAGTTTGATTCAATTAATTATCGCCTGGCGACTAGCAGCGCGGCGAATTATTATTAGGCCAGCCTATAATCGGCAGCTGTGGCGGGAAATCGTCTCGCGTTCTTGGCCGCTGGCCATAACGATTACTCTTAATTTGTTATATTTGCGGGCCGATATTTTATTCTTGAACTGGTTTAAAGGTGAAGCGGCGGTTGGTTTATACGGAGCGGCCTACAAGGTGATTGATGTTCTAACCAGCCTGCCTTTCTTGATTAGTGGATTACTGTTGCCGCTACTAGCTCGCAGTTGGGCCGCCGGCCAGCGGGCCAGATTTGATTTTCTAGTCAGTAGCGCTATTAATATCTTAATAATTGCTGTTTGTCCTTTGATTATTGGCGGTCAACTTTTAGCTCGCCCGATAATTCGCCTAGTGGCTGGTTCAGATTTTACGGCGGCTGGGCCGATTTTGGCATTATTGTTAATGGCTATTGCTGGCATCTTTATTAGCTGTCTTTTTAATCATGTCTTGATTGCCATTAATCGTCAGCGAGTAATGATTAGATCATATCTTATCGTAGCTGTTACTGCGGTGCCGGCCTATATATTGCTAATTAATTGGCTATCATATTGGGGGGCAGCGATTGTGACTGTTTATAGTGAGCTATTGATTGCTGGTCTGTCGGCCTATTGGGCGCGTAGGTTGGTTGCCTGGCATTGGCCCTGGGCGGTAACTTGGAAGGTAATGTTGGCTAATCTAATAATGGCGGCCGTTGTTTGGCCACTGTGTGAATTGGCCGATCGCGGAGTTGGTCCGCTATTGGCGGTAATTTTTTTGGCGGCTATTAGTTATGGCTTGAGCTTGGTGGTTTTGGGGGGCATTGATTGGCGGCGTTGGCGGCAGATTATTAAATCTGACCTTGTATGAAGCAACCATTAATTGCTAGTTTGATTCCAATTGATCAGACATTAACGGTCGATCTTTTTAGTCGTTGGTGTAATGGTCGGGCAGTCTTGTGGTCAACGGCTGGCAAATTAAGTGATTTATGGTCTCGGCGGTCGTGGCCGCAGATTAGTTTTTCAGTTAGAGCAATAATCGCAAGGCCATTCTTGAGGTTATGGCTGTTTTTATGCTTGCCATGGTTGCACCTATTATCTTGGCGGCGGTTAGCTAAGCTGGTAAAACAGCAACAGATTGATGGTCTGATTTGTTTGTCCTGGCTGGACAAAATATTGTTGACTCAACCGGCTTTGTGGTTGAGGTTGCCAGTTATTTGGCTGCAGTTACCAGAGGATTCGGAATTAAAGTTATTTGCTCCGCTTAGCACTGTCTATCGTCATCAAGCCAATCGAGCCAAGCTTATTTCTTATATTCCTCAATCTGATGACGGCCGGCAATTGGGTGATGGAATTAATGAGCAGCGTTTGTTGCCAGCCCTGGATCAAGCTGGTTTTTGTCGGCAGGCCGACCTGTTTGATAGTCTAGCTGACGGACAGCGTCAACAAGTTGAATCTAAGTATTTTGTTGTTGGCGCGGTGGTTGATTTGGATAATAGCCAGGCGGTGGAGATATTATTGCGTTCATTGAAAATTGTCTTGTCGGTCATCCCCAGCGTGCAACTAGTAATTATTGGTGATGGCGCCAAACGTAAAGAGCTGCAGTGGTTGGCTAAACAGCTAGATCTAGCTAATCTTGTCTGGTTTGTCGGGCGGCAAGAACCACTAGACAAGTGGTTTCGTAGCTTAGACGCGCTTATTGAATTATCCATCACCACCTCCGGCGATTGGTACCGGCTATTGCAAGCTATGGCGGCTGGTTTACCAATTATTGCGCCCAAAAACCGGCTAACTACTGATTTCTTATTGCCAGGGCAAACAGCGATGATTGTTGAAAAGCCAGAGCCAGAGATGATTGCTCAAGCGGTCATTCAGTTACAACAAGATAAAATGTTGGCTGGTCGTTTGTCGTGGCATAGCCGTCAGTGGATTGCCGAGTTCGGTAACCTGGAGCGTCAACTGATTGATTTTACTAATTATCTAGCTTAAGGGTATGCGTCATTTAGTTATTGATGATAATTTAGCCGGTCAGCGCTTAGATAAACTACTAGCTGATCGCTGGCCAGAGCAATCACGCTCTGAATGGCAAAAGCGGATTGAAGCCGGCTTGGTTTTGGTTAATCAGCGGGCTATTAAGGCCCACTATAAATTAGTTGTCGGCGATAAGTTGGAGATTGCTTCGCTATCACGGTTAAAAACTATTACTCGGGCTGCTAAATTGACCGCATCGTCTGATGCCGCGACTAAGGTTAAGATTATTACTATTGAGCCGGATTTTTTGGTAATCAATAAGCCAGCCGGTCTATTGGTTCATGATAATGTCTGGCCGCCGCGCCGGCCAACAGTTGCTGAGACAATAGCCAAAAAATATCCGGAGATATTATCGCTGGGCGATAGTCCGGTTCGCCCCGGAATCGTTCATCGTTTAGATAAAGATGTTAGCGGGTTAATGGTTATTCCCCGCACGGCGGCGATGTTTGCTTATCTTAAGCGACAATTTCAATATCGAACCATTAAGAAATGTTATACCGCTTTGGTTTATGGCGTTTTATCTAAGTCAGAGGGTGTGATTAATTTTAATTTGGGTCGCTCCAGCGACGGTCGTAAAATGGCCGCTCGTCCGGCCAATCAAGATGGTAAGGCCGCGCTTACCGAATATGAGGTGATTCGTCAGTGGCAGAACTATAGTTTATTGAAGGTGGTGATTAAAACCGGCCGTACTCATCAAATTCGCGCCCATCTGGCCGCCATTGATCACCCGTTAGTCGGCGATGATTGGTATGGCACCAATAAGACGAAGCTAAAAAATAAAGAATTAAATTTGGGGCGGGTTTTTTTGGTGGCCAGTCAGTTGTCTTTCTTGGATATGCAGAAAAACCGACATACTTTTAACATCCGCCTACCCAAGCAGCTAGCGGATTTATTAAAACAAATTAAATAATTTATGATTATTTCTTTTTCCGGCTGGCCGGGCGCCGGCAAGTCGGCTGTTGCCAAAAGGTTGGCTGTTGAATTGGGTTGGCCTTATTATAGTATGGGCCAACTGCGTCGTCAGGCGGCTAAACAGCGTGGCCTTACTTTGGAAGAATACAATCAATTAGCCCTAACCGACATCACTACCGACCTTGAGGTTGATGAATATCAAGCTCAGCTTGGCCGCGAGCAGGATAATTTTATTATTGACGGCCGGACATCGTGGCATTTTATCCCGCATTCTTATAAGATTTTTTTGAATGTTGAGCCGGCGGTTGGCGCTCAGCGTATTTTTCAAGACTTGCAGCGATCAGATGAGCGCAACGAGGGTGATAATTTGAACAGCGTTGAAGCGGTAATGGCTAATAATTATCAGCGAGTGGCTAACGATCGTCAGCGCTATCAACAGTATTTCCATATTGACGCTTATGACTTGGCCAACTATGATGAAGTAGTCGACACCACTGATTTGAATTTAGAGCAAGTAGTGGCGGCCGTCAGTCAATTGGTTCAGCACAAATTAAATCAAGAATAATTTTTTAAAAATACAAATATGTTAGATCGTAAATTACGCGTGGCCATCAATGGCTTTGGTCGGATTGGCCGCAGCACTTTCAAGGCCTTGTTGGCTAATCAGCAGATTGAGGTGGTGGCCATTAATGACTTGACTGACAATAAAACTTTAGCCCATCTTTTGCAGTATGACAGCTGCTATGGTCGTTATGATAAAACGGTCAGCTCAGATGACCAACACTTGATTGTTGACGGTCAGGCTTATCTGGCTTTAGCTGAAAAAGATCCGGTCCAGTTACCCTGGTCATCGTTGGCAGTTGATGTGGTTATTGAGTCAACCGGCCGTTTTACTAAGGCCGAAGAAGCGATGGCCCATATTCAGGCCGGTGCTAAGAAGGTGATTATCAGCGCGCCAGCTAAAGACGAGGCCACCAAAAATATTGTTTTGAGTGTTAATGAGAATGATTTGCTGGCCAGCGATCAGGTTATATCTATGGCTTCATGCACCACTAATTGTTTGGCACCAGTAACTAAGGTTATTTCCGATAAGATTGGTATTGCCAAGGCGGTGATGAGCACCGTCCATGCCTATACGGCCGATCAAAATTTAGTTGACGGTCCGCATAAAGATTTGCGCCGAGCCCGCAGTGCAGCGATGAGTATTGTACCAACCACCACCGGAGCGGCTGCGGCTGTGGCCAAAACCATTCCCGCCATGAGCGGTTGTTTTGACGGCTCGGCCTTCCGTGTGCCGACACCGGTTGTCTCGCTCTGTGATGTGGTTTTTGTCACCAAGCGGCCAGTAACGGTTGAAGAAGTTAATCAATTATTAACCGCCGCGGCTGGACAAGATAAGTTCGGTGCCTTGACGGTTACTAACGAGCCATTGGTTTCTATTGATTTTACCGGCAATCCGGCTAGTTCAATCGTCGATTTATCCTTGACTAAGGTAGTTGGCGGTGATTTGCTCAAGATAGTGGCTTGGTATGATAATGAGTGGGGCTATAGTCATCGTTTAGCCGATCTTTGTGCCTATATTGCTGATAATAATTTGTTATAATTTAAGCTATGGGAAAAATACAAGCTAGCCGCCAGCTAGCTGATTTAGCTTTCCGCCAGGCCTGGCAAGGAGTTTTTGTGTTTATGATTCCGGCGGCCATGGCCATGATTGGTGGCTACTATTTAGATAATCGCTGGCAGGATGGTAAGACCTGGACTATTATTGGTCTGGGTCTAGCCCTGATTATTTCTTGGTTGATTATTTGGCGGCGCTATGTTAATTTTAAACGTGTTGCTAAACAGATTAAGTCTGATTCAGTAAATTAAGCGGATAAGGCCGATTAAATAGTAATTATGTTTTTCAGGTTAGCCAGTTCTCAGCCGAGCATCCAGCCGGAGGTTGTTTTTCGTATCGCCGGCTGGCCGATTACCTCCACTTGTCTTTTGGGCTGGTTAATTATTATTTTATTAATCGGTTTAGTTCTAGCTGTCCGTCGGTTGAAATTAAGGCCGAATCGGGCTCAGACGGTGCTAGAGATGTTTTATGGTTTGATATTTGGCTTGATTAGCCAATTAACCGGCAGCGCCGCCAAGGCCAAAAAGATTTTACCGCTGTTTGGCTCATTATTTGTTTTTATTTTGTTGTCCAATTATATTGGCTATATTCCTGGTCTTGGTTCAATTACTTGGAGTGGCCAGTCAATTTTTAGAACGCCGACTAATGATTTTAATACCACTGTTGGCTTAGCCTTGGCCGTAATTGTTTATATTCAGCTAGCCAGCATTAGGTGTATTGGCCTTTTACCACATATTGGTAAGTATATTCAGATTAGCAAGGTTTATCGGAGTTTTCGTAAGGGCTTGGGCGCTGGTTTTATGAGCTTAGTCGATTTTGCTATTGGTTTTTTAGATATAATTTCCGAATTTGCTCGTATTATATCTCTATCGCTACGTTTATTTGGCAATATCTTTGCCGGTGAAGTTTTAACCGTTATTATTATGGGGGCCTGTGCCTGGCTATTGCCGTCCACCTGGATGGCTATGGGACTATTGAGCGGCTTGGTTCAGGCTGTTGTTTTTACCTCGTTAGTTTCTGTTTATTATACCTTGGCCGTTGATGAACCAGCGGCTGATTAATTTATAATTTATTTAATCATAAAATTATGGAACCAGAATCAATGCGTTTATTAGCTAAAGCCTTATGCACTACTGCTTTTGGCCCAGTTGCCTGTGCTGAGGCCTGGCTAATCGGTAAGGCTTTTGAGGCCATGGGTCGCAACCCAGAAATTGCCGGCGATATGTTTGGTAAAATGATTGTTGGCGCAGCCATTGCTGAATCAACGGCCATCTACGGTTTGGTTTGCTTCTTCTTGATCTAAGCTTGGTATGGGCTTAATGGATGTTTTATCTAAAGTTGGTTTTGATTGGCGGCTAGCCTTAACTAATCTGGTTAATTTTGGCCTAATTGTTTGGCTATTAGCCAAATTTTTATGGCCGAGCATCAGTAAGGCGATTGGTGAGCGGCAAAAAATTATCAACCAAGGATTGGAGGATGCCGAGGCAGCTAAAGAGCGGCTAGCTAAAAGTCAGGCTGATTATCAAGCCAAATTGGTTCAGGCTCGCCAAGAGGCGCAAGAAATTGCCCGTCAAGCTGATGAGCGCGGCCAAAAAATTAAAGAACAGGCTCAGCAAACTGCTCACCAAGAGGCCGAAGAGTTACGCCAGCGAGTGGCCGGCGAATTGGCCAGAGAAAAGGACCAAATGACCATGGCGGTGCGTCAGCAGTCAGTTGAATTGGTGGCGACGGCCTTGGAAAAAGTTTTACAAGAAAAACTTGATTCCTCGGCTGACGAAAAGATCATTCAACAAGCACTAAAAGCGCTCCATGGCTAATGCGGCTGACAAACAACTGGCGCAAGCTCTTTACCAGTTAACAGTTGCGGTTGATGCTGGTGATTTGCCGTCAGTTTTAAATAAATTTGCCGCCTACCTTAATAGCATTGGAGCCATAACTCGTTGGCCAGTGATTGCTGAGCTTTATCGTCAGTATTGGCAGCGGGCCCAGGGTGTTATTACCGCTGAAATAGTGTCAGCTCGGCCGCTGGACGAGAAATTGGTGGCTGAATTGGGTGACCAGCTGGCCGCCGTAACCGCGGCTAAGAAAATTCAACTGCAAACCAAGATTGATCCGGATATTCTGGGCGGAGTAATCATTCGTTTACCCGATCGTTTGCTTGACGCTAGTTACCGGCGCCAATTGCGCAATTTACAGGCTAAGTTACTTTATTAATATGTCTACTCAACAACCCGATATTATTATTGATGAATTACGGCGGAAAATTCTGCAGTTTCAGCCGGAAATCAAAGTAGAAAAAGTCGGCTATGTCACCAAGATTAGCGATGGTATTGCTTTGATTAGCGGTTTAACCGAGGTTATGGCCAGCGAGATGATTGATTTTGAAGTTCTGGACGAAAATAGTCAGCCGATTTCGGTGCGTGGCGTGGTTCTAAATTTAGAGAGCGACCAGGTCGGCGCTATCGTTTTTGGCCGCGGCGATTTGGTTAGGGCCGGAACGATTGCCAAATCAACCGGTCGTATTTTACAAGTGCCAGTCGGTCCGCAATTGGCTGGCCGGGTAGTCAATCCGCTAGGTGAGCCATTGGATGGTCAGGGTCCGATTAAGACTGCCGAATTTTATAATATTGAACGGGTTGCTCCAGGTGTCATGGATCGGCAATCAGTTAATCAGCCGCTTCAGACTGGATTAAAAGCGATTGATGCCATGGTGCCGATTGGCCGCGGTCAGCGTGAATTAATTATCGGTGATCGCCAAACCGGTAAAACAGCCATTGCCATTGATACAATTATCAATCAGCGCGGTCAAGGTGTTCAATGTTTTTATGTGGCTATTGGCCAGAAAGAATCCAAAGTAGCCCAATTGGTGGCTAAACTGAAAGATTTTGGTGCCATGGACTATACGACCGTGATTGTGGCTAGTGCTGCCGAATCAGCCGCCATGAGCTATATCGCTCCTTATGCCGGTTGCGCGATGGCTGAGCATGTTTTGGAGAATGGCCAAGACGCTTTGATTATTTATGATGATTTAAGTAAGCACGCTGTGGCTTATCGGGAAATATCTTTATTATTGCGCCGTCCGCCCGGACGCGAAGCTTATCCTGGCGATGTTTTTTATCTGCATTCTCGTCTTTTGGAGCGAGCCTGTAAATTAAACGCCGAGCGCGGCGGCGGCTCTTTGACAGCATTGCCGATTATTGAAACTCAGGCTGGTGATATTTCAGCCTATATCCCAACTAATGTTATTTCCATTACTGACGGGCAGATATTTTTAGAGCCGGATTTATTTTATAAGGGTCTGCGGCCAGCCATTAACGCTGGACTATCGGTATCGCGTGTCGGCAGTAGCGCCCAAACCAAGGCAATGAAAAAAGTAGCCGGTAAATTGCGTTTGGAATTAGCTCAATTCCGTGAGCTAGAGGCTTTTGCCTCCTTCGGTTCCGACTTAGATGAAGCGACTAAGCAGAAGCTGGAGCTCGGCCGGCGTTTGACAGAAATTTTAAAACAGGGGCAATATCAGCCGTTAGCTATGGCCGACCAAGCGACGATATTTTATGCTGCCACCAGCGGCCGATTGGCCGAAGTGGCGGTTGATAAAATTGGCGACTGGGAAAAAGATTGGCTCAATTATTGGCACGATTGCGGCCAAGAATTAGCGCAGACGATTACTACTAGCGGCCAATTAGATGAAGTTGCCGAAAAGCATTTGGGAAAATTATTAGATGATTTCTTGGCCGGTTGGCAGAAATAATTATGGCTAATACTCGAGATTTACAACGGCGCCTGAAGTCAGTCAATAGCACGCGCAAAATTACCAAGGCGATGCAATTGGTGGCCGCTTCCAAGATGAAAAAGGCGGTGGCCAGTGCTTTAGCCACTAGAACTTATGCCAATTTAGCCTGGATGACTTTATTGAACCTTAGTCGGGATAATAGTTTGCAGCATTCGTTTTTGGGACACTCGGCTTCGCGGCAGCCAACCAATCGCATCGCTATGGTTATTTTTACCGGCAATAAAGGGTTGTGCGGCGGTTTTAATAGCAATGTTATTAATAAGGCCTTATCGTCAATTAAAAAATACCCTGATCAACAGGTGGATTTTTATTTATTTGGTAGTCGCGGCCAAGCCCTAGCTAGCCGTTATGGTCACAAAGTGGTGGCCAGTTTTGTCAAAGATGAGCGCTCTTCCCAACTGCCGCAGGTTGTCGCTTTAGCGCAGACAATTATGGCCGAGTATTTGACTGGTCGCTATGACAAGGTTTTGGTGGCTTTTACCGATTTTATTTCCACTTTGAAGCAAGTACCGCGTATTCGTCAATTATTGCCAATCGATATCAGCGCCAATAAAGATTTTCTTGGTCTAGTGGAGGCGCCGCAGATGGTTTCATCAAAAGAATTTTTGACCGAAAAAACCGATAGTCATCTATATAGCGAGGCAACAACCGGTAAGGGATTAGAGGAAATATTACCAGACAGCCTGAAGATTAAAGCCTATCATTATCAATATAATTATGAACCCAATCAACAGCAAGTTTTGGAAGCGATGTTGCCGCGGCTGATTGAAGTTCAGCTTTATCAAGCTAATTTAGAAAGCAATGCTTCAGAACAATCGGCGCGGATGCTGGCGATGAAAAATGCCACTGAGTCGGCTGATGAATTGATAGCAGCCTTGCGCTTAACTTATAATAAAGTCCGCCAAGCCGGTATTACCGCGGAAATTGCTGAAATTTCCGCCGGTGCCAACGCTTTGGCTAATTAATGTATATGAAAAAAAATAATTCAGGTGCTATTGAGCAAATTATCGGTCCGGTCGTTGATGTCCGTTTTGCCGAACAATTGCCGCCGATTTATCAGGCACTGGCTGTCCAATTGAATAAACAAACAATTATTTTGGAAGTCCAACAGCATCTTGGCGGCGGCTTGGTGCGGACAATTGCCATGGATTCTACCGACGGTCTAAAGCGCGGCCAGGAAGTTAGCGACACTGGCCAATCAATCATGGTGCCGGTTGGCGAAGAAACTTTGGGCCGAATGTTTAATGTTCTAGGCCAAACTATTGATGGGGCCGATGAAGTTAAGACTAAAACTAGTTATCCACTACATCGGCCAGCGCCAAAATTTGTTGAACAATCAACCAAGGTGGAAGTATTAGAAACTGGTATCAAAGTCATTGATTTGATTTGTCCGATTGTTAAGGGCGGCAAGGTTGGTCTATTTGGCGGTGCTGGGGTCGGCAAGACAGTCTTGATTCAAGAGTTGATTCACAATGTCGCTCATGAGCACGGCGGTTATTCGGTTTTTGCCGGTGTCGGTGAGCGCACCCGTGAAGGCAATGATTTATATCACGAAATGAAAGATAGCGGCGTTTTAGATAAGGTCTGTATGGTTTTTGGCCAAATGAACGAACCTCCAGGCGCTCGGGCACGAGTTGCTTTAACCGGCCTGGCCATGGCTGAATATTTCCGTGATGAAAAAAATCAAGATGTTTTGCTGTTTATTGATAATATTTTTCGTTTTACTCAGGCTGGTTCTGAAGTGTCGGCTTTGCTTGGCCGCTTGCCGAGCGCTGTCGGCTATCAGCCGACATTGGCTAGCGAAATGGGCGAGCTGCAAGAGCGGATTGCTTCGACCGACAAAGGCTCGATTACTTCTATCCAGGCGGTTTATGTGCCGGCCGATGATTTGACCGATCCGGCGCCGGCGACGACTTTTTCTCATTTGGATTCCACGGTTGTCTTGTCGCGCTCGTTGTCAGAGTTGGGTATTTATCCGGCCGTTGATCCACTGGATTCTAAATCAACCTTGCTTGATCCGAATATTGTTGGCGAGGAGCATTATCGGGTGGCCACTGAGGTTCAGCGCGTTTTACAGAAATATAAAGATTTGCAAGATATAATTGCTATTTTGGGCATGGAGGAACTGTCAGATGAAGACCGGTTAACGGTAGCCAGGGCCCGCCGTTTACAGCGATTCTTGTCGCAGCCATGTTTTGTCGCCCAATCATTTACCGGTACGCCTGGCCAATATGTTAAAGTTGAGCAGACGGTTAAGGATTGCGCTGAGATTTTGGCCGGCCAGCATGACGATAAGCCGGAAAGCGAGTTTTATATGCGCGGCAGCCTAAGCCAGGCCTAAATATGTCTAGCGATCAGACTATTAAATTTGAGATTGCCACCCCCGAGCGGGTGGTCTACAAAAATCAAGTTCGGCAAGCCACTTTGCCGGCGGTTGATGGCGACATTACCGTTTTGCCCAACCATATTCCGTTGATTACTTTATTAAAACCGGGCGTGGCCATGTTGAAATTATTAGACGGACAGGTGGAGTATTTAGCTATTCATGGTGGTTTTGTTGAAGTATCGGTTAATAAGATTGTTGTTTTAGCCGATACCGCTGAAATGGCTTCAGAGATTGATGACCAAACAGTGGTGGCGGCCCGTAATCAAGCTGAACAAATCATGGCCGCTCAGGCCGAAAATAGTCCGGAATTTATTGAAGCTCGCGCTAAATTAGTGGCCGAGATTCTGCGGCTTAAAGCGGTTGATCTACAGCGTCATCGCCATTAATGACCGTCTAACAAGAGGCTTGACAAGCCAAGGCGGCTTGCTATAATATTTAGCAGTCAGGTTATCTGACTGCTAAATTATTTATTTTTTTAATTTATTTTTATGAATCTATTACCCTTGTATGATCAAGTGATCATCAAGCCGCTATCGGCTGAAGAGAAAACCCAGTCTGGAATTATTTTACCAGACACTGTCAACAAGGAACGCCCAGAGCAGGGCGAGATTATCGCGGTCGGTCCCGGTCGATTGCTCGACAATGGCCAACGGGCACCGATGTCGGTCCAGCTTGGCCAACAAGTAATGTTTAAGAAATACTCCACCGAAGAATTGAAATATGACGGTCAAGAATATCTAGTTGTTGGTGAGCGCGATATTCTAGCAATCATTAAATAATTAATTTTTTAGTATTAATAATATGGCTAAACAGATTATTTTTGACGATCAAGCTCGGGCCGCTCTTAAAAAAGGCGTTGATCAATTGGCCAACGCCGTTAAAGTGACCCTTGGTCCTAAGGGGCGCAATGCGGTGATTGACCGCGGATTTGGCAGTCCGATAATCACTAAGGATGGCGTTACTGTCGCCAAGGAAATTGAATTAGAGGATAAATTTGAAAATATTGGGGCTTCGTTAGTCAAAGAGGTGGCTTCCAAGACCAATGATTTGGCTGGTGATGGCACGACGACAGCGACTGTTCTAGCTCAAGCGATGATTAATGAGGGTTTAAAATTGGTCGCCGCTGGCATCAATCCGATTGAAATTCGTCAAGGCATTGAAAAAGAGGTGGCTGATGTCGTTAATAAGTTGAAGAAAATGAGCAAGGCTATTTCTACTAAAGAAGAAATCGCTCAGGTGGCCTCAATCAGTGCCAACGATCCAGAAATCGGTCAAATTATTGCTGAAGCGATGAATTCAGTTGGTAATGATGGCGTTATTACTGTTGAAGAAGGCCAGTCATTTGGCGTAGAAAAAGAGGTGGTGGAGGGTATGCAGTTTGACAAGGGGTATGTTTCGCATTATATGGTCACCAATACTGAGACCATGAAGGCCGAACTGGAAGATCCCTATATTTTGATTACCGACCGTAAAGTGTCAGCGGTTCAGGATGTTTTGCCGCTACTAGAAAAAGTTTTGCAGACCGGTAAAAAGGAATTAGTGATTATTGCTGAAGATATTGATGGTGAGGCTTTGACGACTTTTGTCGTTAATAAGCTGCGTGGCGTTTTTAGCGTGGTTGGTATCAAGGCACCGGGCTTTGGCGATCGCCGCAAAGCGATGCTTGACGATATGGCGGTATTGACCGGCGGCCGAGTAATTTCTGAAGAGGTTGGTCTGAAATTAGAAAATGCCGATTTAGGTGATTTGGGCCAAGCCCGTCGGGTGATTGTTTCCAAAGAAACAACTACTATTGTTGATGGTAAGGGCGATCAAACCAAGATTAAGGCTAGAATTGAGCAAATCAAGAAAGAAAAAGAAGCAGCTGACTCCGATTTTGATAAGACCAAATTGCAGGAACGGTTAGCTAAATTAGCCGGTGGTGTGGCTGTGATTAAGGTCGGAGCGGCGACTGAAGTAGAGATGAAAGAAAAGAAAGATCGGATTGAAGATGCTTTGAATGCTACACGGGCCGCTACTTTGGAAGGCGTTGTGCCAGGCGGCGGCTTAGCCTTGGCCCTAGCTAGCGATGCTTTTGAATTAGATGAACATAGCGGGGCTGGCCAGCGAATTGTCGCTGGAGCTATTTTAGAGCCAATTAAACAAATTGCCGCCAATGCCGGTCAGGATGGCTCGTTTATTCTCTATAATATTATTGACAAGAATAAGGGCAGTAAGAATGCTATTGGTTATAATGCTGCCACTGGTAAGTTTGAAGACATGACTGCCGCCGGCATTATTGATCCGACCAAGGTGGTTCGTTGTGCCTTAGAACACGCGGCTAGCGCGGCGATGATGTTCTTGACCACCGAGACAGTTATTACCGATAAAAAAGAAGATAAATGCTCTTGCGGCGACCATTCAGCTGGGGGCATGAACCCAATGATGGGCATGTAAATGTTTGTTATTCAAAAACGCCGGTTAGCTTTAGGCCTGCCGGCGTTTTTGTATCAGTTGGCTGTCTTGCACCAGTTGGGCCTTTTGTTGTATAATAAATTTATTATGGTTGGCTAACTTTAGCAAGTCTAATGCCCGCAAATAAAAGCCAAGTTCATTTTTTATTTACCCTCCTCGCCGTGGTGTGGGGTTTTTTGGTTGCTACCAATGTATTGCTAGCCGCTTGGTCGAACCCGACCGAGGTGCCACCGGGCAGCAATCCAGAACCATTTGTCAGCACTGACAGTAATAATCAGACCAAAGCTGGCGCTTTAACGATCGCTAATAATTTTTATGTTATTGGTAGCGGCTTGACTGGCAAGGTCGGCATTGGCACTAGCACCGATGACACCTCAGCCAGATTAGTAGTTGAGCCATATACCAATGCGTCCATTGATGCTGGTAGTGGTTTTATTAGGACTAACTATCAGGCGGTTGACAATGCCGATGTAGTTAATAAGAGTTATTTAGTATCAACACTAGGCGCCAGTCTAGACCCAATAAAATATTGGGTTTTATCTGGTAATAATTTATATGCTTCTAGTACGGCCTATAATGTCGCCATTGGCACCACAACCGCTGGAACGGCTAAGCTAACCGTGATTGGCGGTAATGTCGGGATAGGCATGATCAGTCCTAATACCACCTTGCAAATCTTAAACTCAGCTGCAGCAACAACTAGCGGTCAAAATGTTTTAAAATTAGCTGGCGTTCTTAGCGCCTCGGTCGCTGGCAGTGGTCCAGTTATTAGATTCTCTGATGCCAACGGCACCTCCAATATGGCGGCTATCCGTGGCTATACTTTTGGCAACGGTCTAACTGGCCTAGCTTTTGAAACCGGCTGGCTCACCAATACGGTTAAAATGGTGATTGATAATTCCGGCAATGTCGGTATCGGCACCACTAGTCCGACCTCGCGGCTAATGATAATCGGTAGCGGCATTGCTTCAACAACCTCGGCTTTGAATATTCAAAACAGTAGCGGTGTATCTAATTTATTTGTCAGAGATGATGGTTATATTGGCATCGGCACCACTAGTCCGACAGTGCCGTTATATGTCAATGGCAATGTTATCGCCGACACGCCAATAGCCGCCAACCACTTGGCGACTAAATCCTATGTCGATACTGCCGCTCAAAGCCTGTGGGTCAATAGTGGTAATTATCTATATGCCTCTAGTACTAGCTGGCGAGTCGGTATTGGCACGACTAGTCCAGCCTCAGCTTTGCATATCTACCCTAGAAGCGATATTGAGGGTCTGCGGATTATTTCCAGTAATTATGCTCCGCTGGTTATTAGGGATACAACCGATCAAAATGATTTATTCAGGGTTAACCAGTATGGCGACGCCACAGCGGTTACCAGTTCGGCGACCAAGATGCGGTCTAACCAGTACTGTGATGCCAACGGTGCTAATTGTTTTAATCCGACTAGTGGGTGGTCAACGGGCGTAACGACGATATTTTTAACATCAACCACGACGAATGGTAGTTTTATTTTTACCGGTGGATTTACTGGCTATGACGCTGGTAATAAGATTTGTAATAGTGAACAACCTGGCAGTCATTTTTGTCGCACTGATGAAATTATTTACTTAATCCAAAAGAATGGCGCCAGTGGATTCAGCTCAATTAATGGTCAGAATGCCTGGATAGCCGATGGTCCGCCTGGTTATACCGGCACTAATGCGGCTGATGATTGTTCTGGTTGGACTAATGGCACCACTAGTTACCTTGGTCATTTTTGGATTTTTAATTCAACTGGCGGTGGTTCCGGTGCTCTTATCCATTGTGGGACTGTAAAGAAGATTGCCTGCTGTAAATAAAATTATGAAAAAATTACGACTCGCAATTATTTTATGCCTTTTAGCTGGTTATTTTATTGGAAGTCAATCTGAAGCGGCTTATGTTAGTGATCCGGCTACCTGTCCCAGTAGTTATCAAAGCCAAACTTGTTCTAGTCCTACGCCAAATGTTTGTGGTGTTTCGGGCACAGTACAGTGTTACGATACCTCGACAATAAACCCAAGGGGCGCCGATAGCACAGTTGAGTCCGGGACAATTACCACATCTGGCGGCTATTATATTGATTGCACGGCAACGGCTGATAGTGTTGCGCCATATTGCGATAACAGTGGAAATCAATGGTGTTTACAAAAAACAGCTTGCAGCAATGCTCAAAGAAAAACCACCTGCACTGGTGGCCAATGGGCCGTAGCTACCTGTGGTACTTGTAAGACTGGCTATAATGATTGTAATACAGATGGAGATTGTATTGATTATAGCGTTGGTGAGCGCAATAATGATTCGTGCACAACAGCTGGTGGAGCGCCTGGCTTCTGGAATAATTGTGTTTGTGTCGGCTCAACATTAAAATTGGGGCCGGACTCGGTTTCTAGCACTAATACCATTATTCAAAGTGTTTCGCCACTGATATATATCAGCAACACCGGCACCAGCATCGGCACCAGCACAATACCCGAAGCCACCGCTCTAAATGTCGTTGGTGCTAGTATTTTTTCTAGCCCATTGATTGTCGGAACGCCGACAGCTGGCAATCATGCGGCCACCAAGGATTATGTTGACTCCACAATAGCTAGTAGTTCGGCGTCAATGAGCTATTGGACGGCCTCTAGTACCAATATTTATAATAATAATGCCGGCAATGTCGGTATTGGCGACGCCAATCCAACCAATAAATTGTCAGTTGGCGGTAATATTTCTAGCAGCGGGTCACTTAGCATTACTGGAACCGGCACGACCACCATCAATTATATTATGAGCGATTTGGGTATCGGTGGCATACCTAGCGGTGGCGGTTGGGCGCGCTATTTAGACTTGAGTGGTAGCGGTAATGCCGCCTATTTATCTAGGACCGCTTCAGTAACTGCGGCCATAATTGCTTCCGAGACCGGCACACCTAGCGGTACCGGCTACAATTTTGGTTATGCCAGCCGTCAAGGGGTTATTGGTACTTTAACCAATCAGCCGTTTAATTTCATTACCAACGGGACCTCTAAGATGTTTCTAGACACAGCGGGTAATCTGGGCATTGGCACAACAACTCCGGGTGCTTTATTACATGTCAACGGAGCCTCAATTTTTAATGGCACCGCTGATTTCCGAGGTAGTGTCGCTATTAACACCAATCCCGATAACAATTCCAGTGGTTTTGAATATGGCAACGGTTATGATCCCGGATTAGCTAATTATTATAATGAGCGTTTCCGCGTCAATAGTTTTTTTGAAAGTCCTCATGTTTCTATGGGGGTGGCTGTTAATTATTTGTTACAGACTGAAGCCTTCAATACTGCCAATTGGGTTAAAACCAACATTTCCACAGTTTCAGCTGATTCGGTGGCCGCGCCGGTCGGGGTGGCTACTGCCGAAAATATTCCAGCTGGTAGTAATACCTCGGCTAATATTGCCCAAACGGTTACTGATGCCACAACTGGTTATTGGTCAGCTGGTGTTTGGGCCAGAGCTCAAAGCGGCACAACAACCATTAAATTAAGGATTGATAGTTCGGCCGAGACCGGTGAGGAAAAAACGATTGATTTAGATACGCAGTGGCGTTTTTATGGGGTTAAGCAGAACTTTACTGCCGCCCACACCACCAAAACATTTCGGATTATCTCCGGAATCAATGCCATTTCTTTGTGGGGTGCCAGAATGAATCCTGGCGAAACGGTTAATGCCTATTTGGTTAGAACGACCGCCAACTCAACAGCGGCGACAGCTGGCGTTTTTTTCAACAATAACACTGTTTATGCCGCTACTTTTTCTGGTACACTGTCTGGTTCGGCTAGCGCGGCTGGTTATTCGCAATATGGTAGCTATTTTGGAGCTACTCTTTCTAATACAGCCGATAAAACCGATAATTGGGAGTATATTGGAGCTATCTCCTTAACTTATAATAGTGGCTATGCCAGTGGGCAGTCATTTAATGCCACTGTTCAATTAGATGAACAGACTAGCAACGAAGGTGTTAGGTCATTTAGCGACCTAGAAAAAGTTTTAATTACTATGAAGGGTAATCTTGACGCCGTGGCTAGCGGAACTGAATTTCAAAACGCTGTTCCAAGATTAGCTTTGGCTATCGGCGGCCGGACCAGTTTGTCCAGCGGCGATGTCGCGGCCCTAGTTTATTCCAACTCAACATCAGCCAAAGTTATTAGATTATATGTAAAATTGAAAACTGCCAACAGTAATTATATTATTTCGCCGTTGACTGGTCGGTATTGTTCGTCATATAGCGG
>CAYNWZ010000003.1:0-32470 GCA_964401085.1 uncultured Gammaproteobacteria bacterium
ACAATATATTGATTATGTCAGCCAGCTGGTTAGTCTTGGCAAGATAATGAACAAACATTTTTACATCATTGTTCCTTATAACCCCATTTCCGATAAACGCAAGGGGTTTTGGCAGTCGCTAATTGAAGCTTTCCGACCGATTGATGTCATTAATCTAAAGGAGGAGCGTTTTATCTATCTCAAAAAACAGCTTTCCGAAAGAATTGATAGCGTTATTAACGGTCTGTCATCTATGGGACTTAATGTTGTTCAGCTAGACACTCAGGGCTTGATTGAGCTATTTTACAATGTCTACAACCAAGAAACCGCCGCTAACCAACCTTTAGATAATGTCGAAAAAATTAATATCAATACTAATTTTTAAATTCCGCCATGTTCAATATTCAGCCTGACAAAAAAACAACCAACCCCGATAAAGCAAATAATGTTGGCTTCTTGAATAAACAGACATCAGCCGCTCTCAGCGAGCAGGCTAGATTGGCTGAGGAGTTGATTGAACAAGAAAAGGCCTATCGCTACGGTGTTGTTAATATCCGCGATTTAATAGCTCCGGCTAGCCTCGAGGTCAAGCCAAAACATTTATTACTCAACGGCCAATATGTTAGCACGATTTTTATTGTTGCCTATCCGCGCTATATCAGTGTTGGCTGGTTCGCGCCGATTCTCAATCTCAACGAATCGTTTGACATCTCCATGTTCTTTTATCCAATTAATTCAGCTATTGTCCTTAAGCAGTTAAAAAACAAAGTTGGTGTCTTGGAGGCTCAAATCAGCGCTGATATTGATCGCGGCAATCCGCGCGATCCGCTAAGAGAAACGGCCTTGCGCGATGTTGAGGCGCTGCGTGATTCTTTGACTCAGGGGACGGAAAAATTCTTCCAATTCGCTCTCTATGTCACCATTTACGCCAAGACCGAAGAGAAGCTTAACCAGCTAGCCAACAACATGGAAGATTTATTCGGTTCACGACTTATCTATTCCAAGAAAGTTTTTTATCAGGCTGAACAGGGTTTTAACTCTACTTTAACGCTGTGCGATGATGGTCTGAATATTGCTTTCAATATGAATTCGTCACCGGTTGCTTCATCTTTCCCATTTATTTCCAGTGAATTGACCAGCGACAATGGCATTCTTTACGGCATTAATCGTCACAATAATAGCTTGATTCTATTTGATCGTTTCAGCCTGCCCAATGCCAATAATGTTGTTTTTGCCACATCCGGTGCTGGAAAAAGTTACGCCATTAAATTAGAGGTCCTGCGGACAATGATGATGGGCACTGATGTTATCATTATTGACCCGGAATATGAATACAAAGAACTAGCTGAAGCCGTTGGCGGCACTTATATTAATGTGTCCTTAGCTAGCGAGGCTAAAATAAATCCCTTTGACTTGCCACGACCGGTTGGGCAAGAATCCAAAACCGAGGATATTATTCGCAGCGGCGTTATTACCGTTAAGGGCTTGGTTAGAATTATGCTGGGTCAATTATCGGCCGAAGAAGATTCCATTCTAGACATGGCTCTCTTGGAAACTTATGCCAAGAAAGATATTACCCCAGATAGCGACCTAAGCCAGATTGAACCGCCAACTATGCGGGATTTGCAGTATATCCTTGAAGGGATGGAAGGGGGCGAGAACATTGCTTTACGGCTTAAAAAATATACCGAGGGTACTTTCTCTGGATTATTCAATAGCCTAACCAATGTCCAAATGGACAACCAGCTAGTTGCTTTCTCGGTCCGCGATCTAGAAGATGAATTAAGGCCGCTAGCCATTTATACGATAGTTAATTATATTTGGAATGTTGTTCGCAGCCAGCTCAAAAAACGCATCCTGGTCATTGATGAGGCTTGGTGGCTAATGCAAAACGAGGACAGTGCCAAGTTTATTTACGCCCTGGTTAAGCGTTGCCGTAAATACTATTTGGGCGTTACCACTATTACTCAAGATGTTAATGACTTCTTATTGTCGCCATACGGTAAAGCCATCGTTACTAACTCAGCCATGCAAATATTATTAAAACAGTCTCCAGCAGCCATTGATTTAGTGCAAAAAACTTTTATATTAACAGAAGGGGAGAAATACCTGCTATTGGAAAGCGGTGTTGGTGAGGGAATATTTTTTGCCGGCAATAAGCATGCCGCCATCAAAATCGTTGCCTCTTATATGGAAGATCAATTAATAACTTCCAACCCCGAACAACTATTAAAGATAGAAAAACAAAATCAGGCCGAAGCTCAGGCTGAAGCTGAATAGATAATTAACTAATTAACTTTATGCAGCTTTCTCCAAAAACTATTAACTGGCTAATGATTGGCGGGGTTATTATTATCTTAGTTGTCTTGCTCTATATTCTGTTTAGCGGCAAGCTGAATCCCAGCTATAATCCGCTAAAAACAATTATCAATCCCGCCACAACCACACCCGAAACAATCCAGTCAAAACCGCAAACTTTTTCAACTGAACAGTTAGCCGGCAATCAAGTAGTTCTAGATAATCGCGGTCGCCTAGAGGTTGAATTAGAGAAAAAAGCTGGCGCCTTTGTTGAACGCTGGGCCAGTCTATCCAGTCAAGACAATTTTAGTAACCTGGAAATTCTCAAGAATAGCATGACCCAGTCAATGGTTGCTTGGACCGACAATTATATCAAAGATCAGTCAGCCAGCAAAAAGACTGACACCTATATTGGTACCAGAGCTCAAGCCATTGTCACCCAAGGGACTATGGATTCGGCCGATAGCAATTCACTGATTGTTGATGTTAAGGTTCGTGGTCAAGAAACCATCGCCACGGCTTCAAGCCAGCCAAAAAACTTTTATCAGAACTATCAATTAACTTTGGTTAAAAAAGATAATGCCTGGTTAGCCGATAAACTGGTCTGGCAAGATCGGCAATATCAATAATTAATCTAAAATTTATGTTAGGAGGGGAGCGAAAAGCCCGCCATGGGCTTTTTTGGTTAGATTTATTGTGGCCAAAATACTGTTACAATTGCCAGCGGCCGGGCAGTTGGTTGTGCCATGACTGCCAACAACAATTAACTGCCGGTTGGCATTGGCGATCGTTACCGATTGACCAGCAATCAAGCCTAACCGCGATTATTTATTGTGCTGATTATCATCAGCCGCTATTAAACAGGCTGCTCAAACTAACCAAGTATCAGCGGCTAACCATGGCTGGCCGGATTTTAGCTGTCAATTTAGCAGAATTTATTCAGCAAACTATTGTTGAGCAATCATGGTTTAAACAATCCTTAATCACCGCCGTGCCCCTAAGTCGGCAGCGGCTTAATTGGCGTGGCTTTAACCAGGCTCAATTGCTGGCCGAAACAATAGCCAAGGTCAATCGCTGTCCGATTGCTAATCACTGGAGCCGTCAACACCGGCCACCCCAGGCGCATTTGAGCAGAAGCGCACGATTAACCAATCTAGATCAAGCCTTTTCTTGGTTAAAATATTCAACTGGCCAAAATTTTATTATCATTGATGACGTCATCACTACTGGCGCCACTTTAACGGAAATGGCTAATTGTCTCAAACGGTCCGGAGCTAATGAAATCAGGGGATTAGTTTTAGCCCATTAATATGAAAAAATTATTGGCTTTGCTGGTCTTGAGCGGTTTAATTATAATAACCGCCACTGTCCGCTTATCGGCACCATCCTTGCTGCAAATAAGCTATCTGGATATCGGCCAAGGCGATGCCGCCCTGATTACTACGGCCAGCGGTCAAAATATTTTGATTGATTGTGGACCGGATCAACAAATTATCGCAGCACTTAGTCGTAGACTACGGTGGTGGGGCAGACACTTGGACATGATTATTATTAGTCATGACCATACTGATCATTGGGGCGGATTGCCATATTTAATAAATAAATATTCAATCCAACAAATAGTCTTAGCCCAGCCGCCACAATTATCAGCCGAATTATCCAACAACTTAAATAGCGCTAGACAAAAAGGAATTATTATCAATGATATCCGTGCGCCAGCTATGATAAGCTTACCAGACAATAGTCAACTAGCTATCTTATGGCCAACTGATGAGCAATTGATTCGCTATCAAGACAATATTAATAACCAGTCTTTGGTTATATTGTGGCAATATGGTCAGAATAAATTTCTTTGGACCGGCGACCTCGAGGCTGATGCTGAAAAAGAATTATTGGCGCAACAACCGGTTGGACAACCAATTAATATCCTTAAAGTTGCCCACCATGGTTCGCTAACCGCCACCAGCCTGGCTTGGTTAAATTATTGGCAGCCCCAAATAGCCGTAATCAGCCTAGCTAGCAATAACAAGTTCGGATTGCCTAGCCAGCTGATTGTTGACCGTTTGCATCGTCTCGGTATCCGTCTGTGGCGAACTGACCAATTGAGCGATTTTAATATTTTTAGCAATGGCCAATTAATTTGGCAAAACCGCTTTAGTGGTTTATAATAATAACCAACCGCCATTGTTAGAGCGGAATTATTGAAGATATATGGCCAAGAAAAGACAGGAGCGCACCCTGGTGATTATCAAACCAGATGCCCTAAACCGCAGCTTAGCTGGTGAAATTATCCATCGCTTTGAACGTAAAGGCTTAAAAATAGTCGGTCTCAAAATGATGCAATTAGATAACACCATCTTAGCTGAGCATTATTCTCATTTGACCGACAAACCATTTTTCCCAAGGATTGCCAAATTTATGTCTGATTGGCCGGTTATTGTTATGGCCCTGGAGGGCATGGAAGCGGTCAACAGCGTCCGTTTGCTAGCTGGAGAAACCTTGGGTCGCAAGGCTGACGCCGGCACTATTCGCGGCGATTTTTCCATGAGTATCCAGGCTAATGTTGTCCATGCTTCTGATAGCGTTGACAATGCTCACAAAGAACTGGCTAGATTCTTTCAACCAGAAGAGTTGTTTGACTGGGATCGTCTTGATTTGCAAGCAATCTATGCTGAAGGCGAGGGCGATGAAGAAGAGGAATAATTGAAAGCGGCCCAAGGCCGCTTAACGGGCTATCGTATAGTGGTAGTACGCGTGCATGGGGTGCATGTAGTTCCGGTTCGATTCCGGATAGCCCGACTATGAACAAACTGTCTAATAAAAATCAATATAAGCGTTATCAGCCAATACTAATAACCATCGCCGGCTTAGTGGTCTTAATTTTTATACTCACCGGACTGGTTAAAAATATTCGTCAAGTTTTTGGAGTCAAGAGTGAAATAACGCAGCTGGAAGCCGAGATTAAACGCTTAGACAAAAAAAATCAAGAAGTTTCCGGCTTAGTAGATTATCTTGATTCTAAAGAATTTTTAGAAGAGGAGGCGCGCCTAAAGTTTGATTTACGCCAGCCCAATGAACAAATAATTGTCATCAAGCAGCCAGATTCGTCAACCGACGCCGCCGATAATAGCGCTAATTCAGTCTTTGACTTGCCAGCCCCTAAAAAAGACAAGGTGGCAATCAGCCACAACCCCAATCAGTGGTTCAAATATTTTTTTAACAATAAAGTACAATAAAAACGCCAAATGGCGTTTTTATGTTTGAGCCCATGGTCGGATTTGAACCGACGACCTTTCCCTTACGAAGGGACTGCTCTACCAACTAAGCTACACGGGCGACTGATAACCTAGAGCGGGTGAGCGGAATCGAACCGCCCTCTCCAGCTTGGGAAGCTGGCACAATAACCACTATACGACACCCGCCAAATTAGGACAATATCCGTTTGGTGGCTCATCAGAAATGTGCTATAATTTTATTATAAAGACAAAGCTTTTGATTCGTCAACTTATGGATTCGTCACGATCTAATTTTTATTGGTTAAAAATTGGTCGGCCGCTATTTATCATCGCCGGCCTCATCTTAACTTTAGCTCAACCAATTTTAACTTCAGCTGATGCCACCACCTCGGCAACCAGCAGTCCTAGCGGCAAAGCTAGCTGGTATGACTTCAAACCGGGGCTTTTTGCTGCTTCAACCATTTATCCGCTCGGCCAAAAAGTTAGAGTGTATCATCTGGCTAGCGGCAAAACCGTTGATGTGGTTATCAATGACTATGGCCCCGACCCCAAAATTCATCCTGATCGAGTAATTGACTTACAAAAAGAGGCTTTTGCTCAACTAGCTACTTTAGGCACCGGTGTTATTACCGTTCGCCTGGAGCCGCTATCGCCAAGTTCTAGTAGCCCTAACACTAGCACCAAGAAGCCAGAGCCCCTAAAACCAACCCGCGATTTAACCAAAGAAAAACTTGCCCTTCAACAATTCACCAAGCAATACGGTCGTTTACCCAAGAACTCGGCTGATTGGCAAATCATTAATAATCTTGCCTATGCCGCCACTGCAACTAAAACAGTTAGTGATTTTAAGTCTTTAGAGATATCCAGCCAGGATGCTGATTCGGTGGTTGTTTTAGATGCCGATAATAATCAGATTCTTTGGCAAAAAAATGCTCAAAAAGTCGTGCCGATTGCCAGCCTCACCAAAATGGTGGCGATTAAAACTTTTTTAGATACCAAGCCCAATCTAGATAGAATAGTCAGCTATAGCAGTCAAGACGAACAAAAAATCACCAAATATTGCACGCTATCCGAAGCTGCCCTATTAAGGCTAAAAGACGGCGATCAATTAAAAATTAGAGACTTAGTCTATTCCGCTTTAATCGGATCGGCCAATAATGCTGTTGAATCGCTAGTCCGCGTCAGCGGCCTTAGCCGCGCCGAATTCATCAAGAGAATGAACGCTAATGCTAAAAAATGGGGAGCGGTCAATACTAAATTTGTTGAACCGACGGGCCTATCAACTGATAATGTCAGCACCGCCAAGGATTACGCTTTAATTCTAAAAGCAGTCAGCCAAGATGCTAATATCAAGAAAATAAGCACCACCGCTATCTATAAATTTAGCACTACCAATGCCAAGCAACCGCACACTATCAAAAACACCAACAAGCTATTACAAGAAGGTCAGTTCTCATTACAGTCATCTAAAACCGGCTATTTAGTAGAGGCTGGCCATTGTTTAGCAATGGCGGCGCAAAATCAGAATACTAAACAGAAATTTATTGTTGTTACTTTGGGTTCACCGAGCTGGTCCAAGAGTTATGCCGCCGCCAGCCAAATACTAACAACTGCTTTGAATTAGTCATCTTCAAGCTATGATTAAATTTAACCAAGCCAGTAAATTTTACCCGCCGCAAACTAAGGCTTTAGACAATTTGACTCTCAGCATCGGTTCTGGCGAGTTTGTGTCCATCGTCGGCCAGTCAGGCAGCGGCAAAACCACCATGGTCAACTGCCTAATCGGTGAAGAACGCCTAGATAACGGTCAAATAATTGTTGGCGATTGGGATATTACCAGACTGTCCAGCAGCGAAGTGCCATTCTTGCGCCGACAAATCGGTGTTATTTTTCAAGATTTCAAATTGTTGCCCAAAAAAACCCTAGCCGAAAATGTCGCCTTTGCTCTACAGGTCTGCGGCAAATCAGCTAAAAAAATTAATGCCATCATTCCGCAGCTAATGAAAATCGTCGGCCTTAGCGAACAGATGGATCGTTATCCGCACGAAGTCTCCGGCGGTGAACAACAGCGAGCCGCCATTGCCCGGGCTTTAGTTTACCAGCCTAAAATCTTGTTGGCTGACGAACCGACCGGTAACCTAGACTCAATTAATGCCGAAGAAATTATTGAGCTTTTACAGAAAATTAATAAATTTGGCACCACAGTTATCTTGGTTACCCACAACCGTGAAATTGTTAATAATCTTAACAAAAGAGTTTTAACTATTAGCGATGGCCGACTAGTCAGCGACCAGGCGCACGGCAAATATCTTATTTAAAATTATGTTCTTATCTTTAAGCAGAATCGTTAAATTTGGTTTTCAGGACGTTTGGCGCAACTTCTGGTTGTCGCTAGCGACCATCATGATTTTAATCCTGACACTATTTTCCGTGAATCTGCTACTGTCTTTAAGGATTATTGGCCAAGCTGCCGTCGACAATCTCAAAAATCGCGTTGATATTTCTATTTATTTAAAAGAGGGGGTTTCCGAAGATAAAGCTCTCAGCCTTAAAGCTCGCCTAGCTAATTTAGATAATGTGCAAGAGGTTAGTTATCTATCTCAAGCCGAGGCTCTAGAGTCATTTCGTCGCCAACATCAAGACAATCCGGAGATTCTACAAGCACTACAAGAACTAGACAAAAATCCATTAACCTCCAGTCTAACCATCAAGCCTCGCGATCCAGATCAATATAATCAATTAATTGAAGAATTAAACCAAATCCAAGACCCGCTGATCGGCTCGCGTAATTTTCAAGACAATCAGGCCCTGTTGGCCAAAATTAATAATATAACCAATAAGATTAATGATATCGCTATCGTTATTAGCTCTATCTTTGTTCTGATAATGCTCTTGGTTATTTTTAATTCGGTCAAACTGGCCATTCATAGCCATCGTCAAGAAATTGCTATCATGAAGCTAGTTGGCGCTTCTAATTTTTTCATTAAAGCGCCCTTTCTCTTTTCCAGTCTTATTTATACCATTGCCGGCGTAATCCTAACCGCGGCCATTTTTTATCCTTTCTTAAATGTTCTCCAGCCCTATCTAGATACCTTCTTCTTTGGTTATAATATTGATTTACTGCGATACTTCAACCATTATTGGTGGCAGATTGCCGGTTTGCAACTACTGGGCATCGGCACTGTTAACTTGTTGGCCAGCTATATAGCGGTTGGCAAGTATTCTCGCATCTAACTATGCTCAGCCAGAGCCAAGAAAAACTGATTAAATCACTGCATAACAACAAAGGTCGAGCTAAAGCCGGCCTATGGTTGGTTGAAGGTAAAAAATTTCTAGAACTAGCGGCACCAAACATTCAACTAACCTTTACTGCTGCTGACACTGCCAATTTCCGCCAGCTGACCACCACCGACAGTCTGCCAACTATTGCCGCCCTGGCTCAACCGCCCAAATTCCAACTAGCAGATATCAAGCGTCAAAAAACCATATTATTATTAGACAATATCCAAGATCCTGGCAATCTGGGCACCATCATCCGTTTGGCTGGCGCTTTTGATACTGGATTAATTCTTTTAAACTGCGTTGATCCTGGCAATCCTAAGGTTATTCGCTCTTCCGCCGGCACTATTTTTAAGACTCCCTGGTTAGACTTGAGCTGGCCGGCGGCCAAACAATTAATACAAGAGCTTGGTCGGCCGATTTATCGCCTAGAGAATAATCACCAAGCGCAGGCTTTAGATATTAAAAACAATACTCTGCCGCCAGAAATTTTACTGGTTGTCGGCTCAGAAGGCCAGGGGATTACTGTGCCGCTATCTGGAAAAACATTATTTATTGATCATCAACCTTGGGTTGAATCTATTAATGTGGCGACCGCCGTGGCTATTGCTTTATTTGTTCGCTATCAAACTCAAAATATATGAATAAAAATTTTGAACATTCTGAGTTGCGCGCTATCCAATACGGTTGCGGCAAGATGGGTAAATTAATATTGCGCTATCTCTACGAGAAGGGCGTAAACATTGTTGGCGCGATTGATAGCAACCCGTCTTTAGTTGGTCAAGATATTGCTGATTTAATCGGCTTGGAACAAAAACTGGGCGTAACAATCAGTGGCAATCCTGAAGAAGTTTTTGCTAAACAGCCAGCTGATATCTGTATTGTGGCTATTGGCAGTCTAATGACAGAAATGTATCCGCTGCTGACCATTCCCTTAAAATATGGCGTCAATACTATAACCACTTGCGAGGAAGCTTTCTTCCCATGGACCACTTCACCGGAATTTAGCAAGCGCCTTGATTCATTAGCCAAAGATAATTATTGCACGCTGACCGCTAGTGGCTACCAAGACGTGTTCTGGGGGAATCTGATTACTGTTTTGGCCGGCGCTAGTCACAAGATAATCGCCATTGAAGGACAGTCTAGCTATAATGTTGAAGACTACGGTATTGCTTTAGCCAAAGTTCATGGGGTTGGCCTGCCGTCAGCCGAGTTTGCCACTAAGATTGGCCAAGCTAATATCTTGCCGTCATATATGTGGAATAGCAGTGAATGGCTAGCGGCCAGATTAGGGTGGACAGTCAAAAATATCAACCAAAAATTAACTCCAATCATTGCCGAGCAACCGATAGCTAGCCACTTGCTTAATCGAACGATTGCTGTTGGCGAATGCCTGGGCATGATGGCGACAATTGACCTGGAGACCAATGAGGGGCCGATTATCCAAGCTAAAAGCATTGGTAAAATTTATGGACCAACTGATCAAGACACCAATAATTGGACAATCAAAGGACAGCCCAATATTAATGTCAACATTGCCCAGCCAGCCACGGCCGAATTAACTTGCGCGACTATTGTTAATCGAATTCCCGAGATCATGGTCGCTAACCCTGGTTTCATGACTACCCATAACTGGCCCAGCCCCAGTTATCGCGGACGAACCCTGTCCAGTTATTTGCCAACAAAATAGCATCGCCCTAAAGCGATGCCAAAATGCTCGGGGACAGGGGTTCGAACCCCGATTAATGGCTTCAAAGGCCACTGTCCTACCATTAGACGATCCCCGAAAAACTTTATCAATATAACGCACCGCTCAAATTTTGTCAAAAACTAAATTATTCCAGCAATGTTTAAATCATACTATCAACTAATAATTATCATTTTGCTGGTAGCGAGTAGCTGGTCTGGGCACGCTATGGCTGCTACCCCAAACAACGCCGCTTTAGCTGAGCAGCAAGCGACTATTACCGCTATCAAGAAAGCCTTACCGGCCATAGTCAGCATCACTGTCAGTGAAACCACTAAACAAGAGATTGATGGCCAACTAGTTAGCCAAAAGGTTCGCCGCGGCTCAGGAACTGGTTTTATTATTTCTAGTGACGGATTGATCTTGACCAATCGCCATGTGGTTAATCAGGCGGGTGATAGTGGCGAATACCGCATTAGATTCCAATCCGGCCAATCTTATTATGCTCAGTTGATTGGTAAAGATCCGCTCAATGACTTGGCTATCCTCAAGATATTTGACAAAAATTTACCAACCATTCAATTGGGCAATAGCCAGGATCTGGTCATGGGAACAACGGTTATTGCTATCGGTAATGCCTTGGGCCGTTATCAAAATAGTGCCACCAAGGGGATTGTCAGCGGCATCGGCCGCAATCTCAGTGCCTCTGACGACAATGGTCAAGACGAACTATTAACTAATGTCATCCAAACTGATGCCCAAATAAATCCCGGCAATTCGGGTGGACCGCTAATTGACTTAAACGGACGAGTAGTTGGCATTAATGTTGCCCGTGATGCTAGTGGTAACTCTATCGGCTTTGCCATTCCGATTAATGACGCCAAACCGGTCATTGATAGTGTAAAAAAAATTGGTCGCATCGTTCGCCCTAGACTAGGAGTTAGCTATCTGACTATAGATGATGACTTGGCACTAGAAAGAGGACTGTCAGCTAAGCAGGGCGCTTTAATTAGCGCCAATGACGACCAGCCGGCAGTAGTTGCTGGATCGCCAGCCGAACGAGCCGGCATATTACCTGGTGATATTATTTTAGAAATAAATGCGCAAAAGCTTAATGAACAGAATAGTTTATTGCAGATAGTCCAAAAATATAAGCCGAATCAAAAAATCGGCCTCAAGATTCAGCGCGGTAATAAAAAAATAATCGTTCAAGCTATTTTAGACGAATTTCCTAATAGATAAACCTATGAAAAAAAAATTTGATATTATCACTATCGGCGGAGCCACTGAAGATATCTCTGTTTTGATTAATGATTATCGCCTGATTGATAATCGTCGCGAAATTTTGGCCAAAAAATTGCTGGCTATTGAGTATGGGGCCAAAACGATTGTAGATGAAAGCTTTGTAGAATATGGCGGCGGCGCAGCCAATTTGGCAATTGCCATCAAACAGTGCGGCCTTAATGTCGCCAGCGCGCTAGCCGTCGGGCCCGATCGGCGCGGCCAAGACATTATTGATAATCTCAAGAAATATAAAGTAGACACCAGGTTGTGCCAAATAATTGACCGGCAACAATCAGCCCTATCAGTTGTCTTGATTGGCAAAGACGGGGAGCACACAATTATTGCTTATCGCGGAGCCAACGATTGCTTATCAATCACATCATCAACCGCCAAACAGTTGGCCAGCGATTGGCTTTATGTTTCGTCTTTAAGCGGTAAAGTATGGTTAAAAAACCTAACTGCTATTTTTAAAAGTCATAAAAAGATCGCCTGGAACCCTGGACAAACCCAGCTGGCGTCCGGATTTAAAAAACTACGGCCATTTTTAGAAAAAACCGAGCTTTTCATTGTTAATCAAGATGAAGCCTTGCAATTATTAGCCAGTCATCCGTTTGACAAAAAACAACTAGCCGACTATGGCCAAGATATTAACAAGCTTATTCAACGCTTGTGGTGCTATGGACCCAAAATAGTAGTCATTACTGCTGATTCCCAAGGAGCGTGGTCTTACGATGGTCAAACAATTATTCATCAGCCGGCCTTGCCAGTCAAAAAAATCATTGACACCACCGGCGTCGGCGACGCTTTTGGTGGAACTTTATTGGCCTGTTTAGTCAGAACTAATAGTCTTAAAAAATCTTTGCGTCTGGCTGCCAAACAAGCGGCGGCGGTTATGAGCCAACGCGGTGCTCAATCTGGACTAATCAATATCAGCCGACTAATTCGCTAGTTATGCCTGAGTTGCCCGAAGTACAGACGATTGCCAATGATTTGAAGCCACTGCTAGTGAACAAATATATTGCACGGCTTCAAATCTTAGATAGCCGGCTAGAAAACCTAAACACCAAGCAGTCCTGGCAATTAATTATCGGTCAACCAATTATTAATATTTCTCGGCGCGCTAAAAATTTAATCATTGAATTGGCTAACGATTATCGTTTGGTTGTCCATTTAAAAATGACTGGCCAATTGGTCTGGGTTGGTGGCGAGCAGTGGCTGGCCGGCGGACATCCAACCAAGGATTTATCAAGCAGCAATCGAATTAGCTGGCCCAATAAATCAACTCGCTTAATCATAGAATTGTCTGATCATGCTCGGCTATTCTTTAACGATAGCCGTAAGTTTGGCTGGGTTAAATTAATGAATGAGCAAGAATGGTCAAACTATCAAGAACCTCTGGGAATAGAACCGCTAAGCGCTGACTTCTCTGCGTCGGTTTTACAATCAATTCTCCATAAAAAACCAAGAACTAAAATCAAGCAACTCTTGCTTGACCAGTATTGTTTAGCGGGTATTGGCAATATTTATGCCGACGAAAGTCTCTTTGCTTCCAGAATCAGGCCGAGCCGGCTAGCTGGCACGCTGACGGTAACCGAAATTAAGAAACTGCATCAATCAATCGTCAAGATACTCACGGCCGCCATAGATTATCGCGGCACATCATTTAGTGATTATCGCGACGGACGAGGTCAGAGCGGCAATTTTTCACAAAAACTCCAAGTTTATGGCCGTTCAAAGCAAGATTGTCTAATCTGTGGTCAACCAATAGAAAAAATAAAACTAGCTGGCCGGGGAACCCATTTTTGTTCCAATTGTCAAAAATAATCTGAAACTTGGCCAATAATTTGCTATTTGCTATAATAATTAAGACAACTATAAACAAATACTACAATTATGAATAGCCGCTCTCAACTCTCGCTTGCTAGCCTAATAATTCTAGCCCTGATTGGCTTATCATGGCCGGCTTTGGCAGCCCAACTAACATCAACCAGCAGCGGACAAGGAGATAACGGCTTAACAACTGACAACAACCTCATTAATAAGTTACCTTTTGGCACCATCACCACCACTTCCACCTCCGCCACAACCGCAATTTCTGCCAGTCCCGACGCCATTGCCATTAGAATCTTTGACAATGCCAATAATCTTAGCCCTCGGGCTTGGTATAGTAAAAATATTGGAGCTAAGCGGTCGTTGCAATCGCTCTTAGTGGATGGTTATGACGCGGTCAGAGATGATCGAACAGTTTATGTGGCCACCGCCAACATAGCCCCTTGCCAAGGGAGAAATGCTGGGCCGAGCTGCTTGAAACCAATTATAGTTATTGTTTCTTTTAACCAGAATATCTCCAACGAAACAGTAGATATTTTTGGACAAATATTGGCTAATTGGCGTTTTAACCAAAATATTAATGGCCAACCTGGCGTCTGTTCCAATAGTGGCGGCAATCTAAGCTGTTTGTCTGACCAAGACTGTCAGTCTGGACAAATTTGCGATAGCTTAAAAGCTAGAATTGTCCGAGACACTAGGCGTTTAATTGACCTGTCGGCCATGAGAACCAAGTTAGAACAATATCGACAATCTTACCAGCGCTATCCTAGCCTAGAGTCAGGAACTTATTTAGCTAACAAGACATTGTCGGTGTGGCCAAGCTGGCAAAAAACCTTGGCTGTTAAGATGGGGGCAGCTCTGCCGATTGACCCCATTAATCGTCTTGGCACCTCTCCAAATGGCTACAACCAAACAACTGGCTGGAATGAGCAGCAACGATCTTTTGCCACCACCTGGCCGACACTACCTGATGGTAGCCGAGTTTACCAATATGAATTGGTTAATAATACTCGATATATTTTGTGTGCCAATTTTGAAACTAATTATCAGAATATTGCCGAATACGCCTGTGCTAGTAGTCATGATAATCAAGGCCCGACAATTAATTGCCCGACGATGCGCAGCGCGGCTGGACAACCATTTTCTGCTTACGCCGAAATTTTTGACAATGAGGGCGATGCTATCAACTCAACAATTACTCACAACCAATTAAGCGGTTGGTCACCATTAAGTGTTCAGCTGGTTAATTCTGGCCGGCAACTTAAAATCAGCGCTACCTCAGCTGGCCCAGATGGTCGTTATGACTTAGTATTAAACGCCCGTGATAATCTTGATGCCACCAGTACTAAAACTTGTTCCATAGTCATTGGCAACGGCCTTTGTGGCAACAATACGATTGACTCAGGCGAAGATTGCGAAGGCACCACTGGAGTGGCGTCTACGGCCAATGATTCTTATTCTGGAAAACAATACAGTTGCAATCAATATTGCCGCTTTACTGGCGGCTGGTGTGGCGACAATATCATTCAAAATGGCCAAAATTTTACCATCAATCGTGAGCAATGTGACGGAAACAATGGCGTTGCCAGCAAAACCAATGACTCCAACCCTAATCGACAATATTCTTGCCAAGCGCCAAGCAATCCGAATGCCTGCACTTTAACTGGCGGCTATTGCGGCGATCACATTATTCAAACCAGCTCCAATAGCCAAATTAACGAAGATTGCGATCGGACAGTCGACAGTCCCAATCCAACCCCAAGCTCAACCTATAATGGAATTTTGCGCTATCAATGCGGACAGCCAGGTACAACTAATGCTTGCAGATTTACTGGCGGTTATTGCGGCGATGCGGTGGTTGATTACGGTTATGGCGAAACTTGCGAAGGAAGTACCTATATTGCCCCAATTGCAGCCAATTCTAGTTCAACCAAACAATACGCCTGCTCATCCACCATCTGTCAAGTTACTGATGGCTGGTGTGGCGACGGCCAAATCAAGGCTGATATTGAAAATTGCGACTGTGCCAATAATCAAAAAAATTGTGCCTGGGCTGGCAGCAGCGCTAATCCAAATCCGTCGGCCACCAGCTCACCATCCAACGCCCACCGTTGTCAAAACTGTTTACAAGCTGGCGGCTATTGCGGCGATGGCATCGTTCAAGAACAATCTGAAAAATGCGACCCATTGGAGCCTCTTTCAGTTTTTAAATCTAGGACTGGTAATACTAATATAGATCAAAATTACTATGATCAGTTTATCACTGCCTGTTTAACGCAAAACTGCCAAACTAGCTGTTATGATCAAGATGGTGATGGTTATGGTATCAAAAAATATAACACTTGCGCCAACTCAACCATTGATTGCGAGGACAGGCCAAATGGCGCCGACGGTTTAGTAAATAGTGCTGACGACGGAACCAACATCAATTCAGGACAACCAGATAACTGTACGCAATATGACGGTCTTGATAATAACTGCAATGGTTATATTGACGATAAGGGGTGGCTTTATACCAGTCCACTCTGGTCTGACAGCCTTAATCGTGATGTTCTAATGCCGGCCATGTCCACTAACGGCAACTTTGCTAGAACTACCATTGATCATACAATTGGCGCAACCGACAGCCGATCAGCCAAGTTAGAACAGGATAGTCGCTCAGTGGCTATAGGCTATATTTGGCCAAATGTTTGCAATAATACTAATTACAACAGTAATAGTAGTTGCACCCCATACGCCATGAAATCTTTAACCGGCCTGACCTGGGATATTACTAATGTGGGATTAAATATTAACCAAAGCTACGTTTTAAGATTTAAATATAAGGGATCGGCTAATTTTTTACACCCAACCACCACTAACCAGTCTAATCAAATCCATTGGGCAATTAGCAATAATCCAAACATACACCCCAATTCTTTGGTAGCCAGCACTAGCAGCTTAATTGCTCCTGGCGACTATCCGTCCTTTAATATCAGGCCATACCTGGGCAACTTTACTTATTATCAAAACCTCAATCAGTTGGCCAATGGGATGTATCTATCTATTTTAATCGGCCAGAATAATCTACCTGATAATGGCAATATTCTGAATATTGATGATTTATCATTAACATCCTGTCAAAATATTCGCCCCGACAATACTTATTGTGGCAACGGTGTTGTGGAGGGAAACTATGAAACCTGCGACTTTAATATGGACCCACCTAATTGGGACAATGCCACTGAATTTTGTGATGATAGCTGCCAAAAAGGGCGTCGCCTAAAAATTCTGCAAGTTTATCCGGGCAATAGCAACACCATCGATTTACAAAATATCATTAACAACAATAAAGATAATTATATTACCAGAACCGCCACTATAACCACCACTTCTTTGGCCAACTTTAATAATTTTTCAAACAACTATATACCGATTAACAATCCGACTAGCTCATATAATGTTATTGTCTTTGGCTTCAAAGATTGCAACGGTTCGGCGGACCTAACTTCCGCTGCGGCTAGCTCGACTAAACGCTTCATTAACGCTGGTGGTGGAGTCATCTTTGGTCACGATACTATTTGGCAAGAATCGGGAACGGTTTGCGGCGGTAGCCATAATAATTTTAATAGTCTAGCTGGCTATGCCGGTATCTCACTGGCAAACTACCGAACAACAAGCAACGGCTATAGCAATGTTAGTAAAAATATTAACCAATCATCAACACCTGCTTCTGCCCTGATGTTTAATAAGCCATATATTATGAGTGATTCTTTCGCGGTTAATTTTACACACACCAGCGGATCACTACCTGACCAATCTTTATGCTCCAGTCCTGATGGACTGAAAATTTGGTTTGATGGCGGTGATGTTAACACTAAGTTCTGGGCGACTACTTGTGGACGAGTAGAGCATATAATGCTTGGTCATAATCCGTTAGCCAATATCAATGAGCAAAGAGCCATGATTAATATGCTTTATTATGTGGCCACCCATTAGTCAGCTAATTTATAAATCAAATGGAACAAACAGTTAAATATCGCTGGCCAATTATTATTTCTTTAATTATTCTGTTGATAATTACCGGCCTTTTTGCTTGGCAATTATTTTTACTAAAAAAATCGCCAGCAGAATTGAATAATAATCAAAACACAAACAATCAATCGTTTGAAAAACAACCTGATTTCAAGACAGCCGACGACTTGGACGGCGATGGACTAAACAATTTAACTGAGCAAGAGTTTGGCAGCAATCCAGAAAAAGCTGACAGTGATGACGACGGCCTCAGTGACTGGAAAGAAAAATCATTGGGCACCAATCCCAATAAGGCCGATAGCGATGGCGATGGAGTTAATGATATTGATGAGTATAATAATTTAAGTAATCCAAATGGCACTGGTGATTTAGACAGCGACGGCGATAGCTTGAGTGACAAGCAAGAGCTTGAGCTTAAATCTAATCCTTACTCGACCGACACTAATCAAGACGGCATCAATGACGCTGAAGCACAAGAACAGGGGATTAGCCTAACAGACAATGATTTGGATCGAGACGGCATTACTAATTTTGAAGAAGAAATTCGCGGCACTGACCAGCGCAAGGCCGATAGCAATGGCGATGGAGTTGATGATTATCAACAAGTTTTTGGCCATTCCCGGCCAGGTCAAATAAAATAATAAATCAAAATCGCCACCACTAAGCCAATTACTGCACCAACAGCTATCTGGGCCGGCGTATGGCCGATTCTTTCTAGTAGCTGTGGGTATCTTTTATCTAGGTAATTATCATCTTCCAAATCATCAACCAAGTCATTCAAGACTGAGCCTTGGTTGCCCAGTTGCCGACGCAAGCCGGCCGCATCACGAATAACCAGTAAAGTAAAAACTAGCGCAATAGCAAAGCCAGGATAATTTAGACCTTTTTCTAGGCCAATAATCGCTGTCAAGGCGACAGTCATAGCGGCATGGCCCGACGGCATGCCCGAGTATGCCCACAAAGTTGACCATGATAATTTCTGCCTATTGCTCTTGATAAGAACCTTACTGAACTGGGCGATGGCCGCGGCCACCAAGGGGGCGATTAATATTTCCATAAAAATTTAAAGCTTATTTTTAAAGCTTTTTTATTATAGCAAAAAGACCTTTAATCGGCTATAATATAATTGTTTAGCTGTTAATGGTAAATTATGAAAATAGTCATTCGTGCTGGTGGTCTAGGAACTCGTCTCTGGCCTTTTAGCCGTCAAAATAATCCCAAGCAATTTCAGGCGTTACTTGGCGACAAAACCATGCTGCGCAATACCTATGAACGAGTAGCTGGCATCTTGCAGCAACCTGACGATTTATTCATCTCTATTAATGAATTAATGGTCAAACGAGTTAAAGTCGAAGTTCCGGAAATTAAGCTTAGCAATATTATTGTGGAAAGCGAGTCACGCAATACCGGTCCGGCCATGTGCTTGGAAGTTTGCTATTTACAACATTATTGCCAACCTGACGATATTATCGCTTCTCTACCATCAGATGACTATATCTCCGATAATCAGGCTTTTGCCGACTTACTCCTGGCTAGCGAGCAATTCCTCCAACAAAATCCTGACTATATTTTAACGCCTGCCGTCAAACCAGCCTATATTGATACTGGTTACAGCTATCTCAAAGCTGGCCAGAACTTGCAAAGCATCGGCCAAGAAACAATTTTTACGGTCTGCAATGTCGTTGAAAAACCCAATGAAGATTATTGCCGTCAATTAATTGATTCCGGGATCTATTATTGCCATACCGGCATGTATGTCTGGCGTCTACAAACCATCGCTGATTTATTTGCCAAATTGCAGCCGGCGATGTATCAAATCTGCCGAGAAGTGGTTAGTTTACTAATTAATTACGGCGACAATGAAAAGGTCCGCCAACTATACGGCCAATTAGAAAAAATGTCGATTGAGTCGGCTATTACTGACAAGGCAGAGAAACTGGCCATGAGCGTTTCTAATCGCGTTGGTTGGAGCGATTTAGGCAAATGGCCGGTTTTAAAGAATATTCTATCGGCCGAAATCAGCGACAATGTCACCAAAGGGCGAGTAATAGCTAAAGGATCTAATAATAATCTAGTCTATTGTAATCTGACCGATAAACTAGTAGTTATTAATGATGTTAATGACCTGGCCATAGTTGATACTGGCGACGTCTTATTTATCTCATCGCTCAAAAGTTCTATCAATACTAAGGAGATTATTGATGACTTAAAAAAAGAATCACTGGATAAATACCTCTAAAATGCCAACTTATTATCACAACTATCAACCGCCAAAGAGGCAAGCCAACTGGTTTGTCTGGATTGTGACCGTTATTATTTTCGGTGGCTTATTTGGTGGTCTCTACTATATCAGTCAAAAACTAGAAAACCGCCGAGAACGCCTAAAATACTGGCAAGAACAAGCCGCTCAACAAGCCGATCGTTCAGTGACTTTGATTGAGGGCTGGAATAGTCAGCAAATTGCCGATAAGCTGGGCGACAGCCAACTCGGCTTCAGCACTGATGATTTCTTAAAAATTGCCGGTTATCCTAAAAAAAATTATCAATCACTACCGGTTAACAAATGGCCGCAGGATTTTTCCGACAGTTATGAATTCCTGCAAGACAAGCCGAAATATCTGGGCCTAGAGGGTTATCTATTTGCCGATACCTATCGCTTCCATCCATCATCCAGCCCCGAAGAGGTGATTATCAAACTATTAGATAACTTTGACCACCAGCTGAACACAAAAATGCGTCAGGATATTGAGAGCCAGGGTAAGACAATTTATCAGATTGTCACCATGGCTTCTTTGTTGGAAAAAGAAGTGCGCAGTGAAAAAGATATGAAAATAGTCTCCGACATTTTTTGGCGGCGGATTAAAAACGGCCAGCGCTTAGAATCTTGCGCTACTTTGGCCTATATCCTCGGCGAAAACAAACCGCAATATTCCTATGAAGAGACGCGGATCGATTCTCCCTATAATACTTATATCAACGACGGACTACCGCCGGGACCAATCGGTAGCCCCAGCCTCAAGGCTCTTCGTGCCGCTATTTATCCGACTAGTAATAATTATAACTTCTTCTTAACTCGTCCTGATAACGGCGAAACGATTTTTAGCCGCGACTTTGAAGAACATAAAGCCAATAAAGCTAAATACTTAAAATAAAAAAGAGGGGAATCAGCGGTTAGGCCAATTCCCCCAAAGGTAAAGGGCTTTTTTATTCGGTGGGTGGCGTCATCGCCCTTCTTAGAATCTCTTCTAAGTGAGCGTTATCAATCGGCTTTCTTAAGAAACCAACTGCTTGCTCGCCGGCTATCTTGGACGCCGCCGGTGTTCCGCTAATCATGATAATATGCCGAACACCATTGAATTTTAATTGATCGACAACACTCAAGGTGTTGCCGGGCATGACATAGTCCACCAGCGCCAAATCGACGCTGTTGACCTTAATGTGGGCCAATGCCTTTTCTACTGTATTGGCGGTGGCTATGTTGACTTTTTCAATCATACATCCTCGGGCGCTGGTTATTTTAGCTATTCTTTGTGATAAATAACCTAAGATCGCCTGCTCATCATCTACAATGAGAATGTAAAACTCATTCATCTTGACTCCCTTTATTCTTTAAAAAGAACGATTTTATTACCTATAAAATAACCTAAAAACAATAACTCGTCAATCATTAAAGCTGACTCCTTGACAATCTCCGTATTTTTTCTTAAGATAAAGGCATAATGTAATACTTCGTCGCAGACAGCAGGTGGCTTAAGCGTAAAACCTGCCGAGACAAAAATATTTTGACTCTGCCCCAAAGGTCGAACTGCGATTGTTACATGGCAGTTTTTTTATTTTCACGCAACGACTATGCCAAAAACCAAACAACAGAAAGAAGTTATCCTGCGCGATCTGGATGCCAAGCTGGCTCAATCCAAGGCGGTGGTCTTCGCTTCCTTCAATGCCTTGACTGTCAAGGACACTGAAGAATTGCGTGGCCAACTTTGGGAAGAGCAGGGCGAATTCTTGGCCATCAAAAAAACTTTACTCGGCCGTGCCTTGGGCAATGTCCAATTAACTGAACAGCCGAATGTTAAAGGTTTTGACGGTCAGGTGGCAGTCATTTTCGCTTATGGCGATCAGGTATCGCCGGCCAAACTGCTGCAGAAATTCCAAAAAACCCACGAAGACAAGATTGCCTTCTTGGGTGGTGTTTTAGATGGCCAGCTTTTGTCAGCCGCCGATGTCCAGTCGTTAGCCAACTTGCCGAGCAAGCTAGAATTACAAGCCCGTCTAGTCGGCGCCTTAAACGCGCCAGTCAGCGGCTTTGTTAATGTACTGGCCGGCAACTTGCGCGGTTTAGTGACTGTCCTTAAGGCAGTCGCTGACCAAAAAGCTTAATAATCGCTCCGTAATTTACGGAATTAATTTAATCCTATGACCGAAGAAATGAACAAGACCGAGGAACAGATTGAGGTTCCTGCTAAATTCCAAAAATTGGTGGACGAAATTGAAAAGATGTCCGTCATTGATTTGGCCGAATTGGTCAAAGTTTTGGAAAAGAAATTCGGCGTTAGCGCCGCGGCCCCAGCCATGATGATGGCCGGACCAGCTGCTGGTGCTGAAGCCGCTCCAGTTGAAGAAAAAGACAGTTTTGATGTTGAGCTCAGCGATGCTGGCGCCAACAAGATTGCCGTCATCAAGGCTATCCGCGAAATCAGCCCAGAATTAGGCTTAAAAGAAGCCAAGGACTTGGTTGATGCCGCCCCAAAGATGGTTAAAGAAGGCGTCAAGAAAGAAGAAGCCGAAGCCATTAAGGCTAAATTAGAAGAGGCTGGCGGTAAAGTGACTTTAAAATAAGTATTCCTGCCTCCAGCATAACAAAAAAGAGCTCCTAGCGAGCTCTTTTTTGTTATCTAATTATTGTTTATTCAGTCGGCAAAGTGAACTTCTGTATCGCCTGATCGGTTAATAAATAAATGGCTTTACTAGCTGAACTGATGGCCGCGGTTTGGGCCTGATGATCGGCTAGCCGATATTGACCAAAAATGGCGCCGTCCTTGTTATAACGCAGTATTCGCCGGTATCCAGCCTCTAAGCAATAAAAACCGTCGCTATCGGCCAATAATTGACAGCTAGACCAACCTTCGGCCACTGGTTCCATGGCCTTAACGGCCATGGCTTGGCTACGGCCGTTATTTAATTTAAAAGCCTGGCCATCACGATAAAAAACATAAGCCTGACCGTCAACTGCCAATCCAGCAATTTCACCAGCCGGCAATTGATCACTATTCCATTGCTGACCGCTAGTAAAATTATCAGCCTGTTTTTGATAGCGATAGATTTGATTGTCACCGGCCACAATATAAATACGACCACCATAAAAAGCCAATGCCTTAATTTGACTAATCGGCTTATCCAGCGGCCAAACCTTCCATTGGCCATCACGGCTCAGTGAAGCGATTTGACCATCGCCAGCAGCAAAATACCAGCTTTGACCATCAGCCGCCGCAGCCACGATAGCCTGCCAACCTTCCGGCCAAGCAACGGTTTGCCATTCTTGACGGCTATTTTGATAAATCACTTGCCGGCTAGCCGAATCAGTCCAGGCCAATAATTGGCCATTAAACCTCAGCAGATTATCAGTAGAGGTAACGGTGGCAATCGGCTGATTAGTTAAAGTTTGACCATTTCTTAAAGTATAAATATGCCGAACTTGACCCAGCAATTCTTCCTGCTTCAACAGAGAATTTTGCCAACGCTCGATAATCTCAACTGGTAATTTCTCTTTGGCGGCTTGCCATTGATCCAATAGGGCCGCGGCCTCATCCAAGCTCTGATTAGCCGAGGTTAAATTATTGTATAAAAGGTTAGCTTCAATTTGATTATGTTTTTGCTCAACCAAGGCGACCTGATCAATTTTTTGCTGCCAATTGGCCCGTCTTATCTGACTACGATATTGCCAAAACATGCCGATAATCAATAGCAGCAAGCAAGCGCCAGCCAGACTTAAAAATATCCGACTACGCTTAGCCAAGCGCTGCCAATAAGTCCGCGGTTGCTGATAACCTTTATCCAAGAAATAGTGGACGCGCCGACTTATGGCTTGAAAGAAATTAATAATCGGCCGCAGAAGCCGTTCCAGCGGCAACCAATATTTTTCTAATAAACGGCAACGCCAGGGCGCTGTCTTAAACCAATAGGCCGTCCAGCGATTATTGACTTCATGGAGACGAGGCTGGGCCTTATACCACGCCGATTGGCCAATCAATAGTATTCGCCGGCTATAGCGGCCAATAATTGGCCAGCCGCGCCAAGCACTAATCTTTTCTTTGATCTCCTGATAGTATTCCCGGCCATCCTGATAATTATCGCGCCAAACCTTAACCCAATCGCGATGGCTGAAGCGCAGCAGCCATTGCCAGGCGGCTATGATTATTTTCTTTAACAATAAAATAAACTTGGTCCAGCCGGATGGATTAAGAATCTTTTCAGTTCGTTCCTCTGTTAAGCGCAGGTTATTGCCCATTAGCGGAGTAGTGACAGTGGTTGACTGATTACCGCTGACCATGCCGGCCGGCATCTCTAGGCAGGCTTCATCATCGCGCTCATCACGACGGCAGCGCTTAATAATCAGCCCTAAAAAATCCACCCGGCGATTGGTCTGTTGTAAAAAATGGCGTAATTTCTCAGCACCAATTAGCGGTGATTTGTTGGCCAACAAATTCATAGCCGTAGCTGGTTCAATATATTCAGCTAAGGCTTCATTACTAATCAAACAATAATCACCATTCGGCAAAGCGCCACTAAAGATTTCACTGAATAAACGACCGGTCCGTTCGGCGCCGTCTTCAGCCGGAGTAATCATCTTCACGACCTGTTTGCCACTATCTTGTTCCGGCAATAACATCCAGGCCTGATTACGGCCGATTGAGGTTAAGAACAAGCCACGCTCGGTCAATAAACCAATAGTGGCGCTGACTTCCGGTTCTAAATAACTAATTTTATGCTCGGTTAAAAAAGCCGCTAAATCATGATTAGTCTGCTGAATAGCGGCAGTAAAAAACTTCTCCAAATCATCAAGCCCAGGGTGTTCACTTTTATCTAGGTCTGGCTGTTGATAATAATTTAATTTTGGCCGTTCACTAAAAAAATCCAGCAGCAAGAGTGCCTTGGCATTGGTGGCATAAACTTCCACCAAGCTAAAAATCTTGCCGACCCGCGAGAAGCGAATCTCATTAGCCGGATCGCCTTGATCGGCTTCCGCCCAAGCAATTTTAGCAATTGAACTGCTTTTTTGTTCAGAGCTCAGTAATAGCGAAGCAAGCTTATACGGCATAGACGAATAGACTGAAGCTAGCCAAAATAAATTGCTTTCTTCAGTTAAAAATATTGACGAAAATAATTATATAAGATATTATGTTTTTAGACAAGGGCTGACACAAAATTTATACAGCCCAAAACTCAAGCCTTAATCAATCATATGCTAGAAAAACTTTTTAGCTCAGGGGCGCGGCTTAAACTGCTCAAATTGTTTTTGTTTGCCGGGCCAGAGGATTGCTTTTATATCCGCCAATTGGCTCGCGAACTTGACCTGCAGCTCAATTCGGTCCGCCGTGAACTGACTAATCTAGAAGAAATCGGCTTACTAGAAGTCAAAACTGACCGCCAGCAAAAGCTAGACAAGAAATTTTATCAGGTCAACCAAAACTTTTATCTTTTATCGGAATTGCGCGCCCTGCTGGCCAAGGCGGAAATCGGCCAGGAGAGCAAGCTGCTTAGCGATATCCAGAAGCTGGGCGCCATTGACCTTTTGATCATGACCGGCTTTTTCACCAATGATTTGTCGGCTCCGACTGACCTATTAATCGTTAGTGATCACTTCAATAAAACCAAGCTCAATGACTTGATCAAAAAGATTGAGCAGGGGGCCGGCCGCAGCGTCCGCTATACCTTGATGGACAAAGCTGAGTTTGAATATCGCCAAAGCATGGCCGATATTTTCCTCTACCAAATCTTGAACAGCCAGAAAGATCTGGTAGTTAATAAGCTAGCCATCTAAAAATAATCAGTCTTTTCTATAAAACAGCCCGGCTTAAGGTCGGGCTGTTTTAGCACTCTTGACAGTTGACTGCTAACGATGATATACTGGGGACAACTAAGAAAAATATCTATGGAAACACGACCAGCCCTAATCCTCAAGCTCTTGACTGAGGACTATATCCAGACGGCGACACCAGTGGCTTCCCAGGCCTTGGTGGATAAATATCGTTTGGATTTCTCACCGGCTACAGTCCGCAACGACCTAGCTGATTTAGAGGAGGCTGGCTATATTGTCCAGCCGCACATCTCGGCCGGCCGTATTCCAACTGAACTAGCTTATCGTCAACTGGTAACAGCTCTTGAACTAAAAACGCCAACGAGCGCCGTTAAAAAATTACTGGAACCGGCTCTAGCGGATTTTAGCAATAGTTGGAAACCGTTAGCCAAAGTTTTGGCTCAATTGACCAATAGCGGTGTGTTCTGGTCATTCCATCGTTATGATTCTTATTATACCGGCCTGAGCGGACTGCTTAGTCAGCCGGAGTTCAAGCAATTATCCATGGTCTATGATATTTCTCAGGTCATAGATAGCTTGGAAGAAATCATTGATGACTTGTTTAACCAAATTAGTGAAGAGCCAGTCATCCGCCTGGGTAGCGATAGTCCTTTTGGTCCTTTCTCCAGCACCATTTTAACCAAATATCGTTTCGGTCAGCATACCGGCCTATTCGGCCTACTGGCACCACTGAGAACCGATTACCAAACTAATTTTAACCTGATCAATTATGTCTACCGAGCCATCCAAGAACAGCGTTAAAGACGCCAAAAACAAAAGTAAAAATAGCGTCAGCCGCGAACAATACCGCGAGCTGGAAGATAAATATCACCGCGCCTTAGCTGAACAACAGAATTTAGTTAAGCAACAACAAAAAGATCGCGCCAATTATGTCCGCTATGCCAATGAACAATTGCTCCTAGAAATCCTACCGGTCTACGACAATCTCAAACTATCCTGCCGCCACTTCAATCCCGACAATACCGCCAGCTGGCTTGAGGGCATTAATTATATCATCAAGCAATTCCAGACCGTTTTAAATCAGCAAGGCATCAAGGAAATTGAAACCGTCGGCCAAAAATTCAATCACGCCACTATGGACGCTGCTGAAATAGTGCCGACTGATCAGCCGCAACAGGAAGAAATTGTCGCTGCCGAAATCAAACCTGGCTATCAGCTAGAAGAACGGGTGATTACGCCGGCTCGAGTAAAAGTCTACCGCCATCAAGACGGCCCAGCGCCGATTGATCATAATAATTAATTAAAGTTAGTTGCTATTTGTCTTAACTAGAAAATAGCAACGACCAAACCAAAAATATGCGAGGATTAGTTAGATGGAATCCCTTATTTGACAGCCTGGAAGAAGCCGAAAAAGTCTTCAGCGACTTCTTGCCGGCTTTGCGCAATGACCAGCACAATTTCGTGCCAGCCATTGATATGTATGAAGACAAAGACCATGTTATCGTGGAAACCCAGTTAGCCGGTATCCAACCGGAAAATGTCCAGATTTCAATTGATAACGACACTTTATGCATCAAGGGTGAAGGTGAGCGCCATAGCGAAGTTGATGAAAAAAACTATTATCGCAAAGAGATTCGCCGCGGCAGCTTCTATCGTAGTATCCAGCTGCCAGCCCATGTCTTAAGTAATGAAACCAAGGCCGTGGCCGAAGATGGCGTCTTGAAGATTATGATTCCCAAGGCTCCAGAGGCTCAACCAAAAACTATTAAAATTGAAAGCAAGAAAAAATAATTAATAATTTAAACAAGATAACGATTATGAGTAAAATTATCGGAATAGATTTGGGCACCACCAATAGCGCCGTCGCCATTATGGAGGCTGGCCAGCCCAAAATCTTAGAAAATGCTGAAGGCAATCGGACCACGCCGTCGGTGGTGGCGATTTCCAAAAATGGCGAACGGCTAATCGGCCAGACAGCCCGCCGGCAAGCGGTGACCAATCCGGAAAATACCGTCTACGCCGTCAAGCGCCTGATCGGCCGTCGCTTCCAAGATGAAGAAATCCAGCGCGACCTCAAGAATGTTCCTTATTCCATTGTCCAAGCTGGCGATGGCGTCAAAGTCAAACTGCAAGATAAAGAATATACGCCGCAAGAAATTTCGGCGATGATTCTGGCTAAACTAAAAACTGACGCTGAAGCTCGCTTAGGCGAAACCATTACTGAAGCGATCATTACTGTACCGGCTTATTTTGATGATTCCCAGCGCCAAGCCACCAAGGATGCCGGTAAGATTGCCGGCTTGGATGTCAAACGCATTATCAATGAGCCAACTGCAGCCGCTCTGGCTTACGGTTTTGATAAGAAAAAGGGCCAGCAAATTGCTGTCTATGATTTAGGCGGCGGCACCTTTGATATCTCTATCTTGGATATCTCTGAAGATACCGTGGAAGTTAAAGCCACCAACGGCGATACCCATCTCGGCGGTGAAGACTTTGATCAACGGATTATTACCTGGATTATTGATGAATTTAAGAAAGACCAGGGGATTGACCTGTCTAAAGACACTCTGGCCTTGCAACGGATTAAAGAGGCGGCCGAAAAAGCCAAAATTGAATTATCCACCCTGAATGAAACCGAAATCAATCAGCCGTTTATTACGACTGATGCTAATGGTCCCAAGCACTTAGTCATGAAAATGACTCGAGCCCAACTAGAGAACTTGGTCGGCGACTTGGTGGCCAAAACCATTGAACCGTGTCAAAAGGCCTTGGCCGATGCCGGTTACCAATTAAGCGATATTGAAGAAGTCATCATGGTCGGCGGCATGACCCGCATGCCCATGGTTCAAGCTAAAGTCAAAGAATTCTTTGGCAAAGAGCCGAACTTAAGCGTCAATCCTGATGAAGTTGTCGCTTTGGGCGCGGCGGTTCAAGCCGGTGTTTTACAAGGCGATGTCAAGGACGTTCTTCTTTTGGACGTCACCCCGCTAACCTTGGGTATTGAGACCCTCGGGGGTGTGGCCACGCCATTGATTGAGCGCAATACCACTATCCCAACCTCCAAGAGCCAAGTCTTTTCTACTGCCGCCGATGGCCAAACCAGCGTAGAAATTCATATTGTCCAGGGCGAGCGTCCCATGGCAGCGGATAACAAATCTTTGGGTCGTTTCATCTTAGACGGTATTCCACCAGCTCCGCGAGGCGTGCCCCAGGTGGAAGTCAGCTTTGACCTAGACGCCAACGGTATCTTGAATGTCAAAGCGACCGATAAAGCCTCGGGCAAAGAACAGAAGATTACCATTACCGCTTCCTCGGGATTAAGCAAAGATGAAATTGAGAAATTGCGCCAAGAGGCTGAAAAGCATGCTGAAGAAGATAAGCAGAAGAAAGAAGCAGCCGAGTTAAAGAACCAAGCCGATAGTGTTATTTTCCAATTGGAAAAACTGCTCAAAGATTCGGCCGACAAGATTAAAGCTGAAGACAAGACCGAGTTGGAAACTAAATTGACTGAATTAAAAACTGCCAAAGAAGCGGGTGATCTAGAAGCTCTCAAAAAGAAATTGGAAGAGACCAATGAAGTTGCCCAAAAAATTGGCGCGGCCATGTATCAGAAAACAGCCGCCGAAGCACAAGCGGCCGGAGCCAATCCGACTGATAGCGCTACTGATTCAACCGCCAGCCCTGACGCCAGCGGCCCGGTTGAAGGCGAGATTGAGGAAGAACAAAAATAATTAGCGATTTTTAGGCAGCCGGAAGCCCCAAGGCCTCGGGCTGCTTATTAAATTGATAATTTCTATTATGGCTACAGACTACTACCAAATTTTAGGCGTCGGCAAAACCGCTTCAGCTGAGGAGATTAAAAAGGCTTTTCGCAAACTGGCTCATCAATACCATCCGGATAAAGCCAGCGGCAATGAGGCTAAATTCAAAGAGATCAACGAAGCCTATCAGGTGCTAAGCGATCAAGACAAACGGGCTAAATATGACCGCTTCGGTTCGGCCGCTTTTCAAGGCGGCGCTGGCGGCTTCAATGGCGCTAATATGGGTGGTTTTGATTTTAGCCAATTTTATCAGGGCGGCCAAGCTGGCGGTTTTGAGGCTAATTTTGGCGACCTTGGTGAAATGTTCGGCGATCTCTTTGGTTTCGGTCGCGGCTCATCGCGGACCGATAGCTCGCGCGGCCGCGACTTGGAAGTCGGTCTTAAGATTGATTTTTCAACAGCCGTCTTTGGCGGTGAAGAAATTATCAATCTGGAAAAACAAACTACTTGCGCCAAATGCCAAGGTAGCGGCGCTAAGGCCGGCAGCTCGCCAAAAACTTGTCCGGATTGCCAGGGCCGGGGAGTAATTGATCAGATTCAGCGAACGATGCTCGGCAATATCCGCACCCAAGCCGCCTGTCCCAAATGCGGCGGCCACGGCCAGATCATTGATAACCCTTGTCCGCATTGCCACGGCCAAGGCCGGACAGTTGAAAAAAAACCATTAACTATTAAAATACCGGCCGGGGTCTCTAACGGCCAAACGATTAAATTTACTGGCCAAGGCGAAGCCGGCCGACGCGGCGCTAAAAGCGGCGATCTCTATGTCAATATCCACGTCCAACCGCATCCGCAGCTCAAACGCGACGGCTATAACATCCATTCAGCGGTCAACCTCAGCTTTCGCCAAGCGGCTCTGGGCGATAAGATTAAAATAGAAACGGTTGACGGTCCGGCTACTTTGAAGATTCCGGCCGGCACTCAAGGCGGCCAAATTATTATCCTGCGCGGCAAGGGCGTGCCCAAGCTCAATGGCTATGGCCGCGGCGATCATCTGGTTGAAGCTAAAGTCATCACTCCGACTGGTCTAAATAAAAAACAAAAAGAAGCTCTAGAGCTTCTGGATTAATATGGAACGGCGTTATCATATCACCACTATCGGCTGCGCCATGAATATCAGCGACAGCCAGCGCCTGGCCAGCCGGCTCAATGAACTGGGCTGGACAGCTACCAAGCAGCGAGCGCAAGCCGACCTGGCCATTCTAGTAACCTGCGGCGTTCGCCAAGGCGCTGAAGATCGTATTTACGGACTAATTAAACAAATCAAACAAGACAATCCGCAAACAGCCGTCGCTTTAACCGGCTGTTTGTCGTATCGGCCGGATATTCGGGCTAAAATCGGCCAGCAGGTTGATTATTGGTTCAATATCGGTCAGTTGACCGAATTAGAGCAAATCATCCCGGGTAATCAACCCAGCGGCAGTCTAGCCCATTTACATGATTATCTACAAATCAAGCCGCTGTATGCTTCAAAAATCAGCGCCCTGGTGCCGATCGGTAACGGCTGCGATAATTTTTGCAGCTACTGCGTCGTCCCTTATGCCCGCGGCCGCGAAAAATATCGGCCGGCTCAAGAGATTATGGCCGAAGTCAGAGAACTATTAGCTGACGGCTGCCAAGAAATCACGGTCATCGCCCAAAATGTTAATAGCTACCGCGACACCGAAACTGGCCTCGATTTTGCCCAACTTTTAGAACAACTAGATAAGCTTGGTGATTATTGGTTGCGCTTTGCTACCAGCCACCCCAAAGATATTAGCGACGATTTAATTAAAATACTAAAAAACAGCCAGCACCTCAGCCACCATCTTCATCTGCCGGTCCAGTCAGGCAGTAATCGGATACTTAAGGCCATGAACCGTCGCTATACTCACGAGCATTACCGACAGATTATACAAAAAGTCCGCCAAGTCTGGCCGGATGTCAGCTTAACGACCGATATTATTGTCGGCTTCCCGGGTGAAACCGAGGCCGATTTCCAAGACACCGTCAAGTTAATTGACGATCTTAAATTTGATCAAGTCTATATCGCTCAATTTAGCCCCAGACCGGGCACAGCCGCCGCTAAAATGGTTGACGATGTGCCGGCCGAGGTTAAAAAACAACGAGAAATGGACTTAGATAAAGTGGTTAAGAAGAATGCCAAAGCTAATCGTCAGGCCTTGATTGGCCAAACTGTCCCAGTCATTATTGAAAGCCAACGCGGTGCCAATTTTTTTGGCCGCACCGACCGCAATCACGGCGTTTTAATGATACCCCCTAATGGTAAAGAATATATTGTCGGCCAACGCTATCGGGCAACGATTACCGCCGCTCAAAACTTTGGCCTGACCGCTGAGTTATTATAAATAAACACTATGGCTGCCATTAGAAAAGCGATTGCTATCATCGGACCAACATCGGCTGGCAAAACTAAGCTAGCCATTGCTTTGGCCGCTAAATATAACGGCGAGATCATCAGCGCCGATAGCCGCCAGGTTTATCGCGGCTTAGATATCGGTAGCGGCAAGGATCTAGCTGATTACGACAACAACGGTCAGCCTGTGTCCTATCATTTGATTGATGTCGCTAATCCCGGTGACAACTTTGATCTAGCTACCTACCAACGTCTGGCCCGCCAAGCCCTAGAGCAAATTCAGCAAACCGGTAAATTGCCGGTTATTGCCGGCGGCAGCGGCCTTTATCTACAAGCTCTAATCGACAATTACCAACTCAGCGCTGTCAAGCCGAATACCGCCTTACGGCAAGAGCTAGAAACTCTCGGTGCCACTGAGTTGTTTCAAAAATTACACCAGCTAAAACCGGCCTTGGCCGAAAAGCTTAATAACAGCGACAAAAACAATCCGCGCCGCCTGATCCGCTATCTGGAAATTGCCAGCGGTGCGCCCCAAACACTGCCCGCTAGCCAAAACACCGCCCCAACCACTGATTGGTTAATCTTGGGCGTTGATTACCCACTAGAAATTTTAGAACAGCGCATCCGCGCCCGCCTGATCGAGCGCCT
>CAYNWZ010000004.1:0-30870 GCA_964401085.1 uncultured Gammaproteobacteria bacterium
TGCCTGATTGACATTATAGCTCTGGTTGAATGTCTGTTGATTGGGATTAATAAAAGAGCGGATCCGGCTCTTTTGAATATCCGTAAACAAAAAAAGCCAGCCAACAGCTATGCCAATTATAGCCAAGCCAGCCAGCCAATATAAATACTTGCGGTCAAAACCGATAACCAAGATTAAAATCAGCCAAATTGATCCCAGAAGTAGAGCTGACCCGAAATCAGGCTGTAAAAGTACCAGAGCCATTAATAATAAAGTTGCCAGCCCGCTCTTAAAAAAATTCTTCCATTGATCAATCCGCACCGTCCGGCTAGAAAAAAAGCTAGCTAAAAAAATTATCAAAATAATCTTGGCTAATTCTACTGGCTGCAAGCCCAGCCCAAAAACATTAAACCAGCCGCGAGTTCCGTTAATCGAGCTGCCGAAAAACAGAACTGCCACTAAAAGAACGATAGCTAGCCCGTAAAGATAGCTGACATAACTGCGCCAACGGTGATAATCTGACAACGATATCGCTATAAAACTAGCTAGACCGATTAGACTAAAGACTAGCTGCTTACGAAAAGCTAATAGGCTGACGCCGCCACGCCCCAAAGAAACGCCATAAATCTCAGTTAAACCAACCGCCAGTAACAGCAGCATTGCCACTGTTAACAACCAATCATTGCGCCGCCAATACTGACGAAATCTTCCTACCATAGACTAGTCTTCCAGCGGCAGATAGTTGCTAGTATTGAGGTAGTCAACCATCGTCACTACTTCCAGACGATCGGCGCCGCTAAGGCCTGGCCAAGAAAAATTAACCACTCGCGATTCGCCTGATTTTACCTTAGATAAAACCAACTCATTAACACCGACTAAATTATCTCCCTGATAAACCAACATTAGGACTGGTACTGACCAATAGCCATAGGCAGTCTTATTATCTAGGCGGAATTTGACCTGAGTCACCGCTTGGCCACCCGATCCAGCAAAACCAATCTGCCGATCACTAATTGCCAGCTGATCATGGCTAGATAAGAAAGCCGGCCAATCCGGAATCTGCCGAGCATTGAGCTTCTGCCAAAATGTTTGCGAAATAGCCAGCTGCACCGCGGATCCGGCTGGAACTTGTTGACCGGTAGCTACTAGATATTTGCGCTGACCAGGTAGCACAAAGCCTTCACGCTGAACAATTGGTTGGCCATTGGCTGTGAAAGAATATTTAAAATAAACTGCTGTCCGACTATTGGGATTATAAATCTCAGCTAGCAAGTCGCTAGGGTTATTACCAAAAACCTTAACCTCGCTAATGCTCAACGGTTGGTTAGTCCGGCCGGCCAATAGATTGACGCCATTTTGCGCTATCTCCAGCAATGATTGTCGATCTTGACTGCGATCAAAAATAAAATAACGGCCTAAACCATAAAACCCATAAATCCAGCCAGCAATCGCCAACACCACTAAAGTGCCGATAGCCAGACTATAAAATAACCGACGATGACGCAGGTACCACAGGCCAAATGATAATTTTTTTAAGGAAATATCGCCATCACCCAAACGATCTGGCAAAGAGTTCTCGGTAGAAACCACTTTCTTAATAGGCATAATATTTTAAAATTAAGGCATCATAACTGGGCCGACTAAAATCATCGTCTGCCCAGCAATCTTTCTAATCTCTAAACGAGCCCGCAGTCTTTGTTGCGATGGCTCAGGATTGTTAATTTGGTCGCTAATAGTTTTGCGGCCAGCCTTCAATAAGCTCCGCTGAAAAAAATTACTGGCCGCCGTCTGATCATCCTTGGTCCAAGGTTGACCGCTAGCCTGCTTAACGGCTAAATCTCGCATAAACTGCAAAGTGTCAATTGTTTCATTAAGACGCTGTTCCGATAACAGATTGCTAACCTGAAGTTTAGCTAAAGCCAGACGCAACATTTTGGCCGTGGCAATCTGCCGCTCAATTGCCGGCAGGCCGCTAGTATCAACCGCGATCAAACTGTCAGCCGTAACAGTGTTTTGCGCTAATCCGCTACTTGGTAAAATTGACGACCATTGATCGGCGGGCAATTGCCAATTAATTAAATAGAATTTGGCTAGTGCCAGCTGCTGTTCTCGCCACCAAGCTGGACGAATCCACGACTTATCAATCGCCAGAATCTTGGCTAGCCAATCCTTAAGCATCCCCAGACTCGACCAAAATTGATTAGCTTGCCAGTCCTTAGCTGACTGTTGATTAATATAATTATCCAGTCGGGCACCAATCTTAGTCCAGTCAATACTTTGCCCCGGCCAGTATCGCTCCTGCAAAACTCGTAGACCGATATTAGGCCGCTCTTTTAATTGGCGACGATCACGACCGCCATCGGCAATAGAAAAAGAGTTTTTTAAAACAGCTGCTTGCAACTTATCCAAAACCGCTACCCTGGCTGCCTCATCAAGGCGAGCCACTTGTTCTAAAGATTGGCCAGATAAAACATCTTGCTGGGCTTTTACATAATGAATATAGGTCAAATCATCACGCAAACCGGCAAAATAGCTGATAGTCTTGTAAACCTTAGCCCAATAATTCTTAACCTCCTGATTACTGGATAAATCACGCGCTAAAATATTGGCCGCCAAAAAATCCATTCGCCAATCATCAGCATCTAGTTGGCAGTCGGGACAATCTTGATTACGATAATAGATTGGCCATGGTCGACCAAGCCATTGGCTGGCCAGAGAGAAATTGGCCAAGCGGCCACCCGATTGGTAGCTAGCATCTGGTTTAAATAACCGATAATCAAAAAGCTGACCGAAAAGTGGCGACAATTTTGGACCGTCCGCTTTTTGAATCAACGCCACCTCTTGCTCAACTTCCTGTTTTAAATCATTGCTTAAGGCTGGCATCTTATATATTTGATCGTCGCCAGTTTGGAACGCAGTTGCAGCCGCCGCTAGGCCATCAGAACTAATTTGGCCATCCTTGGGCGCCAATAATCTTAAAGTTACCGCCCAGTACTGGACATTGAGACGATAGGCCTCTAATAACGGATCATTGCCACCAACCGCCTGACTGATTGCCGCCTGATAGCGTCGATTGGCTGAATCAAATAAATTAAGACTGATTTGCCACAAGCCATCATAAAGTCCAGCTTCAAGAGCTTTATAAACTTCTTTAAGATTGTTTTGATAGTAATAAAAAATGGCATCATTGGTAATGATAACCGGCCATTTATCTTGGCGCGCCGCCTGATAAAAACTAAAAAAATCCTGCTCGGGTTGACCGAATGGATTATCAATAATCACCGAGCCCTGTTCATTTATTTTTTTGATCAGCGGTTCCAAATTGTAGCGTCGGCGTATTTCGTAATAATTAGCCGCCTGACTCTTGACATTGAGCGGCAGTTCTACTGCCTGAGCCTGATTAGCCACAATAGCCGCTGACCAACTAGTGGTTGGAGCCTGATAAATTTGACTAAAGACCAATTGATCGGCCCTAAAATCTGGATCTTGGCGAGCTATAGTTCCCGGATCGGCATCTTGGCCGAACTGTAATGTCGGCTGTTCAACGATTTGGTTTGGACTGGCCGGTGGCTGAGGCTGATTTTCAACTTTAGCTTGCTGACCCCACACCACAATCAGTCGAGAAATAACAATAATGAATACAACCGATAGCAGGGCTGAAGCAATCCATAACCAATTACCGGATGATGACGAATAATGCCTGGCCGGTGATTGGCTAGTTGCGGTGTCCTCAGGTAAATTATTGCTAAATAAAGCTTTTTTCACGAAGATAATTTTAATAACAACCGCTAGACGATTGCTTTATTATTGTATCAATTAGCCGCTGGAAAAACAAGCTGGAAGCTCAAGCCAACAGCTTGCCAGACACCAATTTTCTTGCTAAAATACTTAAGTTAGCACTTAGCCTATCCGGCTATATTTTTTATGTAAAAACAGTTATGAACAAGAATTTCCAACAAGCCACTGCTGAATATAGCGCTGAAGCAATCACCGTCCTTGAGGGCTTAGAGCCGGTCCGCAAACGCCCAGGCATGTATATCGGATCGACTTCGTCAACCGGTCTACACCATTTAATCTGGGAAGTCGCCGACAATTGCTTTGATGAGGTAATGGCTAATTATGCCGATTCGGTTGAGATTACCCTGTTGCCCGATGGCTTAGTCGAAGTATCCGATAATGGCCGCGGCATTCCAGTCGACATTCATAAAACCACCGGCGTCTCAGCCCTGGAAACAGTTATGACCAAGCTTCACGCTGGCGGCAAATTTGGCGGCAGCGGTTATAAAATATCGGGCGGCTTGCACGGCGTCGGCGTTTCAGTGGTTAATGCCTTAAGCACCTATTTGAAGGCCACTGTCTACCGTGATGGCGCTGTTTGGGAACAAGAATATCAGTGCGGTAAGCCCAGCGGACCAGCTAAAAAGGTTGGCAAAGCCAACGCTGATCAGCATGGAACTACAATCACTTTTCGGCCGGATGGAACCATTTTCGATACTACCGATTTCAAATGGGGCACTATTCTTGATCATTTCCGTCAACAAACCTATCTTACCAAAGGCGTAACCGTTAAGCTACATGATCGCCGACCTGACCATCGTTCCAAAGATTATTCCTTTTACTTTGAAGGCGGCATCAGATCATATATTAAAAGCCTCAACCGCAACAATCAGGTCAAGAATGAAACTGTTTTTTATGCTGAAAAAGAATTGGATGATGTCAAGGTTGAATTAGCGCTGCAATACAATGATGGTTACAACGAAACCGTCCTGGCTTTTGCCAATAATATTATCAATATGGAGGGCGGCACTCACCTAGTCGGCTTCCGCAGCGCCCAAACCAGAGTTCTTAATAATTACGCTCGGGCTAAAAACATCCTTAAAGAAAAAGAGGACAACCTAACCGGCGATGATGTTCGCGAAGGTTTAGTGGCTATCGTTAGCGTCAAGTTACCCAATCCACAATTTGAAGGCCAAACCAAAGGCAAGCTGGGCAATGCTGAGATTAAGGGTTATGTTGAGCAAGTTTGCAGCGAAACCTTAACCACTTTTCTTGAGGAACACCCCAAAGAGGCTGAACAAATACTCAGTAAATGCTTACTATCAGCTCAGGCCCGCATTGCCGCTCGGACTGCCCGGACCGCCATCTTGCGTAAAAGCGCTCTAGATAGTGCCACTTTACCTGGTAAGTTGGCCGATTGTTCTAGCCGCAAAGCTGAAGAGTGCGAACTGTTTATCGTTGAGGGCGACAGCGCCGGCGGCAGCGCCAAACAAGGACGCGATCGTCGCTTTCAAGCCATCCTGCCGCTACGTGGCAAGATTCTTAATGTTGAAAGGGCTCGCCTGGATAAAATGTTGGAAAACAACGAAATAAAAAACATGGTCATCGCTCTCGGCACCAATATTGACGACCAATTTGATGTCAGTCGTCTGCGTTATCACCGTATCGTTATCATGACTGATGCTGATGTTGATGGTGCCCATATTCGAACTCTTCTACTAACCCTCTTCTTCCGCCACTTTAATCCGCTAGTTACTAATGGCCACCTCTATATCGCTCAGCCGCCACTTTATCAAATCAAAAAGGGCGCGACAGCCCGCTATGCCTATTCTGATGAAGAAAAAGACAAGATAGTTAAAGAGCTTGGCGGCGCCATGGCCGTGATAGAAATTGAAGAAGACCAAGATGAAAGCACTAGCGACTCTAATCAAGATGAATCAACCGACGACGAAAATAATGATGGTCAAGACAATGAGCCAAGTAAAGCCGTCAAATCGCCAGCCAAATTACATATCCAGCGCTACAAAGGCTTGGGTGAAATGAATCCGGAACAATTGTGGTCGACAACCATGAATCCAGAGAACCGCGTTTTGCGCCAAGTTGAGGTTGAAGATGCCGCCATGGCCAGCGAAATTTTTGAGATGTTAATGGGTGACGAGGTGGCTCCTCGCAAGAATTTTATCCAGACTCATGCCAAAAAGGTTACCAATCTAGATATCTAGATCACTGATATTCCTCCGCTATTAAAAAACCACTGCCAGTTGGCAGCGGTTTTTTAATATTTAAACTGCAACAAGCTAACGTCCAAGCTGCAATTGAATCTTATCTGTTCCCGGCACCTTACTTAAGAAACCCGGTTGCCAAGTAATCTTATAGCTGGCCACATTCGGCTGGCCAGATAAATAAGTTTCCAGCTGCTGACGACTGAGACCGACCAACGCCCGCTTATCAACTAGCTGGTCAGCTTGATCAGCAACTAATTCAGCCTTATAACTGACATTTAATTGGGCCTGATGTTGCTGCGGCTGCCAGGCCGATAGCTGGTAGGACAACGATTGCTCATCAACCTTAGCAGCATCTTCGGATTGACTGAGCAAGCCCTTTATTGCTTCGGCGGAAACTATGGCCGCGCCAGCCGCTACTTTAACCGTCACAGTAAATTCGGCTTTTTGATCGCCGGCCTGAGCATCACTGCTAACCGGCCACTGACTGTCATCCAACCAATAAACCAGGGTCTCACCATTAGCTTGCTGATCGAGCTGGCTTTTGGCTTGCTGCGCAGCCGCTTGCTTGGCCTGACTGATTGCCTGTTCTAAGTCAGCCGCCAAAACAATGGCCTGACCATCGCTTTGATAATCAATATTCTGATTGGCCACGGCATAAATCTTGTCTTGCAGGCCAGACCATAGGCCCGGTATGGTGAATTTGGTGGCAGCCGCTACGGCGTTCTCCGCCTTGACCTGGTCGGCATAGGCTTCGGTAACAATCTGTCCACCGGCCGGCACAGTTACAAAATTTCGCAAACGATAAAGCACGCCATTGGCGGTCAACAATCTGGTAGTGGCTCGCAACGGCTGATCTTTAGCTGTTGTGTTGACCAAAGTTACCTGACCGGCCAATTTGCCCGAGCTAGTGGCCTGACCTTGACCAGTCGCCCGAAATGTTTGCCGATACTCGCTATTGATTTGTAAAAATTTAGCTGGCGCCGTTCCATCGGTCACCGGCACGGTGTCAGTCAAAACAATTGTCTGTTGCCGAGCCGGTTGGTCGCCTTTAGGATAGATAGTTATTTTGACCCTAATTAATGAATAGTAAAACATCACCATTACGACAATGGCAATTAGGCCGATAAAAAACAAAGCTAAGCGACGATAAAGACGACCAGAGCGCTGGTCCGATTCGGTTGGCGTATAACTATTAACCGCCGGCCATTGATTAATAAATGGCTCGTCAATTGGCGCTTGGCTGGGCTGGCTTGCTGGCACTACTGAATTATCGGCCAGCTGTTTCGGTTGGTCATTTTCCTGGCGGACCGTTTGCCAGACAGTCATCTCTTCATCAGTAATCAACGGCTGGTTGGTAACCACCACCACCTGAGGTTGAACCGACGGCTGGCGACGAACAGTTTTTTTTCTAACAGCCGGCTGGGCTTTGGTTGATGGTCGAGACGCTGGCCGCGCTGGCCGCGCTTTGGGCGGACGACCAGCTGAACGACGGGCTGGTCGAGTTGAACTACTGCTGGACTTGGCGGCAACGGCTTTAATTTTTTTGACAGGCATAAAAAGATTTTAATAAAAATATCATCTTTTCCTATTATAGCTAAAATTTGACCATTCCGGCAAATCTGGCCATCAATTCTGCTAGAAGTTTGGGCTGGCGATTGACCTTAAATCCAGTCGCTATCCTTTGTTTGTTATTGTTTAGATTGATTTCTAAATATACCTGACTCGGACCAGGATATTTTAATAAAATCTCTTTCAGCTGGACTAGCCGGTCTTGGTCAAACTCTTGATTTAAAATTAAATCAAATGGTTCAGCCAAGCTGCTAGCTGTTCCGCTAATGGCCGGACGATCGGCCGAACTGGCCGCTGCCGGTCCCGCCCAATTTCCTGACTTAGCCCGCCGCTTCTGTCCAGGCAATTCACGAAAAGCCGCCAATTGATCGGCTAGATTATCTAATGTCAAATAAATTGCTTTATCAGCTAAAATCTTGCGCTCATTGTCTTTATCAGAAATGGTCCCCTGACACAAGATAGCTTGACCATCCTGCCAAACCTCACCACTGGTCGCCAATAGGGTTGGAAAAACGATTACCTCCGTGCTGCCAGTTTCATCTTCCAGCTTAACAAACAGCATTGATTGATTGGCCCGCGTCATTATCTTCTTGCTGCTAACCACCATGCCGCCGATAGTGATATTCTGTTCATTGCTAAGAGTCGCCAGGTCTTTAATTGGTGTTAATGCCGAGCCTAATTGCTTCTTAAAATCCACAAAAGGATGTTCGGTGATATATAGACCCAATAACTCCCGCTCCCAGCCCAATTTAGTTTGCCGATTAACTGGTGGCACTGACCGCAAAGTAAGCGGCTGATGTTCCACGCCGCCAACCCCAGCAAATAAGCTATTCTGACCGCTCAAACGATTCTGATTGGAATCTTTATTATACTTAAGCAGGACATCTAAGTTATCCAATAATTGCTGACGATCATGCCAAGCATCAAAAGCGCCAGCTTTGATCAGGCTTTCCAGTGATTTACGATTTAAATCTTTATCAGTAATCCGCCGCAAAAAATCAGCCATATCTTGGTAATGGCCATTAGCTTTGCGCTCATCTTTAATGACCTCGGCAATGTGCTCGCCAACATTCTTAATGGCCAACAAGCCGAAGCGAATCGTCGGCTTATCTACTAGCGCCTCATTAACAGCAGTAAAAGAATCAAACGATTGATTAATATCCGGCTGGCAAACCTCAATGCCCATATGCCGGCATTCGTCAATTTCAATGGCTACTCGATCGCTATTTTGCTGATCGGCTGCCAACAGCGCTGCCATAAAGGCTGTCGGATACTTAGCCTTTAAGTAAGCAGTCTGGTAAGCAACCATGGCATAACAGGCGGCATGGGAACGATTAAAGCCATACCCGGCAAATGGCTCAATAAAAGAAAACACTTTTTCGGCTAGATTTTGGCTAACGCCATTATCTACACAGCCGGCAATAAACTTTTCTTTTTGCTCAGCTAGCAGTTTAGCAATCTTTTTACCCATGGCTTTGCGCAGAACATCAGCTTGGCCCATGGTAAAACCAGCCAGACTGCGAGCAATCTGCATGACTTGCTCCTGGTAGATAGCCACCCCATAAGTTTTAGCCAAAATCGGCTCCAATTTTGGGTGCAGATACTGCGGTTTTTTACGGCCATGCTTGCCGGCAATATAATCAGGAATCCACTCCATCGGTCCAGGCCGATACAGAGCCACCATGGCAATGATGTCTTCCAGATTGGTCGGCTTGAGGTCGCGCAAATAGCGCTTCATACCTGATGATTCAAATTGAAAAACACCGGTTGTCTCACCGCGCTGAAAGAGACCAAAAGCTTCCTGATCATCGAGCGGAATTCGATTAATATCAATCTCCACGCCTTTGGTGGCCTTGATAATACGAATTGCCGATTCAATAATCGTTAGATTTTTTAAGCCCAAGAAGTCCATCTTCAGCAACCCCAGGTCTTCGACTGGATGTAGCGAATACTGGCAAACAACTGTCCGGTCGGTTGATGAAGCATGCTGAATTGGGGTATATTCAGTTAACGGATCCTTGGTAATCAAAACGCCGCAAGCATGGGTTGAGGCATGCCGAGCACAACCTTCCAGCCGCTGAGCGTAATCCAAAATCTGTTTAGCTTGCTGATCTTGCCGGTAAATCTGCTTAAGCTCGGCTACTTGCTCCAAGGCCTCGGGCAATTTCATAAACATCGGCACCATCTTGGCTAGCTTATCACAAAAATCATAGCCAGCATCTAAAACTCGCCCAACATCACGAATCGCCGCCCGGGCCGCCATTGTTCCAAAAGTAATTATTTGCGAAACATGATCGCGGCCATATTTTTCTGAAACATATTCAATAACATCTTCACGACGGATATCGGCAAAATCAGTATCAATATCCGGCATAGAAATACGATCCGGATTTAAAAATCTTTCGAATAATAAATCGTAAGCAATCGGACACAATTCAGTAATGCCAATCAAATAACAAACCAACGAACCAGCGGCGCTGCCACGACCAGGACCGACCACGATAGCGTTATCTTTGGCCCAGTTAATAAAATCAGCAACAATCAAAAAATAATCTGGAAAACCCATCTTAGCGATAATCTCCAGCTCATAATCCATCCGTTCCCGATAAAGCGGCTCTATCTCCTCATAGGTTTGGCCGTAACGCTTGACCAGTCCATCTAAACATAGCTGGCGCAAATAATCTTGAGCCGTCAGGCCATCGGGCACGGCAAAATGAGGCAACAGAACTTGACCCATTGCCAACTCCAAATTACATTGATCGGCAATCTTGACAGTATTGCTAATGGCTTCAGGAACTGAGGCAAAAGCGGCCACCATCTCAGCGTTAGGCCGAAAAGAATAATCATCCTCCAACATATTCATCCGGCCGGCATCATTTCTTTTGTGTTTAGTCTGCAGACACAGCAAAACATCTTGGACATCGCGATCCGAGGCTCTAATATAGTGAACATCGTTAGTCGCCACCAGCGGGATACCGGTTTCTTGAGACAATTTAATCAGCTCTTGATTGACCATTTCTTGCTCAGGCAAGTGCGGATGATCTTGCAGCTCTAGATAATAGTTGCCTTGACCGAATAATTGGTTATATTCTAACGCCCGCTTTTTAGCTTGCTCTTTTTTACCAGACATAATTAGCCGTGGAATCTCCCCGGCTAGGCAAGCACTCATGGCGATTAAGCCCTGGCTGTGTTCTTGCAAGCACTCCCAATCAATCCGCGGCTTATAATAAAAACCTTCCAAATGAGCAATACTAACTAGCTTCAACAGATTGCTATAACCAACCTGATCTTTAGCCAGCAAAATTAAATGATAGCTGCGCTCTGTTTGACTATTTTTATCATGGCGTGAACTAGGCGATAAATAGGTTTCTACTCCGATAATCGGCTTGATTCCAGCCTTCTGACATTTCTGATAAAACTCGACCACCCCATACATAACACCATGATCGGTCAAGGCCACAGCTGTGGCCCCATCGGCTTTGGCCGCCTCCACCAATTCGTCAATCTTACCCATGCCATCAAGCAGGGAATAGTGACTGTGGACATGAAGGTGGACAAAAGACTGGTCAGGCATTGGGGGAATAATTAACGGATTAATAACAATTTTAGTATAACAAAAAGAGCTGACACTGTCATTTAGCCTATGAGCTAAATTTCAGTAATTTCCAATACTCCTCAGCGGTTTTTTGCCAGCTAAATTGGCTAGCTTGATGAAGGCCGGCCTGGGCCAATTGTTCGGCTAATTGACGGTTGATTAAAACCTGTTCCATCGCTCGAGATAAAGCTAAATTATCAGCCGGATCAACTAATACAGCCGCACTGCCAGCAATTTCCGGCAAAGCCGTCGCCGCCGCAGCAATCACCGGCCGACCTGAGGCCATCGCCTCTAAAACTGGCAGGCCAAAGCCCTCATAAAAAGATGGATAGACAATCAAACTGGCTAAATTATATAGGGCCGGTAAATCAGCCGCTGGCAAATAGCCGAGCCAATGAATGTCTTGACGATTAATTGCCTGCCGCCAGGCCGTTCGGGCCGCTCCTTGTTTCCAACCTTGACCGCCAGCGATTACCAGCTGGCAATCAGCTAAATCAGGACGACGCTGGCGCAAATTATCATAGGCTCGAATAATATTAACTAAATTCTTGCGCGGCTCGCAGGTCGCTAGCGATAAAATAAACCGCTGGGGCAAATTATAATTCTGGCGACAACGGATTAAGCGCTTATCGTTAGCGGCAATTGGCTGAAAAGCCGGATTAGCTGCCGAATAAATAACCGTAATTTTTTCCTCAGGCACGGCTAATAATTCCATCAAATCATGCTTAGTATATTCCGAAATGGCGACAATTCTGTTGGCACGATTTACTAGCTTCTGTAAATGCAAGCTGGCATGCCAAAAGCGACGGCGCCAAGAAAAAAATTCCGGCTGGCGCAAAAATGATAGATCGTGGATCGTCAAGACGGTCGGCGTTTGACCAGTTAGCGGCGTAAAATTAAAATGCGGCAATAACAAGATATCGGCCGGACAATATTTATCCAGCCGCGGCCGATCAAATAACCAAGCCGCGCCATTAATTAATTTGTTCGGATATTTTAGCGGACACCAGCGGACATTCGGTTTATCGCCAAGAGCCAGCCAGTTATCCGGCCGCTGCTGCCAGCTGCTATAAAAAAGCTGCCACTCCACTTCTGGATGGGCAGTTGTCAAAGCATCAATTAATCGTCCGGTGTATTCGGGAATGCCGCTGATCTGTTTGGCGAGTAGCGGCCGAGCGTCAACGGCAATCTGCATATTATCTAACGCTGCCGAAAGTCAGCCAGCACCTGATTAACAAAATTCTGGAATTGTTGCTCAAAGTTTTGCCGAGAGAATTGTTCGGCTTGCTGGCGAATAACTGCCGGATCAAACGACAGTTGGTCAAAGCGGCGTAAGGCCGCCACTAACGACTTCGCGGTTTGTTCTGAAAAGAAAACACCGGTTTGACCATCAACTACTGTTTCCAGCGCTCCACCCTTAGCATAAGCAATCACCGGCCGGCCGCAAGCCATCGCTTCAACAACAGTGATGCCGAAATCTTCTTCTTGCGGGTTTAAAAAGGCTCGGCAATTTTGATATAATTCAATTTTCTTGGTTTCATCAACTCGTCCCAAAAACTCAATATTGCTGGCTCCGGCGGCCATCTTCTTTAATCTGGCCAAATCAACGCCATCGCCAAAAATCTTCACCGGCCAGCCCAATTCTTTAAAGGCTTCAACCACTAAATCAAACCGCTTGTAGGCCACCACCCGACCGCCGATTAAAAAATAATCACTCGGCTGGTCAACAACCTTAAAGGCATCTATGTCAACTGGCGGATAGATAACCTGGCTATCACGACCATAATATTTCTTAATTCTTTTTTGGACCAATTGGGAATTAGCGATAAAATAATCAACCCGATCAGCTGCTTGCCGGTCCCATAATCGTAAATAGTTTAAAAACAAAGAAACAATTTTTTTCAAAAACTTATTATATCTGAGTTCGGCAATATAGCGATGAGTATAGTCCCACAAATACCGGGTCGGCGTATGGCAATAACAAATGTGCGGCACCTCGGGACCAGTAATCACACCCTTAGCAAAAGCGCTAGCGTCAGAAATGACCAAATCATAGTCAGATAAATCAAAAAATTCTACCGCCATTGGCATCCACGGCAAAAACCAACGATAATGCTTGACTCCACCGGGCACTCGCTGAATAAACGACGTCCTGATTGTCCGTCCGGAAAAATATTTATCGGCGTGCTTTTGCTCATAAAGCAAAGTGTAAATATCGGCCTCGGGATACATTTCGGCCAGCACCTTCAGTACCTTTTCAGCCCCGCCATCCTGAGCTAGGTGATCATGAATCAAAGCAATTTTCATAATTAAGCAGCTTGACGATGACGCAAGACCGCCATCGGAGTTCTTAATAAAATGCGAATATCGCGAGCTAATGACCAATTCTCAATATAATAAACATCTAACTTAACTTCCTCTTCAAAACTCAAATCAGAACGACCGGAAACCTGAGCCAAACCAGTAATTCCCGGCTTGATGGTCAACACTTTCTTGTGGTGCCGCTGATATTTAGCCACTTCTTCTGGTAGATGTGGCCGCGGACCGACCAGGCTCATTGAACCGATAAAAACTAAGAATAATTCTGGCAGTTCATCGATACTAAAACGGCGGATAAACTTACCAACCCTAGTAATCCGCGGATCATCCTTGATCTTGACCATCGGACCGTCATCGCGGACATTGCGATCAGCCAGCTCAGTATAGCGTAAGCTATCGGTTCCCGGCACCATTGAGCGGAATTTTAGATAACGAAATTTACGGCCAGCCTGACCGATGCGGCACAGCGGTGAGCCATCATCCAATCGGCTAAAGAAAACCGGTCCAGCTGAATCCAGCTTAATGGCGATAGCGGTGAGCAAATAAATTGGACTTAAAATAATAATCAAAATACCAGAGACAACAATATCAAATAAACGCTTGCTAATCCGACCCCAGCCATCCAGCGTGGTCTTCTTGACCTCGACTACTGGTATGCCGGCGACTTCGTCAACTTCGGTCTTTAAAACTTTGGTATCCAATAAATCAGCAATATATTTAAAGGTCAAATGATGCTCATCAGCAAAATCATAGAGCCGGACCACTTCGGCTTTGCTTAAATTGGGATCAGCTTGAATAATTTCATCAACTTCTTTGATCTGCAAATATTCAGCTAATTCCTGAGCTGTTTCCAAACTAAAATCATCATAATGCTTGACCACCTGATAACCCCTAGAGCGATGGCTGAACCATTCCCTAATTAATTTATCAGCTGAAGCGCCGCGGCCGACAATCACGACTCGGTGAACGCCGGTACCATAACGAAATAGCTGTTTTTGAACGAAACGAACAATCAACCGCGCTAAACTAACATAGGCCCAGGCCAACAACCAGCCGACTAGAATAATAAACCGTGAAGAAAACCATTCACGAAAAAAGAAAATATAAATCACAATTAAACCGAAGCCGGCAAAACAAGCAAAAAAAACTCGGTTCAACTCGTCGAACCGCTTAATACCACGGGCCCGATAGAGTCCAGCCACCGCAAAAATAGCTAACCAAGCGGCAGCCACCACGACTAGCGACCATAAAAATTCGCCAAAAGGCAAATTATATAAAATCGGCCGAATGCCAGTGGCCATCTCACTGGCCCGCAGATGATAGGCAGAAATACCGGCTAAAAAAACCATTAAAAAATCCACCGGTACCAAAATAAAAGAAAAGAATAATTCGCTGCGTTTCATAAATTTAGATTTTAGACCGACGGCCAGCTATAAGCCGGATTCTGTATCCCTAAAGGGACGGCAGCCATTTATCTTGGCCGTCAATTGCTCGACGGCTCCAGCGAGCTACTTGGTCTTTTGGCGAACCAAAAGTTTGCTCTTGCTCCAGATAGGGTTTACCACGGCTAACCATTACTGGTTAGCGACAGTTGTAGCTACGGCCAGCCGCAACACCAACTGACTTTTCACCTTTGACGATATAATCGCTAGTATTGTCTCTGTGGCACTTTCCCTACGCCCATCTCACGACGGACGCGGCGGGCGTTACCCGTTATCGCGACACGGCGCCGAAGCGCCGCGGGAGTCCGGACTTTCCTCTACTTAGTAAACTAAATAGCGGCTGCCCGCTGGCTGTCTGGTCTGGAATTTATTATACAGCTACCGGGCTAATAGTCAACTATTTTTAGTTGTATGTTATTGACAAAATTACTTTAATGTGCTATAGTTTAGTTAGTACCTAAAAAATAAAATAACCAGTATCGGAAAAAGACATCTAGGCACCCCACCCTATAAGCCCTAGCTCTGTCCCGACTCGGTTGGAGGATACATGCAATCTTTTAACTTTGTCGTCAGCGTCGGATCCGTGGATGGCGTCTGCACCAGTGCCGCCGCCCTTCGCACCATTTGTGAACCGAACACGGAGGTCACATTCACCCAGGCCTTCACGGTTGACAAAATCGACCCGACCACCTGGCCGGCTAACCGCCAAGTTTTGCTTGTTGACCTCGCCGTCAACAATCGAGATGAGACGATGACAGTGGATTTTCTCCGCCGTATCGTCGCCGCTGGCCATCAAGTCGTCGGTGTGCTCGATGAGCACAGTCGCGAGGATTGGGAAGCGGCCTTCAAGGCTGCCGACCTGAACTTTGATGAGCTGGCCATTCAGCCGGTCTCTCAGGCCACCGGTGCCATCAAATCGTCCGGCGCCCTCCTGCTAAGCCTGCTCGGCGACGAGGCAGACGAGCACACCCAGGAATTACTGGGCGCTGCCAATGCCGGAGACAAGATGAACTTTGACACCCACTTCGGTAGGTTGGTCAACCAAGCTGTCAAAAGCAAAATTGCCGATGACGGCCGTCGGGTCTACTTGGCGAAGTATTTCGCCGAACATACCCAGCCCGACGAAATCATCATCGGCTGGATAGCCGAGTACGATAAAATCCTGGCCAACCACCAGGAAATTATCGCCGCCCGTCAAGACTTGGGCGACGGTATCGTCCGAGTCGTCACTACCGGAATGGCCGTGGATATGACTACCCTGATGTCTGAGCTATACAAGCTCGGCACCAAAATCGTGGTAGTTGAAGGCATGGCCTTCAACAAATCCGTCGGCCATCCCACTCTGCAAATTTCCTTCGGGGCCAGCGATAATAAGCTGGACATCCTCGGGGCTATCAAAGCCGCCGGCATCACCGCCTCTGGATTTGCTTCCAAGGCAAATGTTGAGCCGGAACATGAGGATGCCGCCCTGGCCGCCGTCCGCCAACTCATCCAATAACAACCTCCTGGGCAAGCGGGACCAATTAACAACACAACCCAAAGAAGCATTCTTGCCGATGCTTCTTTTTTATATCTGTAAGAATATGAAGTCTTTACAAAATAACCGCGCTATGGCAAGATATTGCCAAACAAAAAAAGGAGACAGCTAGAATGTGCTATTTATTAATCTTCTGGTTGCCGGTAGTGGCAGTTCTGTTGTTAAAGCAAGAGCTGCTAAAACATGGTTCTTTTAAACTAACCACCGACGAACAAGTAGAGTATTTTTGGCTTAACCGCCGAATAAGCGACCGTTTAGCCAAAATAATTGCCCACTTGATTAGTCCATGGCCACCGAATGGAGCTCAAAGATTTGAGCTACTGACGGCTGGACTGTCTGAAGTCCATCAACCACACGTCTGGGGAACCTGGCAACTTCCCGAGAGATTATACAAAAAAGCGAGACCACTGGCCTCGCACCACAACATTATCAAAGTGACGTCCTGAACGTCACTTTTATTTTTGCATAAAATATGGTGGACACAGCAGGATTTGAACCTGCGACCTTACGGATGTGAACCGTACGCTCTAACCAACTGAGCTATGTGTCCTAAAAATCTCCACCCTGGTCCATGGCTTGATTAGCCAATTGATCGGCTCGCTTATTTAATTCCCGGGGAATATGCTTAAAGCTAACATTTTTAATCTGAGAAATCAAGCCTTTGGCCTGCTCAAATAAAGGCTTGAGGTCAGGATGCTTAACCTTGTATTCACCCTTCAGCTGCTTAACAACTAATTCGCTATCGAGCCGGCATTCCAATTCAACCGCCCCCAAGGCCATCGCTTGTTTTAAAGCTAATAATAGGGCTTTATATTCGGCTTGATTATTAGTGGCGATACCCAAAAACTCCGACCATTCACCGACTGTTTCCCCATCTTTATTCTGTAAAGCTACACCGATACCAGCTGGTCCCGGATTACCACGAGCACCGCCATCGGTATAACTAATTAGATATTGATGAACAAATTTTTTGACCATATAATTAATTATTTTATTTATCAGTTGATGGTCGTAAATCAACGATCTTTAACTGCGGCTCGGCCTGCCCCTGCCAGCGATTAATATCTAGACTATAAACTAAGTCTATTTGGCTGCCCAGCTGTAAAGACTGTGCCAAATAATCCTCAGCTTGACCAAAGGCTAGCGCCCAATAATTACCCAGCCGCAATTTAATATGCTGTTTATTAGCACCCATCGTATTGATATCACGAATCGTTTGCCGATAAGCCACAAACTTGGGCTGCTGATTGCCTTGGCCAAAAGGGGCTAATTTCTCCAGCCACTCGGCTAATGATAAATCAATTTGATCGGCTGGCAATTCACCGTCAATTAATAACTTCGGCCGTAAATCTAAACCAGTCAATTTAGCCGCCGCTAATTTCTTGATATTAGTTAAAAAATTAGGCAACTGTTGCACGGTCAAGCTAAAGCCGCAAGCACCAGCATGACCGCCGAACCGATCTAAATCGTTAGCCACCTCTTCCAACTGAGCAATCAGACTAAAATTCTCCACATTACTGCGACCAGAACCCTTGTAACCATTTTCACTTTTGGTAATCACTAAAACCGGCTTGGCCGTTTTTTCTGACAAACGACCGGCCACTAAACCAATAATCCCCTCTGGCCACGGTTCTTGACGCGGACTGACAAAAGCTAACAAACTATCTTCGGCCTGCAGCTCCAATAACTCTTTAAGACAAAAATCCACTATTTCTTGGGTCTTTTGTTGCCGCTCTAAATTCTTTTGGTTCAAGTCGTCAGCTAACTGAGCCGCTTCAGCCTGATCAGTGGTGGTCAGTAAACGATAGGCAGTATTGGCATGATCTAGACGACCAGCCACATTAATCCGTGGCGTTAATTGCCAGCTAATATTCCATTCATTGGCCTCGCCGGTAATTTGGGCTACTCGGGCCAGCTCACGCAAGCCAACTCGCCGCCATTCATTTAGCACCTCAATGCCTTGTTTAACTAATAAGCGATTCTCACCGGTCAAAGGCACGCAATCGGCAATGGTTCCTAGAGCCACTAAATCAAGACAGCGGCGTTCTAGGCTTTGCTTTTGCCCATCATCTAAAGTTGACCGCTGCAACAGCGCCTGAACCATTTTAAAGGCCACGCCGACTCCAGCTAAAAACTTGCAGGGATAATCTTCTTTAACCATGGTCGGATCAATCACTAAGCAATCCGGCCAATCGGCCGAATCCGGCGATTCGCGGTGATGGTCAGTGACAACCACCTCTAATCCTTTGGTCTTGGCATAGGCTATCTCTTCTTTATTGCGAATGCCGGTATCTACAGTAATGATTAATTTAGCACCAGCTGCCGCCAGTTCATCAATTGCTGGCTTATTCAAGCCATAGCCCTCGGTAATACGATCCGGCAGCCAGATTCTGGTCTTGGCTTTCAGGGTCGCCAAGGTTTCCAGCAAAATAGTGCTGGCCGTCACGCCATCGGCATCATAGTCGCCATAAACAACGATTAAATTGCCGGCTTTAATGTGGCCAACAATCACCTCAACCGCTGCCGCTAACTGACTCAACTGTCCAGGCGAACAATTAAGCGTCTCGAGACCCAAAAACTGGCGGACCGCATCAGGGTTAGCCAAGCCTCGATTATATAAAACTTGTTCAACAATCTCCGGCAGGTTCAGCTCGGCCAACTTGGAATTGCGGTTAGCCAAAGCCGGCGCCACCTGCCAGAGGCGCTCGGCCGCCATATTAAAAACCAATGGCTACCGTCCAAGCCACCATGGAAATAGTTACAAAAGCACTGATGATAATCCAAATTACTTTAATAACCTTCCGTCTGGTCACTTTCTTCTTTTTTTTGCTCATATCTAAATTCTAAAAATTAGCGTTTTAATAATTTAACAAAGGTCTCACTGGGGATATCGACGCTGCCGCGGCCCATAGCCATCATTTTCTTCTTGCCCTGACGTTGTTTTTCCAATAATTTGCGCTTACGGGTGACATCGCCGCCATAAAGTTTAGCCGTCACATCTTTGCGGAAAGCGGAAATCCGTTCGCCGGCGACAATTTGACCGCCCACCGCTGCCTGCAATTTTATCACGAACATCTGCCGCGGCAAAGTGTCTTTGAGGGTTGTCACCACTTCCTTGCCACGCCTAAACGCTTCATCGCGGTAAACAATCATCGATAACGACTCGACCATATCTTCAGCCACCAGAATGTCCAAACGCACAACATCAGCTTGACGATAGTCCAACATTTCATAATTAATTGACCCATAGCCGGAAGTTGAGCTTTTCAATTTGTCATAAAAATCAGTCAAAATCATGCTCATCGGCATTTCATAGTGTAGGACAACCCTGGTTTCATCTAAATACTCAGTATTGCGATAGACACCGCGCTTTTCTTGGGCTAATTTCATAACCGCCCCCAGATAATCCTTGGGGGTAACGATATCTAAATTGACCCACGGCTCCTCAATCAAATCAATGTCGCCGGCGCTAGGTAATTGCTGCGGACTGCGAATTATTTCCATCTCATTGCTATTTTTGCGCCGCACACGATAAGCCACACTGGGCACAGTAACGATTAAATCAAGGTTAAACTCCCGGCGCAAGCGTTCTTGGAAAATTTCTAAATGCAGTAGTCCCAAAAAGCCGCAGCGAAAGCCAAAGCCCAGAGCCTGTGATTGCTCCGGTTCATAAACTAAAGCAGCATCATTGAGCTTTAAGCGGCCCATCGCTTCCCGTAAATCCTCAAACTCATTACCTTCTTTGGGAAAAATGCCGGCAAAAACCATCGGTCGGACCTCGGCATAACCCTTAAGCGGCTTTACTTGGTCGACTTGCTTGGCTAAAGTAACAGTATCACCAACTCGGCATTCGCCAACTTCACGGAAACTAGTAATAATATAACCGATTTCGCCAGTCTTCAGCTGGCCGCTGGAATGATAATTAGGATCAAAATAACCAATATCTAGAGCTTCACTTTCAGCCTGAGCAGCCATTAAATCAATTTTATCGGATTTCTTAATTGTGCCATCAACTACTCGCACATAAGCAACTACCCCCCGATATTCATCATAATTGGAATCAAAAATTAAGGCCCTCAGCGGTTGGTCATCATGTCCGGCCGGGGCTGGCACCACTTTAATGACCTGCTCTAAGATATCAGGTACGCCAGCGCCGGTCTTACCCGAGGCACAAATAATTTCGTCAGCCGAACAACCTAAAAGCTTAACGATTTCCGCCTTAGTTTTATCCACATCAGCCGCCGGCAAATCAATCTTATTAATCACCGGGATGATCGCTAAATCTTGTTCAATCGCTAAATATAGGTTAGCTAAAGTCTGAGCCTGAATGCCCTGGGTAGCGTCAACCAATAAAATCGCCCCCTCAACCGCCGCTAAGCTGCGCGACACCTCATAACTAAAATCAACATGACCGGGAGTATCAATCAAATTAAGCTCATAGCCCTGATACTTCATCCGGACCGGCGTCAATTTAATGGTAATGCCGCGTTCGCGCTCCAAATCTAAACGGTCTAGCACCTGATTAGTCATCTTGCGCGGATCAATCGTGCCGGTAAATTCTAAAAGACGGTCAGCTAAAGTTGACTTGCCATGATCAATATGGGCAATAATACAAAAATTGCGGATGTTGGACATACCCGTGAATTATAGCTTCATTATGCTTAACGACTGAAGTTAAGTCAATGGCTAATCAAATAAATTCTTGGATAAAAAAAGGACCCCCAGTCAGGGTCCGTGAAAATAGTCGTTAGGGCGTCTGTCCACCTATTAAGGTGCTGAACTAGTCAGTTTATAGACTACCGCCAGCGCGATTGCGCTTTTTTTACTGAACGGAATGACTGGGGGGTTGATTGTTAAATGAACCGGTTCGCCATTGTTCCTCCTGGCCGGGAGTTATTGGTTAACATCACTAGTGCCCAGCTTAGCTGGGGGCGAAAACAAAATCTTCTTTCTCAGGGATAGCGAATGCTGATACGGCTAAGTAAAGCCGGATAAAGCACAGATGAGCCCGTGAGATCTCAGCATGAGCTCATTAGTGCTCTCACTACCCAGAAGACGCAGCATGGGAATCTCGATAATCTCATCATAGCAGTTTACTACGAGCGCCTGTTGATCGGCGCTGGTATTCGCTATGTAGTGCTCAGCTTCCAGGAAACAATAGAGCAAACGACCTCCTTTTATGCTGTCTAATGTGCGATATTTAACAATGACCACATCTTACCCCTTTCCAGAAATCTGTCAAGAGGCAAGCTGTGGAAAAAGTTAACTGCATAATCTCCGATACAGTGGCCATGGCAGAAGCCTGATTATTAGCTCCCGCGTCCACCACCGCAATGGGGATGTTACCCAGGGCTGAACATCTGACAGATATGGCGTTTCGACGGCAATCTGCTGGACATGAACTTTCGGTAAGACCTCCTTCAAGTCCCTAGCGCAGCGCCAGATATGCTGACTAGCAGCTACCAGTTTAACAGACTTCCAGCCATTCATTTCGGCCGCTTGAGCAAACTGCTCAATGGTGGCTAATGATGAAATGTGGTCGCCTGTTTGATGAGCCATCACTAAAGACATCCCCGACTGGAGCTCCAGAATTGACCCCAAATCATGTTGAGTATAGACCAGATAACCCTTGAGATTGGTTAGCCTTTCAACCTCCCTTTTTAGGGGATAGTTAATTGGTCTGCCAACCCCGAAGGCCATGGCCAAAATAACAGTTTCAGCCATCACCCCTCCTAACTAACCATCTCGGCCAACTTCTTAATCCAGCCGGCCTCATCAGCAAAGATGGCTTTGATGCCTTCCGGCACCCTGTCCTTATAGAGAGCCAGATTCTCAAAGTCAGCTACCGCTAAGGTGGAATACCAACCCACCGAGCTATGCTCAGCGGTCAGCTCAATCAGGTCGATAAACTCCTGCTCGCCGTCTAAATCGTCATCAGGACGGACTTCAACGGCAAAACAGTATTCATCAATCCGTAACAGCCTATCGGGATCGGCCTTTAGGATCGAGTCCAGCCAGTAGCAAAGGCGCTGGCCGCCCTCTTGGCGAAGTTCCAGATAAGCTCGCTGCCAAGGGTTCATATCCCCGTCTTCCAGCTTTCCACCAGGAAAGATTTGCATCCCCCGAAAGAAAGACTGAGATTTTGGTGAAGCAGGATCTTCAAACTGAAATGCCGCGCGCTGCGAGAGCAGTACTTCAATGTTGGGACAACCACTTTCATCGACCTGCGAGCAGGGTTTACGACGAAAGAACATGAGGGCGACATGTAGCTTTTTTGGTGCCATGATAGCACCTCCTTTTTTATTTATTTGGCATGGTAAAGAACAAATTGGACATTTTATCTAACAACTATCTACCAAAAAAGTCAAGAAAAATTCTTGACTTTCAGCTAATAAAAACTGTCCGCTTATCTAAATACCGCGCGCTTCATCGGCATCAACCACTGTTTTATGACCGCCAGGCAATCTGCGGCTAATTATTTGCCACAATTGTTTGGCTTCTGGACAGCGCAACAAAAAACAAACCAATAAATAAACCATTAGGCCGGTCGTGGCCGCCCCGGCCAGCTGGCCGGTAATACCCCAGAAAGTATCCATATTAACCAGCGGGGCAATCAATTTCTTGGCGGCAAAAATCGCCGGCCAGGCAACAGCCGCCGCCAAAGCCATCCTTAAGCCACCAATACCGATAGCTGTATTATCTAAAATATTGCCTTTGCGCCGCAGGGCGAGCCAAAGCAAAACAAAATTAATTATATTGCTAACCGAAAAAGCTAGAGCCAAACCAGCTACCCCAAATTGCCGGCTCCAAGGCCAAGCCAGGCCAATATTGACCACGGCCACTACCAAGCTGATCCAAAATGGCGTGGCCGAATCTTTATAGGCATAAAAAACTCTAACTAAAATAGCGGCCAAAGACTGGGCAAAAATCGACAAACCAAAATAACTCAAGGTCCGCATCGTTAAGATGGTGTCCTGCCAATCAAACCGGCCCGACCCCAAAATAACCCGAATAATCTGGGCCCGTAAAGCTATGATAATAATAGTGGCCGGAATGACTAAAAACAAAGTTTGGCGAATCGTGGCGGTCAAACTGACCCGCAACTTATCCGGCTGATTAACTAAAGCCGAGATAGTCGGAAAAGCGGCAATGGCAAATGACAGGCCAAAAATGCCAACCGGAAAAGATTGTAAATTATTGGCCAAATTAAAAATCGCTAGCGATCCGCTGGCTAAAGCTGAAGCTAAAACAGTCATAACCAATAAGTTCAACTGACTGACCGCCAAACCCATAGTTCGTGGAATCATAATCCGACCGATTTGACGCAAGGCTTGATCGCGCCAGTCCAAAAGCGGCTGAAAATGAAAGCCTAGATGCCACAAGGTCGGCAATTGGACCAATAAATGCAAGGTGGCGCCAATAACCACACCCCAGGCTAGACCAATAAGACCAAATCTGGGCACCAGGAATAAAGCACCAGCAATAATGCCTAAATTGTAAAAAATCGGCGCCAATGAATAGGCAAAAAAGTTCTTAAAAGACTGTAGTATACCGCCAACCACCCCGGAAATACCCAATAGTAATGGTGATAAAAACATTAATCGGCTTAGCTGAACAGTCGCCGCCAGCTTGTCGGCCGAAAAGCCTGGGGTCAATAATTGTAATAATTGCGGCGCCAAAACAATACCAACTACTGATAAAACCACCAAGATAACAACCAGCGAACTAATAACTAAATTAGCAAATCGCCAAGCATCACGATTATCGGCCGGTTCATCATTATTTTTTAGCAAACTGACAAAAACCGGAATAAAGCCGGCTGACAAAGCGCCCAAAACCAATAGGTTAAAAATCAAATCCGGCACGCGAAAAGCAGCATAATAAACATCCAGTTCGTCGCCAGCGCCAAATTGACCAGCCAAAATATGGTCGCGAAAAACTCCTAAAAAACGACTAATAAACGAAGATGCCCCGACGACGACAGCGGCCCAGCCAATATTATTAATTGATCCATTCCATATTTTCTTCAACATCATAGTGGCTACAAACCTAATTTTTTAATCTCTCTAAACATAGCTAATTCTTCATTGGTCGGTATAGCCAATAAGGAGGCTGGGCACCAGCTAGCTAGTCTATCAGCGATTGCCTGACGCAAATCTAAACTGCCGGCGCCGATAGCCCCACTTAAAACAACCGCGTCAACCCGGCCGCCCAAAATTGCCCAATAAGCTCCGATATAATACATTAGCCGATAAACAAAATAGTCAAAAGCAGCGGCGGCCTTGGCCTCACCGCGCTCCCGAGCTGCCAAGATGTCCAAAAAGTCATCATAACCGCACAACCCATATAAGCCTGATTGCTTATTTAACAGCTCACGCACCTGACTAATCTTTTGTTCATTAATCGGTCCTGGCAATTCTTCAATCATGGCCAGCAGTAGCCCCGGGTCCAAATCACCGCAACGGGTCATCATCGGCAAACCGGCGGTTGGCGACCAGCCCAAAGAAACATCCATCGCTCGACCACCTTGCACTGCCGAAACCGAACTGCCGCCGCCCAAATGACAAATAATTAAATTAACCTGATCTAATTTTTTGTTCAACTCACTAGAGGCCGCTTGAGTCAAATATTCGTGGGACAAACCATGAAAGCCATAGCGATGCCAGTGTTTTTCCGCAGCTAACTCCAAAGGTAAGGCATAGGTTTTAGCCACGGTTGGCAAATCGGCAAAAAACGCCGTATCAAAAACCGCCACCTGCGGCAAGCTAGGCCAATGTTCAGTGGCCAAGCGTATGCCTAAAAGATTAAACGGCAAATGTAGCGGCGCTAAATTAGCGATACTTTCTAAATAATCAATAACTTGACTGTCAACTATAGTTGGCCGATGATAGCGATCGCCGCCATGAACAACGCGATGGCCGATAGCGGTTATCTCTCCGCTGGACTCCAGCTCCCCTATTATCTGGCTAAAGGCCTGATCAAAATCTTTGACTCGACTGGAGCCGCCCTTTTTGATAACTTCACCGCTATCGCTGAACAGCTGATATTTCAACGAAGTAGACCCGGCGTTCAATAACAATACGGCCATAAAATTCTAATTAATATTGACTGGTAGTAACGAATTTTCCAAGTAAACCGGTCGCTCAACTCCCAATAACGCCAGAACAGTTGGAGCAATTGACCGTAGCGATCCACTCAACGGCAAAGCGCTTAAATCATTGGTAGTCACCTCGGTCTCACCCAAGCTTTGGCCGAGCCACGAGCGCCCGATAATAACTAGCGGCACTGGATTATTGCTGGGGCCAAAGTTCATTTTTTCAGTTAGCGGATCAATCAAGCTTTCCAAACGACCATAGGCCGAGGTTAACAATATAGTAGCACCAGTTTGGCTGATTGGATTAATCAATTTTGGCAATAGTTTATCTAAAGCGATAATCGCCTTGGTAACACCTTCCACTGTGCCATATCTAGCTACCGAGCTCCAAGCCGCTAAATTGATAGCTAAAAAATCAGGCCGCTGATGACGATAGTAACTAACCGCCTGGTCAATCAGCTGATGACTGGCCGCTAAAACCTGCTCATTATAATCATTATTAAGCGGCGTTGCCACAACCCGATATTCAATGCCAGAATCTTGCTGACCGCCAGCTAAATGCTCAATTAATAATGGTAACTTTTCGGTTTCTGCAAAGTAGGCTTGCCGCCGGCCGGCCGCCGATAACAATTCAGCCAAGCCGGGCTGGTCAGCCACGCCCCCCAAGCCAGGAATCAAGCTACGATCCTGGCCACTACCAATCTGACAATAAGCTTCTTTAGCCGAACCATGGTGTGTTGATGGCGTTGCCAAAGCTGCCAGCGGATACTGCTGCAGATAATCACTCAAATTCGGCAATGACAAGCTAGCCAGTAAATTGCCTGGCCCTGGCGGGGCAATGCCCCAACCGTCTAACAAGACCAGAACAACCGAACTGGCCGTAGAGTCATCATTTTTCTTACTCGTTTGGTCGGCCATAACCGCCTAAAAATTGCCAGCTAACTGCAGCTCGATTTCCATTAAACGGTTATATTTAACTAACCTTTCACCGCGAGCGGCTGAACCGGTTTTAATATAATCAGCGCCGACAGCCACCGCTAAATCGGCGATGAAATCATCGGTTGTTTCGCCGCTGCGATGAGATATCATAATCTTATAATTATTCTGTTGAGCGACCTTGATGCATTCAATGGTTTCAGTTACTGTCCCCACCTGATTAAGCTTAATTAAAATCGCATTGGCCGCTTTACTGGCAATTCCTTGCCGCAATCTTTCGGTCTGAGTCACAAATAAATCATCGCCAATTAATAACATTCGACCGCCTAATTCAGCTGTCAAATTTTGCCAACCCTGCCAATCGTCCTCAGCCAAGCCATCCTCAATAGAAATAATTGGATATTTTTCTGACCATTCTTTATATTTGGCTAATAACTCAGCTGAGCTAAATTGCCATTTATCTAGAGCAAAAATATATTGGCCAGTCGCTTCATCATACAATTCTGATGATCCGACATCCAAGCCAAAGCCGACTTGTTCCTTTGGCTGATAACCGGCCCGCGACATTGCTTGAACAATCATTTCCATTACCTGCTCGCTACGTTCCATCTTAGGAGCATAGCCACCCTCATTGCCAAGATTGGTGGCCAGACCGGCCTCTTGCAAAACCTTACCAAGAGCGTGAAAAACTTCAGCGCCTAAGCGAACTTTTTCAGCCACTGTGCTATTAATTAATGGCAAAATCATGAATTCTTGAAAATCAACATTGGTATCAGCGTGCTGACCGCCATTAAAAATATTAAAGCTTGGTGTTGGTAAACGATAATTAGCAGTCGCGAAATCATAAATACTAGCTAGATAAGCATACAATTCTTGACCGGTAGCCATGGCGCCAGCTCGAGCGCAAGCCATTGATACTGCCAAAATAGCGTTAGCTCCCAATTTTTCTTTATTGGGCGTGCCGTCCAAATCAATCATTATCCGGTCAATCTCGGGTAAAGCAATTATTTCTTGACCAATGATTTTGGGCGCGATAACTTCTTTAACATTCGTCACCGCCTGCAAAACCCCTTTACCGCCATAGCGACTTTTATCGCCATCGCGCAATTCATGAGCCTCATGAATACCCGTAGAAGCTCCTGACGGCACACTGGCCTTAGCCACTAAACCATTATCCAGGGTTACTTTAGCTTCAACCGTGGGGTTACCGCGCGAATCTAGAATTTCCCGAGCGGTCAATTGAACAATTTTAGCCATACAGTTTTTCTATAATAAAAATTAAATAATCTTTTTTAAGCCCGGCATCGGCTCACCGCCTAAAAATGTCAGCATCGCCCCGCCGGCTGTTGATACCCAGTCAATATAGCCGGCCATCTGGGTCATCTGCAAAGCGGCAACAGTCTCACCACCGCCGACTAGTCCAAAAGCAGCGCCGCGCGACTGCCAGGCGATTTCCCTGGCAATAAACAAGGTGCCATTTTTATAATGCTCATCCTCAAACTGGCCAAGCGGTCCATTCCAAACAATGGTTTTGCCCGTCTTAATCTGCCGGCTGAATTCTTGAATAGTCGCCGGACCAATATCTAAAATTCTTTCCTGGTCACCAACTTGATTGATTAATCGCAAAGCTGGCTGATTAGACGAATCAGCCACAATAACATCAATTGGCAAAACTAATTTTTTGCCTAGTTCTTTAATTAAGCGCCGCGCTAAATCAATACTCTCTTCATCAACTAAAGATTGGCCGATCTGATAGCCCTGGGCCGCTAAAAAATTGTTGGCCAGACCGCCGCCCAGCAAGACCTTAGAAGACTTGCGGCCTAAACGACGGATTAGGCCGACCTTACTGCCAACCTTGGCGCCGCCCAAAACAACAATCAATGGCTGTTTTGGCTTGAGCGCTTTAGATAAATTAACAACTTCTTGCTCCAATAAAATACCAGCAAAACTTGGCAAAAAATCTTTAATAGCCGCCACTGAAGCCTGTTGACGATGACTGACCGCAAAAGCATCATTGACATAAAAATCAGCTAAGCTGGCCAGCTCTTTAGCAAAGTCACGATTATTGTCCAACTCTCCGGGCCAAAAACGCAAATTATCCAGAACGACAATATTTTCCGCGGCTCGGTTAATTTTCTGGCGCAAAACCGCTAAATCTTGGCCAGGCAAAAATTTAACCGGCCGATCTAGAAGTTGAGCTAACCTAGCGGCAATTGGCTGGATAGTTAAAGCCTTTTTAGCGCCAACTATTAATTTGCCCTTAACCATTGGCTCGCCTAAATGGCTAGCGATAATTACCTTGGCTCCGCGATCCAATAACGCCTTGATTGACGGTAGCGCGGCCTTAATCTTATAATCTTCAGCGACTTCCTGACCATTTAACGGAACATTTAAATCTAGGCGCAAAAAAACCTGACGGCCCAGCAATTTTGGCATGGCGGCAATAGTGCGGCTGGACATATTCTTAAAATTGACAGCTTAATTGACGGTTCTGTCCAGCGCGCTGAACAATCAAACTTGCCCGATCGCCCGCCTTATAGCCCTGTAAGATTTCATTGATGGCAATTTGACCATCAAGATTGATTTCATCAATACTTAAAATTATATCACCAGCCTTAAGGCCGGCTTTGTCGGCCGAGCTGTCAGCAGTCACTCGGTTGACCAATAAGCCGTTCCGTTCGGTAGAAAAACGATTCAAATCAAAATACTCAACTCCCAAAACAACCCGCTTAAAATTACCAGCCACCAATAAACTATTGAGCCCGGACTTGATATAATTGGCCGGGATAATTTTTCCTTGATTATCCACTAAACCAAAAAGATCGCCTTGACCGTTAAAAATAGCCGAGTTAGACCAAGCGCTCGAGAATTTCCAACGAGACCACAAGATATCACTGCTAATAATATTGCTATCTTGACCAGCCGCTACTCTCTCTAGCCAAATAGCTTTGAGGCCACCCGAATTATCTAAATTATACATTAATTGCCCTGGCCGACTCCAACCGACTTCGCCCAATTTAACTGGTGACAAATTGGCTGCCCCGGCTAGACGATAAAAGAATAAACCAGTTAACGGATCACTAGTTTTTTGATCAATTTTATAAAACTTACGGTTACCCGCCACCACTGCCAAATCCGACCAGTTATCTAAATCAACCGAACTAACCATCCAGCCATCGCTAGTCGCCACCCAGCCGCCAGCTAGCGGTTGGTTAAGATTATAAAGATTATCCAGCTTAATCGGCGTTGAGGTAGCACGGTCCGTTTGACGAAAAACTTTGACCAAGCTTAACGATAAGCTCGGCTGCAAATTGGCAGCCTCATTATACTCAATAGCTGCCGGTCGCTTAGTAGCCGAGCTTTGATGAACCGCCATCGGCCAACCAACATTGTTCTGACCTGACAGCGTCGCTGAAGTAAGCAAATTGGCCTGCTCAATGGTAAAAAAATACTTGACCATCACCAAAGCTAAGACCAAGTTAACAACAATCGCCAGAATCCACCAGATCAGGCTAGTAGAAATTTTTTTGTGAATCAAAGTTGAGCTCATAAGAATATATATTTAGATTAAAACCATTTAGCAGTTAATAAAACCACGGCCAACAACATTGTCAAAATTAAAAGCTGATAGCGCAAACGGCGAGCCGTATTAATTTTTAATAAACTCCCGCGACCAATCTGACTGGCAGCATAATAAGCGATTAGCAGCAGATAGGCCAAGACTAAGTGGGAGCTGGGCAAAAAATAAACCGCCAAGAATATCTGGCCGCCAATCAGCCACTGCGTTAAAACCACTGGCCAATGAATTGTTAGCGGCAAAGCTGAAGCCTGATAATCCAACCACAAAACTAGGCCGGATAAAATCAACCACCACAACCATGACCACCAAATCGGCCAAGCTAAAAAGGCTTGCCAGCCGTAAAGAGCGGCCGCAGCCAACCAAATAGTCAGCAGATTGATAGCATTGACCAACCGCCACCAGGCCGCTGGTTGGTCTTGCTCCAACCAAGCTGTCCAGCCGCGGCGCCAATAAGATAATTGAAGAACTACGGTGGTCAAAATTAATAATTGCCGGACCAATGAACTGTTGACAATCGTCAGGAAGCCGCACCAAGCCAGAAGATTAAGGGCCGGGATTAACCAAACCATCAACTTATATTTCTTGGAACGGTTACTTAAAGAAAACCAGACAATTGCCAAAAATAAAATTAACAGCAATGCTGTGGCCCAATATAGATATTGGACACGCCAATTAATAATCTCTAAGCCGATTAAAACGGCCAAGCCGATAAAGAAGCTGGTTTTTTTATTGGCCAGAGTCGCCATTCTTATTTCTTATTTAAGCCCTCCAGCGCCCGCAGAGCTTCAACCGGAACAGCAAAAACCACCGTATTGGA
>CAYNWZ010000005.1:0-29928 GCA_964401085.1 uncultured Gammaproteobacteria bacterium
TGTTGCTAGCATTTCTATTTGTTATGATTTTAAACTACTTTAAGAATCGACAACAAGCACAGGAAGAAGATAAGGCTATTTCCTATCACAAAAATAAATACTTTCTGACCGATGCCGAAAAAAACTTTTTCTTCATACTCAAACCAATAGCCGATCGTCATAATTTACTGATCTTTTCCAAAGTCAGACTGCTAGATTTATTCTATGTACCTAAATATGACCGCGCTAGTCGAGCTAGAATAATTCAAAATCATGTTGATTTTGTCCTTTGTAAGTCAAACGATATTAATCCAATTTGCGCTATTGAATTGGATGATAGCTCTCATAACCAAGAATCACGGATAGAAAGAGATGACTTTGTTAATGAAGTCTTTAGTTCAGCAAACCTACCATTAATCAGAATAAAAAATGCCTCTAGCTATAACGCTCAGGAGTTGGACACAAAGATCGTTTCTCTATTGAACTGACAGCAAAATAATATTCATATAAAAGCCGGCCCCTTAGCCGGTTTTTATTATGTCTAAATTCACAACATCAGCTGTTTGACTTTCAGACCTGCTGATGCTACAATGTTCTTGGGCGGGGAACACTAGCTATAATTTTATGGTCCCCAAATATCATACCATGATTAGAAAGCTGCGCCTGGAACGAGGCCTATCTCAAGAAGATATCTGCCGCCGCTGTCATATCGGCCGGTCTTCCTATATCGCTTTTGAACAGGGCAAGGTTGAGCTCAATTTCTCGCAAACTGCTCAACTAGCCAATCTCTTTGGCTTGTCTTTGGAACAAGTGGAGAGTGGCCTCAAACCGAACTATGAAAAATACAAGCAGATGATTCTGGCTTATCTGCGTTGTCATCCCTCTAGCGATGGCAAAGTCGTCAAAACTAAGCTGGCCAAACTATTATACTTGGCTGATTTTACTTGGTTTTACGAACACTTGGAGAGCATGAGCGGCATGCAATACCGCCGTTTGCCCTATGGACCGGTGCCTAACGAATATTTTCGCGCCATTGATGAGCTAGAAAATTCGGGTCAAATCAATATTGACCACAAATCGGATATACAATTGATTTCTGAAACTGACAGTTCCAAAAAGCAGGTTCTGGCTGAATTATCTAAAGATGAATTAAGCTTAATCAAAAAAATCTGCCAGAAATGGAAAACTAAAAAATCCACCGAAATAGTTCATTTTACTCATAACCAATTGCCATACAAGATTTGTCAGCCCGACGAAATCATTCCCTACGAGTTAATCACCCAAGAAGATCCGGGCTATGTCTATTAGTTATTCTGTTTCGATTGAAAGCTTTGCCGAGCGCCACTACTTAAAAGAGTTTGCCAAGAAATATAAGCGGGCCTGGGAAATAACTTATCTAGCTCTATTGGAAGAGCTGCAGCGCTTTGATTCTTTATTAGCCACATCTATTGCCGAAATTATTACGACTAGCGGTGATATTGCGATTGCTAAAACCGAGTTCCGCGTGGCTGGCACCACGAAATCACGCCATGCTTCTGGCAATCGCTGCATCGTCGCTATTGATAGTCGTTTAATGACAGCCAAAATATTGCTGATTTATCACAAATCAGATTTAGGTGATGGCAATGAAACTGCCAAATGGAAGCACCTGGTTAAAACCAATTACCCTGAATATAGTAATTTCTTCTAATTTTCTAGCCCAATTCCTTCTCCAACACCTCTTGGGCCACTTGCGGATTAGCTTTACCGCCGGTGCGACGCATCAATTGGCCGACAAAAAATTGTAAAAGCGGTGTCTTGCCGGCCCGATAATCAGATACCTGCTCTGGGTATTCAGCAATGATTGTTTTGGCGAGCTCAGCTAATTCAGCACTACTATCTACTTGACCTAAATCTAATTTTTCAATAACTTCGTCCACGCTAGCCTTAGTATTTTTAACTAATTCAGCCAGCACCGCTTGGCCGGCGGTAGAATTAATCTGTTTATTATTAACAGCCACCGCTAAATCAATTAAGTGGCGGGGAGTGATCGGCCCGTCACTTAGATTATCTAGGCGGCTATATTTAGCCACTTCACTAGTTAGCCAATTAATCGCTATCTTGGCGATAACCGCAGCGGCTTCCGACTGAACTTCTGTGGCTAGCACTAAAACCTGATCAACATAAGTAGCAGTTGCCGGCCAACTGGTCAGCAAATCGGCCATATCCGCAGTCAACTGGTAATCGGTTTGCCAGCGCTTAGCTTTAGCTAGTGGCAATTCAATTTTAGCTACTTCGTCAGCCGTTTCTTGCAGCCATTGATCATCAATCACTAGCGGGGGAATATCTGGCTCATCAAAATAGCGGTAATCAGCCATCGTTTCTTTAACCCGTTGTGATTTAGTGGCATTAGTGGCTTCATCCCAGCCTCTGGTTTCAGCGACAACCGTACCGCCGCTAGCTAATACTTCGCCTTGGCGCTTGATTTCATAGTCAATGGCTCGTTCTAAAGCCTTAAAAGAGTTGAGGTTCTTGACCTCCACCTTATGATTCAACTTATAGCCGTCCTTGGCCCGAATAACAGCGCCGTCAATTTCGTAACAACCATCTTCTTGCAAACTAATATTAGCCTCACAGCGCATTTCGGCCTTTTCCATATTAGCGCCGGAAATATTTAGGTAGCGCAATACTTTTTGAAATTCCTGACCAAATCGCCGTGTCTCTTGTCCAGAAGTTAAAACCGGCCCGGTAACCAATTCAATTAAGGGGGTACCAGCCCGATTATAATCTACCAGGCTATGCCGGTTGCCTTGGTCATGAGATAGTTTACCGGTATCTTCTTCCAAATGGATGCGGGTGATAAAAATATCGCGGCCGTCAATATTTAGTTTTCCATTATACCCTAATGGAGTATCTGATTGAGTTATCTGATACCCCTTGGGGAGGTCAGGATAAAAATAGTTCTTGCGAGCGAAACGACTCTGCTGATTGACTTGGCAATTCAGCGCCTTGGCCAGTAGCAGACCAAAGTGAACCGCTTGTCGGTTAGGCCGTGGCAAGGTGCCGGGATGCCCTAGACAAATCGGACAAATCAAAGTATTAGCCGCTTGGCCGTCAGCATGGTTGTCACAGCGGCAGAACATCTTACTGTTAGTCTTGAGCTCGGTGTGGATTTCTAGACCGATGACCGGTATTAGTTTCTTCATAATCAAAAAGTCATGCCGGTGATTAAAATAAGGCCTTAACCGCTTGCCACAATTGATCGTTAAGTCCGTCAATGGACTGGTTGGCGTCAAACCGCGGCCAGCCGTAGCGTTCAGCTAATTGCTGATGGCAGTCGCGCACCTTATTCATTAACTCATCATTATTTTCATGTTTATGGCCTTGTTCAATGCCGCTGACAAAACGCCGGCCGTCCAGCCACAAAGCCAAATCCGGATTTAATAGGCCGTCGTTAATCGCTTCCAAAAAATTAAGCTTAGCGCCAGCCCCCCAGCCCCAGGCCAGTCCGGTGCCAGTATAATCTTCGGCAATAATCCATTCACCAGCCGCCAATTGTCTTTCTAATTCCGGCTGATATTGAAAACGATTGAGCGCATAGATAATCTGGGCTTCCCGCGGCGATAATTGCAGCGGATTGCCTTCTCGCAGATAGGCATTGAGCAGCGGTCCGCTAGGTTCTAGTTCATAAATCGGATACTTGAGATAGGTAGTTGAGTGGCCGGCATCACGCAAGCGGTCAACCAGCAGCTTAGCCTGCGTGCTTTTACCTAAATTATTAATGCCGTAGAGAACGATTAATTTTCCAGCCATAAATTTTGCTTAATGCTTAATCGACCAATTGCCGATAAATATCTTCAGCCTGCTGGTAAAGAGCCGCCAAATCGCCATTATTGTCAATCTGGAAATCAGCCTCCGCAATAGCCCGAGGAATATCTTGTTCGGCTTCGCCTTGCTCATCAATTTTAAATTGTTCTAATGTTTTAGTGGCATCGTCAGGATTCTGGCCGCGCTTGGTCAGTCGCTGATGGCGCAAGCCTTGTTCAGCCAAGACCGCCACCAAATGAAAATTGGGAAATTCACGAAAAGCGGTAAAATCGCCATAACGCCGCATACCCTCCAGGAGTATAAAGGGGCAGTGATCATTTTGGACATCACGCATGATCGCTTTTAAAATAATATCCTGACCGAATTGGCGCCTAAGGATTGATGACAGATTGGCCATATTTTCTCTGGTTTGCGGCAAAGTCAAACGATCAACAATGTCACGCAGTGGACCGGAAAAACCATAAACTTTACCACCATATTTTTCGGCTAAATATTTAGCTACTGTCGTCTTGCCGGCGGCTAACTGGCCAGTCAGACCGATAATCAACTTGTCCATAAATTCTTTAAATCAACAAATAATTAAGCTTGCTCGATATTAATGGCCGTGCCGTATTGTTCACTATCATCCAACATATCTTTTTCTTGCCAATCCTTGACCCAGTCACTGATTTCATAAATCTTCAAGCTGCCGTCAGCCTGGCGGCCGACCAATTTCTCAACTCCGGCATTGATAATCATTTTCTTACAAATAAAACAAGGATAGGCATCCTGCGGCTTCTCTTGGCCATCGCGGATAACCGTGGAATATAAATACATGGTTGAACCCAATAAGCTAGCCCCAGCCCGAGCGGCGTTAATAATGGCATTCTGTTCGGCATGGACGCTGCGGCACAGTTCATAGCGATGGCCATGCGGCACCTTGAGCATTTCCCGAAGGCAATTGCCGCGTTCCCAACAATCTTTGGTTTTGCGTGGCGAACCCAGATAGCCGGTAGAAATAATCTGATCATCACGGACAATAATGGCGCCATGCTTGGCCCGATAACAGGTGGAGCGGCCGGCTACTTCGCCGGCGATATTCATGTAATACTCCAATTTGGATGGTCTAGTTGGCATAAAATATTGATTTTAGCTATTCTTTATAATTATTTTATCAGATAACTGCGGCTTTCGGCAAGCCTTAAAAAATGCTATAATCTAACCATTATGAGCCGTCGTCTAATCCAGCGCAAAGTCAATAAATACCTGCAAGAACCAGCTGCCAAGCTGGATTTGCACGGCCACAGCCGCCGCGAAGCCGAAGTGGAATTAGCCGGCTTCTTTGACTATTGGATCAAGCAGGGTGGCGGCGTCAAACTGCTAGTTATCACCGGCCAAGGCTGGCATTCCGCTGATGGCCAAGGCGTGCTTAAAGATTTCACTGCCTCTTGGCTCAAAGATCGAGGTTATCGTCAGCGTCCCGCTAAGCCACAATTTGGCGGCGATGGTGCTATAGAAGTGGATTTGCCAATAACTTAAACAAAAAACCAATCCTTAAGGGGATTGGTTTTTTTATGGAGCGCTCCGCCAACGGAGCAGCTGGTAATTTGAGGATTATTGTCCCAAGGAAACCCGGATGCCCGGCCCCATCGATGAACAGATGGTCACGCTCTTAATATAAGCGCCTTTAGCCGCCGATGGCTTGCTTTTCTTAATAGTTTCCATCAAGGCCTGGAAATTATCAGCTAACTGCTCAGCGCTAAAAGAAACTTTACCGATGGCTACATGTAAATTGGCCGTATCATCATTCTTGAAACTAACCTTGCCTTTCTTCAACTCAGTAACCGCTTTGGCTGGATCAGTGGTAACAGTCTCGTTCTTGGGTGATGGCATCAAGCCGCGAGTACCCAAAATCTTGGAAATAACCGCCAGATTTCTCATTAAGGCTGGTTCCGCCACCGCCACCTGAAAATCAGTCTTTTCGGTCTTACGGATTTCTTCAATCAATTCATCGCCGCCGACTAAATCAGCGCCGGCTTCTTTAACCGCCGCTTCATTGGCTGGGCTGACAAAAGCCGCCACTTTGACGGTTTTACCAGTACCATGCGGCAAGCTAACGGCGCCGCGAATCTGCTGATCGCCCTTGCGCGGATCAATACCAAGACGCAAATGGACTTCCACTGAAGCGTCAAACTTGGTAACGCTGGTTTTCTTGACCAGCTCTAAAGCTTCGGCCAAAACATAAGTCTTGGTCTTGTCGACCAGCTGGCGGACTTCGGCTTGCGCCTTACCCTGCTTAGCGGTCTTGTTTTTTTGGACTTTCTTAGCCATACGATTGTGGTGCGAGTGCTAGCTAGCTAGCTAGCTCCCACGATCCTATTTAATAAATAAATTAATCCTTAATCTCAATACCCATCTGACGAGCCGTGCCGGCAATGATTTTCATCGCCGCCTCAACATCGCGGGCATTCAAATCACTCATCTTGGTTTCGGCAATCTCTTTCAGTTGAGCGGTGGTCAAACTGCCAACCTTTTCTTTCAACGGTTTGCCTGAACCCTTGCTAACCTTGGCCGCCTTCTTGATCAACTCAGAAGCCGGAGCAGTCTTGGTAATAAAATCAAAACTGCGATCAGCGTAAACAGTAATAACAACCGGCACAACATCGCCCATCTTATCGCGGGTGGCGTCGTTGAACTTGCTGCAGAAATCAGCAATATTAAGGCCGTGCTGGCCCAAAGCCGGACCGACTGGCGGGGCTGGATTAGCTTGACCGCCTTTAATCTGTAATTTTATCTGGGTAACTATTTTTTTAGCCATACATTTGTTTAAGGGGCGGTGAGCGGAGAAGCGCGCCGTTACCGGCCCGCCACCAACCTATCTGTAATTAAAGCTTATTGATCTGTAAAAAATCTAATTCCACTGGGGTCTCACGACCGAACATGGAAATCAGCAACTTAACTTTACCACGATTCTCATCAACCTCAGTGACCTTGCCTTCCAAATTCTTGAACGGACCATCAATAATCCGCACCGGCGAACCGACTGACACATCAATCTTAAACTTCGGTTCATCCAAGCCCATTCTCTTTTGCAATTCTTTGATTTCGGCTTCGTCAATCGGGGTTGGCACCGTGCCGGTCCCGACAAAACCAGTGACATTCGGCGTGTTGCGGATAGCATACCACGAATCATCGGTCACGATCATCTCCACTAAAATATAGCCAGGGAAAATCTTTTCCTCATAAACCTTGCGCTTGCCGTTGACAATTTTAATCTTTTTTTCGGTCGGAATCATGACATTGAAGATCTTATCTTCCATGTCCATAGACTCAATGCGCTGCTTGATATTCTGGGCGACATTTTCTTCGTAGCCCGAATAAGTGTGCAGGACATACCAGCGCCGTCCTTGATTAAGAGTTTGTTTCGCCATAGGAATGAACTAAAATTAGTGATTATTGCTTAATCAGCAACTTCAAACCGGCCGCGAATAAAGCATCCAGGCCGCCCAAAAAAATGGCCGTGCCCACGCTGATGCCAATAACGAGCAGGGTGTAGTTGTAGGTTTCTTTTTTAGTCGGCCAGGCGACTTTCTTGATTTCCGCCCAAGCCGAACGAAAATAAGCAGTGATTTTCTCCATAAATCTTGATTTTAAAAACAGCCCTGGCGGGCGTTTTATTGATAGCTCTATTGTACCAAAAGCAGTCTTAATTTGTCAACATTTCGTACCACCACGGGGAATCGAACCCCGGTTACATGGATGAGAACCATGCGTCCTAGCCGCTAGACGATGGTGGCGTCTTAGATGCGCTTGCTAATATATCAAAAATTTTTTAGTCTGTCCAGCCCTTTAAGCCAAATATTCGCCCAATATATCGGCTTGGCCAATCAAAAATTCGCCGCCGCTGACCGCCTGACGGCCGGCTAGTTGCAAGCGATTGATTATTAGGGCGCCCTGGCTGGTGCCGATAGCTAATTGGCCGTCAATTAAACCAACCTTACCGGGATTAAGCCAGCCCTGATCGGAGACTTCGGCCGCTATAATCTTCAAACGCTGCTCACGCCAAGTCGTCCAAGCGCCTGGCGCCGGCTGCATCGCTCGCACCAATCTCTCAATTTCGGCTGCCGCTTTATGCCAATCAATCTTGGCATCGGCCGTTGCTACCAAACCAACATAGCTAGCCTGACTATCGTCTTGCGGCTCAGGGACTAACCGGCCTTCAATATACCCAACTAGGGTATCTGGTAAAATATCCGCGGCCACTTGCCCAATTTTACTAGCTAAACTGCCCATCGTTTCATTATCATCTAAGGCAATTTCTTTTTGCGCGATGATTGGTCCGGCATCCAATTCTTTAATTAGCTTCATTATGGAAATGCCAGTCTGCTGATCACCATTAAGAATCGGCGCTGATAATACGCCGGCGCCGCGATATTGCGGTAGTAATGACCCATGAACATTGACCCAGCCATACGGTGGCATTTCTAGTAACGCTTGAGGAATTAACTGGCCATAAGCGATAACAACAACGACATCGGGTTTGATTTCGGCTAACACCGGCTGCCATGCCTTTAATTTTTCTGGCTGCCAAACTGGCAGGTTATTTTCTAAAGCCCAAACCTTAGCTGGCGGGGGAGTTAACTTAAGACCGCGGCCAGCCGGTTGATCGGGTTGAGTTAACAAACCAACGACCGCAAAGCGGCTATCCTGCAAAATCGCCTCAAAAGCCGGCACCGCTAATTGCGGCGAACCGACTAATAATATTTTAATCGCTGGACTGGCCATGATTATTGATTTAAGTGATCAATAAATAATACGCCGTCTAAGTGATCGATCTCGTGCTGAATCACTCTGGCCAAAGCGCCTTTAGCCAGCAAATGAACCTCCTGGCCAAACTCGTTGATATAATGACAAGTTAATTCCTTGGCTCGACGCACTGGCCCAAAAACATTGGGCACTGATAAACAGCCTTCTTCTTCAACAAGAGTAGCCGAGCTCAAATCGCTCAATACTGGATTAATCATCGGCCAGACACCCTCGTCGGTATTGACGACAATCAAGCGCCAATTGCGGCCAATCTGCGGCGCCGCTAGGCCAACGCCGTCTTTAACTAGCATGGTCTTGGCCATATCGACGATTAGCTCTTGGAATTTCTTATCTTGCAGCATGGCTAAATCGACCGTCTGGGCTATGCGGCGCAGGCGGGAATCGGGATTGATGACCAGCCGCCGAACCCGGCCGCTAGCGATTTGCTTTTGATCCATAGCTTAGTTATAATTTATAGGTCTTTTATCTTAAAATATTTGTCTTATTTACGCAATATGCCCCGTGATGTCCGTCAATTCACTGATATCAGCCAATTAATTAACCGGCCGCGGCCAGTTATTAAGCCGACCGCTTATCCCTGGCAACAACTGGCCCTTGAAGTAATTGAGCGATTGCGTATCCCAGACTTCAAACGCAATTCAGTTTTTCAAGCCTGTCAGCAGTTTCCGGAATCAATCATCCGCCAAGCGGTGATTGATACTCAAGAGCTTTGTCAACAAGGCTCCCGCTGGCAATATTTTTTCAAAATTCTCGGCAATTATCGCCAAGATCCGCCTAATCGCCGCTAGCCGGCTGCCATTGCCAAACCGCGCTACCAACGCCGAACGGCGCCTCATAAACCAAATTCTGCCACGAACCCGGCTGGTTAGCTAGGGCGGCTTGCAGGGTCAAATAGGCCAACCAAGCGCATTGACCGGTTTCATTAGCTTTATCTATAGATAATTCCAACAACGCCTGACCATCATTTTGCCGCAAGGCTTCTTGCAGGCGCTGGTCAAATTTATGGCCGCGCGCCTGTAAACCGTTAGGCTGATCAGCCCCCAAACAATGAGCTAAATCGCCGGAACCAATTAATGCTACCTTGCCCGGCCACTGGCGCAAGAATTCTCCCAAACGGCGACCGAATTCGGCCTGTCGTTCCGGCTGATTATCAATATAGCCGATTGGCAAAATCGGCACATTTTTTGAAACTTCACTTAATAATAATAACGGCACGGCCGTGCCATAGTCGAGTTGTGGTTGGCTATAAAAACGCAATTGCTCGGTTTGCCCCAAAAATCCTTGTAATTCTTCAGCTAAGCCCAAAGCGCTCGGCCATTGCCCTTGGGTTAACAGGTCGCCGAACAGGCTTAAATCAACCTGATAATTCAAACAAACATTGGCGTTCCACCAATCTGGCCCGCTAGCGGCATGCGAAGAAATAATAATTAAGGCCTCCGGTTGCGCTGCCGCCAAATCCTTAGCTAATGAGCTATAAGCTTCCAGCGTTTTACCTAACTGGACTCGATGTTCTTTACCGATATTTGGCGCTAGAAGCGGTGAGTGCGGCACGAGGCCGGCAAAAACTAAAGCCATATTATTTAAGGATTGGTTGAAGTTGGACTGGTCGTGGCGACGGTCGTTGTCGGCACTAAACTATCAGGTGTTGAAGTGGCAACTGGTTGGCCGTAGTTAGCTGGCAAATTATCTTCAACGATCGGCCCTTGATTGTAAAGACTAAAATGGCGAGAATTAATAGTAATGATATTGGCCCAGTTATAACCTAGATAATTAAATATTCGTTCGCTGGCAATCAGCCGCCGCTGGCCATGATCTAAGAGATAAACATTGGGGTCGCCATCCAACTTAATCAAGCTGCCATCATCAAGGCGCACCGGATCGCTAGTTTTATAAGCAGCTAGCTCTTTCTGATCGGCCGGGATAATCCGCCGCTTAGCAAACTTAGCCGCTAAAGTCGCCCGATCCAAGATTGGCGCCTTACTGCCTTCTTCTACCCAATAAACACCGCCAGTTTTCTTATCTTGCAACAGCGCGCCGGTCGGATAAGTTGAAGTAACCGTAATTGGCGTTGATTCTTTATAAGCAGCTAGCTCCTCCCAACTGCCTTTAATCACTTCTTGGCGATTAAAGCCCATCTTGGCAAAGGCCTGCTGGCTGGTAAAGCCGCGCCGCTTGTCGTCAACCAAGAGATATACTGCTCCGGACGGCGCTTGGACTAAAGCGTATTGCTGAAATTTAATCGGCGTGCCTTCCGGGTAGCTATCTAAATCTTCCGGCCGGACCATAACGATTTTCTGAGGATTAAAACGGGAAACTAAAGCCCCGCGGCTAGAGAATGGCCGCTTGCGTCCTGACTGGATTAGATAGACCGTTTCCTGGCCTTCAGCCTGCAATAAAGACCCGTCGGGGTATACCTGAGTGAAATAGCGCTGCCAGATATTCCAAAAATTATAGTTTCCATTATAGACATGGGGGGTATAGTTATAGAGGGCGGCCGTCGCCCGATTGGCCGGAGCAACCATCATCGGATCGCGGCCAGTATTGGTAATGGTATAAGTTTGACCCACTTGATATTTATAATAGCGGGGATTAACCATATAATCATAAAACTGCAAAGCGGCGGCATTGACTTGTTTGCCAAAACCGCGCCAGCGTTCGCCGCAGGCGGCGTTGTCTGGACAGCCATAACCGACCGCCCAATCTAGCTGGCTTTGACGCGGGCTCTTGCTATCAATCAAACTCTGTTCTTTTTGTAATAAAACAATTAGAAAACGGGGATTAATTGACACTTTAACGCACTTAATCTTGGCCTCCTCAATATCTTGAGGATTGTTGATATCAACTCCGCTGCAATCATAACTGTTAACGGCGGCATTATAGATAATCTCAGCGGCGCTACGAACAACGCCATAATAATCGGTCGTCCGATAGGTAGCTAAAAAGCTGCCCCGATCTTCCAGAAAGCTTTGAATCTCTCCCAAATTCATGGCCGCGCTGTCCATGATTTCCTGATCAGTAATTATCAAGTTCGGATTAAAGTCAGCCGCTTGAGCTCGGCTACCGGCAATAATCAAACCGCTAGCGATAAAACTGATAATTAATAAAGCTTTGCTGGCCAATGATTTCATGTGGTTAGTCTTGATGATTTTTTAGTTCGGTGCCAGACCGAAAAACAATCTGACTGCCCGCCGATAAGTCGGCATTAATCATATCTCCCTCTTTAATCTTACCCTCAATAATCTGCAAAGCTAGTTCATCCAATAGCTGATTCTGAATCACTCGCTTAAGCGGCCGAGCGCCAAAAGTAATATCATAGCCTTTGTCGGCCAGGAAGCGTTTAATCTTAGCGGTGACCTTAAATTTAATGCCTTTGATTGCCAACCGCTGGCTGACTTTCTGCAGTTCCAATTCAACAATATTACCCAGAGCGTCCTTGCTGAGGCTCTTAAAAATAACGATTTCGTCAATCCGGTTCAAAAACTCCAGCTTAAAATGCTGCTTCAAAATATTATCAATCTTGTCTTTCATTTCGTCTTCCCGAATCTGAGCCAGCTTCTTGGCGTCGCTGCCATCGTAAAAACCGATGGAATAATCCTTGATAACCTCGTTACCAAGATTAGAAGTCATGATAATAATCGTATTCTTGAAATTAATCACTCGGCCCTTGGCATCGGTCAAGCGGCCATCATCCAAAATCTGCAATAAGATATTAAAGACTTCCGGATGAGCTTTTTCTATTTCATCAAATAAGATAACGCTGTAGGGGCGACGACGCACCCGATCAATCAATTGACCGCCATCATCATAGCCGATATAGCCAGCTGGCGCGCCCAAAATCTTGGAAACGCTATGTTTTTCCATAAACTCGCTCATGTCTAAGCGAATGAGCGCGTTCTCGTCATCAAACATAAACTCGGCCAAAGTCTTGGCTAGTTCAGTCTTACCAACACCAGTTGGACCGACAAATAGAAATGAACCAATCGGCTTCTTTTCTTCACTAATACCGGCTCGAGAGCGGCGAATGGCATTGGCCACCGCCACAATCGCTTCATCCTGACCGACCACCCGAGTCTTGAGATAATCCTCAATCTTAGTTAATTTTTGCGCTTCAGTCTCTAACATCCGCGCCATCGGGATACCGGTCCAGCGGGCAACCACTTTGGCAATATCTTCCTCATCAACTTCTTCTTTCAAAATCCGCTGGCCATTGCTTTGAATCTTCAAAAGATTCTGGCGTTCGGTTTCAATCGCTTTTTCTAAATCCGGAATCCGGCTATAGCGAATTTCCGCCACTTTAGTCAAATCATCGCCGCGCCGCTCAATGATTTCCGCCTGGGCCCCCAGTTCATCAATGTCTTTCTTAAACTGGCGAATTTTGGAAATTATTTCCTTTTCATTAGACCAATGCAGTTCTAACTGCTTGGCTTTTTCTTTCAAGTTCTCCAAATCACGATTAACTTTGCGGGCCTTATCTTTATTATCTTCCTTTAATAAGCCGGCCTTCATAATCTCCAAGCGGCGGATTTCTCGCTTCAGGCCGTCTAGTTCATCGGGCGAGGAGTCAATCTCCATCCGCAAGCTGGAAGTCGCTTCATCGATCAAATCAACCGCCTTGTCCGGTAAAAAACGATCGGTAATATAGCGCGCTGACAATTTAACGGCAGCAATCAAGGCATCATCAGTAATGCGCACTCCGTGATGGACCTCATATTTCTCTTTGATGCCGCGCAAGATGGCAATAGCATCTTCGACACTCGGTTCTTCCACAAAAATCGGCTGAAAACGCCGTTCCAAAGCGGCATCTTTTTCAATATACTTTTGGTATTCTTTGGTAGTAGTGGCGCCGACTAATTTAATCTCGCCGCGCGCCAGAGCCGGCTTCAACATATTGGAAGCGTCCATTGAGCCTTCCGAAGCCCCGGCGCCGACAATAGTATGCAGTTCATCAACAAATAAGATAACTTGACCGTTACTTTTTTGCACCTCTTTAATAACAGATTTAAGACGATCTTCAAATTCGCCCCGAAATTTAGCGCCGGCAATCAAGGCTCCCAGGTCTAGGCTGACTAATTCTTTGCCTTTCAAGGTCTCTGGTACATCACCAACAATAATCCGCTGAGCTAAGCCCTCAACAATGGCCGTCTTACCAGTACCAGCTTCGCCGATTAAAACCGGATTATTCTTGGTTCGCCGCGATAAAACCTGCATAATGCGGCGGATTTCCTCATCGCGGCCGATAACCGGATCCAATTTCTTTTGGCGGGCTAAATCAGTTAAATTAATCGCGTATTTTTGTAAAATCTTATACTTCTTTTCAGCGTCAGTGGAACCGGCTGCTTGCGAACCGCGCAGCTCAATCAGAGCCTTCAGCAAGCCCTCATAACCCAAACCGGCTTTCAGTAGAATGGCCTGCGCCTTGGATTTGATACCGACAATGGCTAGTAGTAAATGCTCGGTGGCAATATATTCATCATCTAAGTTCTTGGCTTCTTTGCGAGCCCGCTCAATCACCATTGAGGCTTCGGCTGTGCCTTGGACTACGCCCTCGGCAACTTCAGCCCGATCGGACTTGGGTAATTTATCCAATTCCGCTTCTGTTTGACTAGCCACCAAATCCGGATCAATCTTTTGTGCATCAATAATCGGGCGCACTAAGCTTTCGTCTTGTTGCAATAGGGCCAAAAGCAAGTGTAGGGCGCCGATAAACTCTTGGCCGAACTGCTGGGCGACCATCTGGGCGTTAATAATAGCTTCCTGCGATTTTTGTGTAAATTTATCTAACATGTCCATATTATTTTATAGGCAATTAAGCTAATTATTTAGCAGTCGCTTGACAAGACTGCTAAAAATAATATAGCCGAGCCAGCGTCGTCTGTCAAGATTATAGCATAAAAATCACTGAACGAAAAATCAACCAATAAACTATTGACAAAAAGGCCAATCAGGGGTAGTTTGAGACGACACTAAATTGTACCTAAAAAAATAAAATAAAAGGAGGAGGTTATGGAAACTTCCCAAAATCTCGCCGCTCAGATTGTGAACAATGCTTGTGAGGGGTTTCAACAATTTGTTGACCAACAAGCAGCCCTAGCCCCTATGGCTCAAAAGAACAGCAAGCAGCTAAAGATTTGGATAAAAATAAACAAGTTCGCCATAGCTTTGCTATTTTTATCTATAATTGTCTGGGTGTTATCATCCATAATTCGATGGGACAAAAAGACCTTCATGCTCGAGATGAATATAACACTCGGAATACTGGCGCTGACTACCATCACAATACTGGTAAGCTTTTACTGTTATGGCAAGGAACAGTTATACCGACGGACATCCAACAAGATAGCCGCCGGCCGTTTAAGCCACGTCAAAAACAGTATCAATCGGGCACTTATGGCGCACATGTGTGTCAATGAGGACGATTACACCACCGATTTTTACTTCAGACGGATGCAACAAATCACCGGCGGCTTTTTCGCCGATGACTTCGAATCCCAGTTAGAGCCGGAGGAGGCGTCCGAGATCAGGAACTGGCTCCGAACCAGTTACTCGGGCTGCCTCCGAGCAGACTAACCTCCATTTTTTATCACTGGCCTTCTGCGGAAGGCCTTTTTATTTTCTTAAATGGCAAAAAACGATATAATTATCTGTATGGAAAAAATGACTTCACCAATTAGCCCCTTTGCTTCATTGGTCTACTTGGCCACCAAGCAAATACCTCGGGGGCGACTCAGCACTTATGGCGCTATTGCCAAGGCTATCGGCCAGCCACGGGCTGCTCGAGCGGTCGGCCAAGCGCTTAATCGCAATCCCTATTGGCCAACCGTGCCTTGCCAACGCGTCGTTGGTAACAGCGGCCAGCTAACCGGTTTTGCCAGTGGTCTCACTAAAAAACGCCAGCTTTTACAGCAAGAGGGCATCATTATTAAAAATAATCGCATTATTAACTTAGCCGAAATTTTTTATCAGCCGCAACTATGAAAATAAATCAAGCAACCGATAATAGTTATCAGGCCGTTCGTCAGGCCCTACAACAATTAGCTAATCCAGCTAAAGCAACGATCCTGAGCCGTTTTTTTAAGACCGGGCCAGGGGAATACGGCCAAGGCGATATCTTCTGGGGCATTACTGTGCCTGGACAACGAACGGTTGCCAAGCGATTTTCTAATTTGCCATTAAAAGAAATTAGAAAATTATTAGTCGACCCAATTCACGAAGTCCGTCTGACAGCCGGCCTGATTCTGATTGATCAATACCAGAAAAATCCGAACAAACATCTGGTCTATTTAGATTTCTATCTAAGTAATCTCAACAGTTTTAACAATTGGGATTTAATTGATTTGACCGCTCCCAAGATTATCGGTGAATATTTAGTTAATAATCAAAATGATACGCTGTTGAATGACCTTAGCCGCCATAAAAATATGTGGGCTAGGCGAGCAGCCATGGTCGCTAATTTAACCTTGATTAAATCCGGCGACTATCAGACGGCTCTGAAAATGGCCACTAAGTATCTTGATGAACGGCATGATTTACTACATAAGGCGACCGGCTGGGTCTTGAGAGAAGTCGGCAAACGCGACCAAACAGCCTTGCTTAATTTTTTAGATAAATGGGCTAGCCGAATGCCCCGAGTTATGCTAAGGTATAGCCTAGAAAAATTGCCGGAACCAATCCGACAACAATACTTACAAGTCCGCTATGTCAACCATTAAAATATTGGACATTCGTTTGGATAATTTAACCGATCAGGGACTACAACAACGCTTGGCTGCTTATTTAGCTAGTCAGCAAAACCATCTTATTGTTACTGTTAATCCAGAGTTTACACTCGCTGCCCAAAAAAACCAACAATTTGGCGATATTCTTAATCGGGCCGATTTGTCTTTACCGGACGGCTTCGGCTTAAGTTTGGCCGCCCTAACTTATGGCCAAAAATTAATCCGCCATACTGGCGCCGACTTGACGGCTAACTTATTAGCTGAAGCCGAGACCAATAATTGGCCGGTGGCAATTATCAACTGGCGCGGCGGTTTATCGCCAGCGACTGTCTTACGATCAGCCTTATTAGCTAAATTTCCTAAACTTCATTGTCTAGTTGAAGATTGCGGCCAGAGTGGCCATTTGGGTCAACGACAATTATCCCGCTTAAACAATTTTCAGCCGCAACTAGTCTTTTGCTCACTGGGTGCGCCTTATCAGGAATACTTTTTGGCTAAACACAAGATGACCTGGCCGAGCTGCCGCATTATGATCGGTATTGGCGGCAGTTTTGATTTTATTATCGGCCGCATCAAAAGAGCGCCCAAGTCATGGCAGCACTGTGGCGTGGAATGGTTATGGCGCTTGATCCAACAGCCTAAACGCTGGCGGCGCATCTGGAACGCGGTTGCCGTTTTTAGTTGGCGGTTTATAATCTGGCGCATTAAAAATAAAGGCCGCTAACAACCGGAGAAGTTAGCGGCAAAGTTGGAAGGCGGGGGCGTGGATGGGCTATTTTAGACCATTCTTTTTGAGTTTGTCCCAGGCCAGCCTGGTGATAGCTCTGGGAGTACTGACCTGAAAAACATGGCCAGTATCTATGGAAAAAACTTGATAGCGCTGACCATCATAGACAGCCACCCGGACAGTGTTATACAAAGAACCAAGTTCCTCGCATAAATCAACGACGTTGCTGATGACAATCTCATTGTCACGAGATTGCACCTTATTACGGTCAGTTAGTCCAGCGCAATGGTGCGCCTCATAGAGACCGTCGCTGGTGCCGTACCAGACGACATCCTGATAACAGCGGGACTGTCGCTGGAAATTGATCCGATAGTTATTTGCCTGCTGACCAATCAGCACTAAACTGATAAACAGCAGACTGAAAGTACAAAAAATCTTCCTCATGGGGCCTCCCTTTCTTGACAGAATGACCATATCTTACTAAAACCAATAGTTTTGTCAACAGGTTTGCCAACGATTGGCTGATTCGCTATAATACAAGGGTTATTAAACTTGTTTTTACTTCCTATGCCTGACGCTCGTTTGCGCTTAGCGCCATCACCAACCGGTTTCCTTCATCTGGGCAACTTGCGGACCGCTATTTTTGGCTACCTGGCCGCCAAGCAGCTTCATGGCCATTTTATCCTGCGGATTGAGGATACCGACAACAAACGGCGCGTACCAGGAGCTGAAGACAACCTGATAAAGATTTTGGCTCAATTGGGTATCAAATTTGACGAAGGCCCACATGTCGGCGGCGGCTATGGCCCCTATGTCCAAACTGAACGGCTGGATATTTACCAGCATTACGCGCAAAAACTGATTGATAGCGACAAAGCTTATTATTGCTTCTGCAGCGAGGAGCGCCTGGACAAGCTGCGCGCTGACCAAACAGCCAACCATTTACCGCCGCGCTACGATCAAGCTTGTCGCAAGCTTAGCGCCAAGGAGGTTGCCCAGCGCTTAGCGGCCGGCGAAAAATATGTTATCCGACAAAAAATGCCAACCACCGGCGAAGTAACGGTTATTGACGCTTTGCGTGGGCCAATCACTTTCGCGGCTAGCGACCTTGATGACCAGGTGTTAATGAAATCCAACGGCATTCCGACTTACCAGCTAGCCAGCGTCGTTGACGACCATTTAATGGAAATCACCCATGTTACCCGCGGCGCTGAGTGGCTACCGTCTTTTCCGAAAAATATTTTGCTTTACCAAGCCTTTGGCTGGACGCCGCCGGAATTTATCCATTTGCCATTAATCCTCAACAAAGACGGTGGGAAACTAAGTAAACGCCAAGGCGATGTCTTTGTCGAACAATACTTAGACAAAGGCTATCTGCCACTAGCCTTAATCAATTTCTGCGCCCTATTGGGTTGGCATCCGCAAGGCGATCAAGAGATATTTACCAGCTGGGCAGATCTAATCAGCCAATTTGATTACCGCAAAATCAATAGCAGCCCGGCCATCTTTGACTTAGATAAACTCAATTTTCTCAATGGCTACCATCTGCGCCAACTGCCAGCTGAGCAATTAACTGAATTATTACTCCCTTATTTGGCGGAAAATCAGACACTGACTACTGAAAAATCAAAAAAAGAATTTAATTTTAGCCTAAAAATAGCTAAATTATATCAGGAAAGACTAAGGAATCTGGCCGAAATCGGGGAGTTGAGCCGCAATCTTTATCTGGATCAACCAGACTATGATCCGATCTTGCTAGTGTGGAAAAAATCAACACCAGCCGCCACCATTGAGGCGCTAAAAACGGTTATCGATTTTCTAACGGATTATCCTGAGTCTGGCTGGAATATTGCTGAATTACAAGCAGCCACCATGGATTTCTTACAAAAAAATAATTTGGCTAATGGCGATCATCTCTGGCCGTGGCGCGTCGCCCTTAGCGGTTTGGCCGCCAGCCCCAGCCCTTTTGAATTAGCTGATATTCTAGGCAAAGCAGCCACTATCAGTCGTCTCCAGCACGCCCAGCAGTCTATGCAAGCTTAACAAAAAATAGTATAATCTAGTCATGAAATATTGCCGCCCACAAAAAATACTAACCGGCAGCCTAATAATCATCGGCTCATTTTTATTTCTCTTCCTGGTTACCTACCATCCGCAATCAGCTCGTGGCAGCTATGAAGAGGAGGTTAATCAACTTAACGGCCAAATTAACGACAAAAAAGGCGCTCTCACCAAACTGCGCGATCAACAGCGCTATTATCAGCAGTTAGTGGCCGAAAAACAAAGCGAAAAAGCCACTCTCAGCAACCAACTGACCATTTTAGATAGTAAAATAGCTGAAGCCGAGCTGGACATCCAAGGCACTGAGCTGGAAATGGAGCAAACCAATCTGGAATTACGCAGCCTAGAGCTAGAGATTGCCGATAAAGACCAATCAATTGACCAAAATAAAACCAAACTCGGCAACCTCCTTAAAACCATTGACCAACAGGGGAGCAAAAGTGCCCTGGAGATTATTCTGCTAAATGATTCTTTCTCCGAATTTTTAAATGAAATCAAGTATCTCAACGATATCAGTAGCGGCGTTCGCGATCAATTAGAAGATCTGCGCCAGCTTAAAAACTCATTAGAAGAACAGCGAACCGCTCTAGACACCAAACGCCAGCAATTGACCGAGCTACAAAAAGTCCTGGCCGATAAGAGAGGCTCGCTCGATCAAGAAAAGCAAGACAAAAGCTTTATTTTAGAACAGACCCAGCTGTCGGAAAGCCAATATCAAAACTTACTAGCGGCCGCCAAACAAGAACAGGCTCAGGCTAACGCTGAAATCAGCAGCCTGGAAAAAAGCGTTCGGCAAAAATTAGCTTTAATTGAAGCTAATAAACCTAAAACCGGTCAAAAAAACTCTAGCAGTAATAATTCGTCCAGCCTGATTTGGCCAGTGCCCAAGAATTATGTCAGCACCTATTTCCATGATCCGGAATATCCTTTCCGTTATCTTTTTGAACATCCGGCCATTGATATTCGCGCCGGTCAAGGAACAGCCGTGGTAGCGGCCAGTAGCGGCTATGTGGCCGCGGCCAAAGATGCTGGCATGGGTTATAGCTATATCATGATTGTTCACGATAATGGCCTAGCCACAGTCTATGGCCATATTTCTAGGATTGCCACCAAAGAAGATGCCTACGTCACTGCCGGCCAAGTCATTGGCTATAGTGGCGGCATGCCTGGCACGCCTGGCGCTGGCAAACTAACTACCGGACCGCATTTGCATTTTGAAGTCCGCCTTAATGGCATCCCGGTTGATCCTTTGGCTTATCTACCATAACTGCCATGATTTCTTATCGTTCCAGGCCTGGATTCGGGCCGCTAGAAGCTATTTTAATCTTAAGCACCTTGCTGCTGATAGTCAGCGCTGGCTTTACTTATTGGTCAATTGATCAGGCCAAGCAGCGCGATCAAATTAGGATTGCTAATCTTAAAATAATCCAATCAGCGATTAATCAATATTTTAACCAATACCGTGAATTTCCAGTCGGGGACCATGATGTCGGCAATTGGGACCTGGGCTACCGCGATGCTAGCGATCAGCGCTTTATTGCGCCACTGGTTGAAAAAGGCTTTTTACCGGCCAATTTTGCGGCTGATCCGATTTCTAAATACGATGAAAACAAGGGGATTGACTATACTTTCCGCTATCAGGTCTACCAAGACGATGGCCAATATTGCCCCCGTGGCCAAGGCCAATTCTATGTTTTAGGCATCCGCGATCTCGAAGCCGATAGCGGCGGCTTAAACGATAAGGCCAGTCAATTTACCGATAGTAGATTTTTATGCAAGAATCGCAATTGGCAAGATGAGTTTGATTATGTCGTTGGTGCTTTTGCCAATCCGATTAAAAAGAAATAGCTATTCCATTTTGAAATGATAAAATAAAAGAATCGGCGATGATAGCCGATTCTTTTTTATCAAGCCCAAAGCAGCCACGGGGAGCGCTAGTCATAATGTCGCACAATACATCTTATACGACATAGTGCCTAGACTGGCCCTAATTCAAAATCTCCACTAAAGCCTAGGGATAAGTCAAAATCATGCCCATTAGATGTAATTCCGGGCTGAAGAGTAATAAAATCTTACAGAGCAACAGAAAGACGCCAACCACCAAGACGCAGAAGACTAGAACGGCTAAGAAGAAGACTAACTTAAAGATTTGTTCATCCATATTATTAATTAAACTTATTATTGAAAAATAATCCGATCACCATAACGTAGGTCAATTACCTTGGCTTGACTCAACTGCTGAGCAAATTTGCTTTGACCGGCCTGCCATAATTTTAATTGGTCATCAAGACTGTCACGCAAGGTTAGCTTAATAATCTGCTGATTATCTAAAATCGCCTGAATAGAATTGGGCTCCTGATTGTTAAAAGTAAACCTATGCGGCACCGAGCCTAACCAACTGGTTTGGCTGGCGGCAATCAATGGCCAAAAATCAGGACTAATAGTCACTCGCCGCTCGTTTACTAATATGTCCTGACTCTCAATTACTGGATACAGCTTAGCGCTAATTGAATTGGGTACTTCCTGTTTAACCACCCGCCCGAAACGATCGATCCAATAATACCAGCCATTTTCCTGCCAAATTGCTATTACTGGTTCTTCTTCGATCTTTAGCGTCAATTTGTTCGGCCACCGCCGCTTTAAACGGCAGCTGGCTAGATTATATTCTTGTAATGGGCCACAGTATCGCTTAGCTGAGGCTAGCCAAAAATTACCCCGCCAAATCTGCCAAAAATGACCTCTGAGCGCCGTTTCCGACTGTTGGCGCAAAGTATTACCATCTAGGAGCTTAACGCCGTCTATCGAGACGCTGGCAGCCCTAAAATAGGGCGAGCAAAATAATCCATAGACGCCGCCAATAATCAAGGCAATTAAGCTTATCAAAACGGCTCCCCGACCAATTTTACGCCAGTTAGCCCCCCTGGACATTCGCCGCGCCGGCAATGAGGCCGCCTTGGGGCGCTGATTTAATAAAACAACATTCTTTTTGGGCTGGGGGCGCGCCTTCATAATATTTTAGGCAAAAAACATTGATACTAACTCTACCGGAATAAACGGCTTAAGGGCAGCTGGTAATTTAATCCGACCATCAGATTGCTGATGATTTTCTAAAATAGCAATCATAGCGCGAGGTAGAGCTAACCCGGTTCCATTCAAAGTGTGGGCCAATCCTTTCTGGCCATCGGCGGCCTGATACTTGATATCCAAGCCACGAGCCTGATAATCAGTACAATTAGAAGTTGACGTCATCTCCGCCCAATCGCCCAACTGATTTTCTTTATTCGGCTTACCAGGCAACCAAGCTTCTAAATCGAAGGTCCGAGCTGACGGCGCGCCCAAATCAGCCGTGCAATGATCAATGACACGAAATGGGATTTCTAAACCATTAAAAATTTCTTTTTCAATCTCTAATAGCAATTGGTGCTCCTTGGCACTATCTTCCGGCCGGCAATAAGCAAACATTTCCACTTTATTAAATTGGTGAACCCGAAATATGCCCTTGGCGAACTTGCTATAACTCCCCGCCTCGGTCCGAAAACATTGAGATAAAGCCGCATAGCGCCGTGGCAGCTGCTCAGCCTTTAGAACCTCGTCCTGATGATACCCCCCGAGGGTAATTTCAGCCGTGCCGATTAGGCTTAAATCGTGGCCGTCTAGATTATAAATCTGCGTTGACTCCCCGCGCGGATTATAGCCCAGCCGCTCAATAATACTGGTCTTGGCCAAGTCTGGTGTCGTCATCACTTGGAAGCCGTGTTTAGCGATAATCGCCAAACTATATTGGATTAAAGCCAATTCCAACCACACTAAATCATTACTAGTATAATAAAACTTGGCCCCGGCCACCTTGGCCGCCCGTTCAAAATCTAGCCAATTCCACTGCTCGGCTAAGGCGAGATGGTCCTTGGGTACAAAAGCAAATTCAAACGGTTGACCATGTTCTTCTAAAACCGGATTGTCGTCCTCATTCAGGCTGCGGACAACTGCGGCGTCCGTCTGGTTAGGCAACGCTAGCAGTAGACTATCTAATTCTTCAATTATCTGAGCTAAATGTTCTTCACCTTGCTTGATAGCCTCATTATTAGCTTTTATTTCGGCCAACTGCTCCAGCGTCGGTTTTTGTTTGGACCAGGCATTGCGCTTGGAGCGCTGTTCATCTAATTCTTGCTGCAAACGGCGGCGCTGCTCATCCAATCCAACTAGATGATCAATATCAACATCAGCCAAACGATAATGGCAATTCTCTTTGACCTCTTCAATGTTTTCACGGATATATTTCAGGTCCAACATATTATTGTTGTTTTGGTTTCATAAATGGGAATAAAGTTACTTCCCGAAGCGGCTGGCCGGCTAGACAAGCAAATAGACGTTCGCCAAAACCGAAGCCGCAAGTCGGCGGCATGCCGTGTTCTAACATTTCCACAAATTCCCAATCCGGCATCATCGCCTCAGTGTCGCCAGCCTTGAGTAGTTTCTGTTGCTCCTCAAAACGGGCCCGCTGATCAACTGGATTATTTAATTCCGAATAGCCGTTGCCGATTTCGGTGCCGGCAATCAATATTTGGAAACGCTCGGTTAATTCCGGATTATCCTGGCGAGCTTTAGCTAGTGGTGAAATCAATTTGGGGTGGCCGATAACAAAGGCCGGTCCGGCAATATTCTTGCGGCAATACTTCCAGAGAGTATCGGTTAACCGCTCACGGTTATTGCCGTCGTATTTGACTTCCAATTCAGCTAATTTATCGCGCATCGCCTGGTCGCTAGCTGTTAAAATATCAATACCGGTCTGATGTAAAATCTCTTGCTGATAATCAATCTCTGGCCAATCGCCAGCCAAATCAAAGCTAAGTCCTTTATTAGTAAACTTAGTCGTGCCAAAAACCTCCTGAGCTAAGGTCTGATATAGCTCTTGCGTCAATTTCATGCCATCGCGGTAATCGGCATAAGCCCAATAAAACTCCAGGTTAGTAAATTCTTGCAAATGATCAGGACTGCTGCCTTCGTTACGGAAAGCTCGGCCGATTTCAAAAGTCTTGTCAAAACCAGCGGCCATCAAGCGTTTTTGCCACAATTCGCCGACCGAAATACGCAAGAAAACATCAGTATCATAGTCTTGATGATAAGTCTTAAACGGATTAGCTTCAGCCCCGCCGGTGGTTGTTTCCAAGGTCGGCGTTTCCACCTCTAAAAAGCCATGTTCGACCATAAAACGGCGGGTCACTTGCCAAAACTTAGCCTTCTTGACGAATAGTTCACGCAATTCGTCATCAAACAGTAGGTCTAAATAGCGTTTGCGCAAGCGTTCATCATCGTCCTGCAGTCCATGCCATTTTTCTGGTAGCGGCCGCAGCGCTTTGCTGATTAATTGCCAATCGCTAACTAATAGGCTATTTTGTCCGGTATGGGTCACAAAAACTGTCCCGGCAACGGCTACAAAATCACCAATATCAATGGACTTTAAGAATTGTTTATAATTATCGCCTAACTCTTTTTTACTAAAAGCTAACTGGATGGTGGCGGTGCCGTCCTGCAGATTGGCAAAAGTCAAATTGCCGTGCTCGCGCAAAGTGCGCAATCGGCCAGCCAAATAAACAGTTTCACCGCTCGATAAATAACGCTCAAAATCAGCCAAAATTTGACCATTAGTCTGTTCACGACGGCAATGAGCCGGATAAGGATCAATCCCCGCCTGGCGCAGTTCCGCTAAACGCCCCAGCCGCTCTCGATATTCACTTATTTTTTCAGCCATAAAAACAATAATAACCAGTAATTAAACTGGTTATATTGTAGCTAATTTACAGTGGGAAGTAAAGAAAGAATAACTTTTACCAAATAAAAAAAGGATTCCTAGGGCTTAGTTTGGGACTAAGTTCCAAGAATCCAAGGGATAGAGGGACAATTCGCCAGTTGTGACGAAAGGGTCTAAGAATTTAAAGTTGCGGGGCAACGATCCGGTGACGACTCTCAGCATCCCAGACATTGTCGTACTCGAGATGACTGACACTGACCTCCAAGCCGTCATCGCGCACGCGGACGCGAACCACGAAATACTTATCATCTTCCTTTATCAGGAAGAATGTTCCATATTCACCTTGGTGGAGCCAATTGGGATAATTCTCACAGAACTGGATAATCTGCGATTGTGACAAAACCAACTTGTCCAGATTGTCCGACAGGCTGCCGAACATTTGGGCAAAGGTGGCGTCAGCGGCTATTTCGTAGACCGCCAACCTGGCTTCTTGCGAAGGAAGCCCTGTTTTATCCAAATTCCAGTTACGGAAATCTTGATCAATATATGACCTGAAAATCTTTTTGGCCTGAGCGATGGTCGCTCGGCCGTCAAGAGCTTCAACTATAAGACTCTCAGCGCCGGAAATTACCTTGAGAAAGGCATTCTCAGCCTTTCTACATCCGTCAACGATGACTCTCGCCACCGTTTCTAAGGTCTCGGCTCCTTGCGGAGTAGCGAGACGATAAATTGCCTCTATGGAACCGCCGAGCCTCTTCACGGCTTCTACGAGCCCACAAATGAAGCTCGTGAATACGCCCATAGCCGAAATGATTGGCGCAACATCCTTTTTTTTCATGTCTATCTCCTTTTTTAAGCTTATCCCTCGCTCCAGCACCGTGCTAGAGTCCCAGAATCGCCAATTTTTGATGTACGATTATAACACTATAGCACTTTTGTTAACTTCTGTCAAGGCATGAAGTCTGTAACACTTACTCTATAATACCCTCGCAATAGTTCAGTGCCCTTGTGCCACCCTATTGCCCACCCTTTTTTAAACAAGCCTTACCAAACAATAATAAAATCCAGAGTAAAGCCTAAAAATTTATTCTTGATAATGCGATAATCTCCAATCTTAGCTAGTCGCAACAGCTCTTTAATCTCGGCCAAAGATAATAGATTCATGTAATCGCCAGCTGCCTATTTCTTACCAATCAATCTTAGGCAGCGGTCAAAAATAGGCTTGGGTAAAAAATGTAATAATGGCACGCGAGTATGCACCTCAATCGGAAAATACCGATTAGGCGTAGTGATAAAAGCCTTGCGGCCAACACGCTTAATTTCTTTAATAAACATTAACTGATCATCCTTATTGCCGACATGCTCTAGCACGGCATTAGACCAAACCAGGTCAAAGCTTCGTTCAGACCAAGGAAAAGCTTTCCCATCATAGCGCACCGCCTTAACTAAAGGATAGCGCCGGGTAAATTCATCGGGCGCGTCAATCCCTAGGGCGGTAATCATTTCCGGATAAGGATAATTCTTTTCTAAAAAATTATCAGTGGCTGAATATTCCTTATCACTAAAACCAACATCCAAGATAGCTGTCGCCGCGGTCGGCTGAATCAATTTCTGAAAAATCTTCCATTTACGCTGGCGATTGTAAGCCGAGACGCAATAAGCCAAGGACATAGAATGCTATTTATTCTTACCCTTCAAACAAGCCTTAATAAACTCAATGAATAAAGGATGTGGATCAAGCGGTCGTGAAATATATTCCGGATGGAATTGGGTGCCGATAAAAAACGGGTGATCAGTTATCTCAATCGCTTCCACAATCTGGCCATCCGGCGAAGTGCCAGCGATGGTTAAGCCGCTTTTTTCTAATATTTCCCGATAATCATTGTTAAATTCATAACGATGACGATGGCGCTCACTGACGACTTTGGTCTCAGCACCGAATTTCTTGGCATAGGCTTTAGCTAGATGAGTGCCAGGCATCAATTGACAGGGCCAGCCACCGAGACGAATGGTGCCGCCATATTGACCTTTGGCTAGTAACTCGGCTTGGCCAGGCATAATATGAATTACCGGATGTTTAGTTTTGGGATCAGCCTCTTGGCTATTGGCCTTATTAAGCCCGCAAACATTCCTAGCAAACTCAATCACCGCCATCTGCATACCATAACACAAACCAAAATACGGCACCTTATTGGTTCGACAATATTCAATGGCTTTAATCTTACCCTCATGACCGCGGCTGCCCCAGCCCTGCGGCACGACAATCCCGTCATAGCCTTTCAAAATACTGACCCCCTTTTCTTCTACCTCTTCGGCGCTGAGCCATTCCAGCTGCGGCCGACAATTATTGGCTACTCCGGCGTGCTTTAAGGCTTCAATAACGCTAATATACGAATCGGTTAGACAGAAATCACCAGAGGCGAAATATTTACCAACAATACCGATCTTAACGGTTTGCTGGCCGCGCTTAGCTTCTTTGACTTTTTCGGACATGGCCTGCCAAGCTGCTGAATCATTGCGCCGCGGCTTGAGACCGAAATGTTTTAAAATCTTAAACGATAAATGATTCTTTTCAAAATTAGCCGGCACATCATAAATTGAATCAATATCTGGTGCGGCAATGACATCGTCATTATGAATATTACAATGGATAGCAATCTTTTTGCGCCGCGGTTCATCAATCGGGGTATCGGAACGAGCAACAATAAAATCCGGCTGAATACCAGCTGAGTTAAGTGCCCGCACGGCGTGCTGGGTCGGCTTGGTTTTCATTTCACCAATCTTGCCTGGCACTGGCAAATAGCTAACCATCACAAATAGAACGCTCTTGGGGTCTTGCAATTTCATAACCCGAGCCGCCTCCAAGAATAGCAAATTTTCATACTCGCCGACCGTGCCGCCAATTTCAATAATCATAATTTCAGCCCCGGTCTTCTTGACCGCCGCCTTGATCCGGTCACGGACCTCCATCGGAATATGGGGCACCACCTGAACGCATTTGCCGCCATAACCCAGATTGCGCTCGCGCTCAATGACCGTTTGGTAAATCCGGCCAGTCGTCATGTAGTTCTCCTTATAAATATTGCCATTCAGAAATCGTTCATAATTGCCGATATCCTGGTCGGTTTCATCGCCGTCTTCAGTGACAAAAACCTCGCCGTGTTCAATCGGGTTCATCGTGCCGGCATCAATATTGATATAAGGATCAATCTTGATAGCACTAACTTTATAGCCGCGATCAATTAAAATGCGGCCGATTGACGCCGCGGTAATCCCCTTGCCAACACCAGACATTACGCCGCCAACTACAAAAACATACTTCGTCTTTACTGGGCGATTTTTCTTTAAAGTCATATCGCAAATTAAAATAATAATCCTTAGCTTGATTATAGCAAAAACAAAACCGCCCAGCCAGACCGGCTAGACGGTTGTAAAAACAAGCTCATTCTAAAAACTAATCAATGCTAATAATCTGGTATTCAACTTCGCCGCGCGGCGTTTGGACCTTAACTTTATCACCAGCCGCATGGCCCAAAAAGGCCTGCCCTAGCGGTGATTCATTGGAAATCTGACCATTGAGCGGATCAGCCTCATTAAAGCTAACAATCGTAAAATCTTTAGTAACCGCCCCGTTTTTGACGGTCAGATGCGAACCCATGCCCACCTTGCCATTGGCGTGGCCATCAACCACTACCAAGCTTTTTAATAAATTAGATAATTCAATAATCCGACCTTCATTAAAGGCCTGCGCTTCTTTAGCGTCGCTATATTCGGCATTCTCGCTTAAATCACCCAATTCTTTAGCCCTCTCAATCCGCTCGGCAATTTCACGCCGCCGCTCGGTGCTAAGTAGCTCCAATTCTTCAACCAATTTTTGATAACCCTCGCGGGAAATAATTTGTTCACTCATAGTTTCCAACTCTTTTAATAAAAGACGCGAATAATATTTCGCGCCAAAAACAATAACGCCAATTATAAACTAAAAGCCAAAACTTGGCAAGAGTCCTAAATAAAAGAACTGTTCACCTATTAATCATCCTTCTCAGCTTCCAAATAATAACCACCAACCCTATTATAAAGCTGACCTAATTTACTTTGAACTTCTTGGAGGGGGAAAACCTCTAAGTCATTATTATCTGGCCCCTGAATTATCTGTTTAATCTTGACAGCTCGGGCATAATCATGAACAAAACGCACAATCTGCTCGCTAATCTGTCGGCCATGTTCTATCGAATATTCAGTATTAGTCTCAATATTGTCAATAACCATTATCGGTTCACCACCAGGGCTATTTTCACCGACAAATGTCCAGCAAACAACGACTGGAATATTCTTTTTCTCGTCATAGACTACTATGTTTTGCATCCCTAGATCTGTCACAAAATCAACAATTGGCGATTCAGCGCCATGATACTTACTATCAATACAGATACAACAAGGACAATAATTACCTAAATAAAGATCTTGCGTGCTACGAGAGGCAATAGCCACTTTCATTTCTCGACCCCTGAGCTTATCATCGCTATCTTTGTCATTAAAAATACTTTTCAAGGTATTTTTATCAGCATGGTAGTGATTTAGCTCTTCGCCAATTGTTTCAAGACTTTCTTGCCACAGGGCGTCAGCACGATCTTGCCCCAAAACCGGAGTAATTAGTTCGCTTAATTTAGTTTCATAAGTTTCAAAAAATGACTCAAATTCAGCAAAATTACTCTGCAGCTGGGTTATATTCTTTTGTAGCTTATCTTTTTCCTTAATCAAAGTTAAGCGATCTTTAATAGTTTCCAGATTGGCTTCACTCTCAACGCAAAGATCATGAAATTTAAAAATATTATCAATCATTGATTGCAGTCTAAAAATATCACTTTGAATTCGGCTCCAGACATTAACTGGTTTCATTTTGTCCAATTTAGACTGTAAACTAATCAATCCTTGGCTCATGCCTTGTTTTTTAGACTCATTAGCCTCATTATTGATCTTAGCTTGAATATCAGCAATCTTTTGACGCAATTCCTCCGCTTCTTGATTGGCAATAAACGAGCTCTGCAACTCCGGCTTATAGGCAGCAAGAGCATCAATGATTG
>CAYNWZ010000006.1:0-29808 GCA_964401085.1 uncultured Gammaproteobacteria bacterium
CGTCTTTGGCCGCCTTGGCGACGCGGAATTTAACCACGGTCTTGGCCGCGATCTTGATCTGAGCGCCAGTCGCTGGGTTGCGGCCCATGCGGGCTTTGCGCTGGACCTTAACCAATTTACCAATGCCAGGAACGATGAATTCACCATTCTTTTTGACCTCTTTGTAGGCCATGGTGGACATTTCGTTCAAGACATCGTTGACAGCTTTTTTGCTAAGGTTGCAATTCTTAGCCAAACCATCAACCAATTGAGCCTTTGTCATAGACATAGGTGTAATGATTTATTACCTGGCAGTAAACCTGCCATTCTTATTGATATTATATACCTTTACCGAAAACCTGGCAAGAGTTAGTCAATAAAGACAAGGGTTGGCCCATGAAAAACTAGAAATCGCCAATATTATTGGGCTAATTTAATTTTGCGCAGATTCTGGTTATTAATACCCAAACCAACCTGACGCATCACTTGCAGGGCATCAGCCGGACGACCTAAGTAATATAGCTTCTTAGTAACTGGATGAACATAATAGGCCTTACCGCTATCATCAACATCAATCAAAATACGACCCAACAATTTGCCATCAACCACTTTGGCAGTAATAACGCTATGCTTGACCCCGAGACCGAGCTGGCGCATTAGGTTAAAAGCATTAGCCGGACCAGCTAAGAAGTAGCGCTGGCCATTGAGCGGATTGATATACCAAGCCTCACCCTTGGCCTCAACTTGCAGTAAAATGCGGCCGGCCATTTTCTTGGTCAAAACCGCGTCAGTGGCAATACCAGCTGATGCCTGAGCTTCAGCGGTTAGAACCTGCTGGCCGGTCGTGTCCGGCCGCTGAATGGAAATAGCTAGCGGATCACTCTGGTAGCCAGCGGCACTGCGGGCGATAATGGAGAAATCATTGCGGCCATATTGCAAAGCAACAGTCGCCTGCCAAGTAGTTTTATTATCCTGGGGCACCGCCTCCTGACCGTTAATAATAATCGCCGTGTTAATATCTTTGTTGCCGCTTAGCGTCTGAGTGGCTTGATCGGTGGTCGGCTTAAAACTATTGATAGTCGGCACGGGCACGAATTTATTTTCTAGGCGGCTGATGGTGAAATTAACCGTCGGGCTGACTTTGCCAGAGGCGTCTTTGGATAGCAGGCTAAAATCATTGACACCCATTTCCAGCGGTAAGCTATAGCTCCAAGTAACTTCGCTATCCAGGGCCACTACTCGCTGGCCATTAATCCAAATATCGGCGCTGGCATCTTTGCTGCCGCTAACCAAAATCTTGTCCAAAATAGTTGAAGCGGCAAAATCATTAATAGTCGGCGTCGCCAGGCTGGCGATATCAGTCGGCTCGGTCAATCTCGGTTCAATGGTAAAGCTGGAACTAGTCGGCAAACTGGCATTGATGGTTGTGGCCGCTCCCCAGTAATTATTGGCTAAAGCGCCGCCGGTCAATGTGCTGCGTAAATCATAACCAAGATTACCGTAAATATTATTATGACTAATCTGATTATTAGTGCTCAGAAAATTCAAACCGGCCTGATTATTGTAGGCAATGGCGTTCTTAACGATATTGGCGCCGCGAGCCGCCATCTCTAAGCCGATATTATTATAATTAATGGTATTATGCTGAATAATGGCATCAGGGGCGCCGGCACTGATTTTGAGACCGTAATTATTATTAAAATTGAGTTGGTTATTCAAAATCGCCGCCCGCTGGGCTTGCTGCAGCCAAATCCCCTCTTGATTATAATTGATGGCGTTGCCGTCAATAATGATATTGGCTTTGGCTTGATTGGAGGTTAAACCGCTGGGATCAAAAATCATCGGTTGCGCTAAAAAAGCGCGATTAATAATCAAACCATTGGTATTATTGGTAATATTATTACGGCTAATCACTAGTTTGTGGCTGTCGGCCGCCGCATTGAGCGAAGTATCGGTTGGCGCCGCGCCGCTGACCGTTATAGCTGTTGTATTATTTAAAAAATTACTATTGACGATATAAGGGTGGCTATTATCAATCTTAAGACCCTGGCTATGGCTAAAAACGGCATATTTAATTAAGCTGCCGCCGATATAATTGCCACTGCTATCAAACTCGGCATCGGTTGATTCATCGGCAAAGGTAATACCGGCCCAGTCGCCGCGCGTGGTAGTCGCCTCGGCCGAAGTCAAGACCACCATATTGCTATTACTACCATTAATCTTTAAGGTGCCGCGAACGGTAATCCCCTTATTCTTCTTAAACTTGACAACTGTGCCGGCTTCAATCGTCAAAGTGGCCCCTGGCGAAACCTCAATATTTTCACTGATGATATACGGACTATTGGCCGCCGTCCAATTAGGGCTAATAATATTGCCAGAAATGGTAGTGGCCGCCTGAGCCGATCCGACTGATAGCCAGCCGCCGGCTAAAGCTAGTAAAACGCCTAACCAATACTTGTTGTTCATAAAAATAAATAATTAATAAACCTGCCTTATATTATAGCAAAAAATGGCTAAGTGGCCCAAATCAGCTGACTGACTAAAAAGGCCAAATAAACCGCCAATAAAACCGCTCCTTCCCAGCGGCGGAAACATTTATCGGTCTTATAAAAAACCAAAAATAACCCGCTAACCAGTATAATCGCCGCGGCCGACAGGCCAAAGGACAATGCCGGCTTGGTTGGAATGCGACCGAATTGCAACAGGATACCGATAATCAAAACATTGCTGACCGCCGAACCGATTAAGTGGCTAATAGATAAAGCGCCAGCCTTTTTAAGCAGCGCCCGCATGGTCACGGCAATCTCTGGCAAATTGGTGCCGATGGAAAAAATAACAACACCAACCAGTAGCGGCGACCAACCCCAGCGCTGTAATAATTCCGAGGAAAAATTGATAATCAGCTGGCTGGATAATGAAATCAATAAAAAACCCAAAAACCCCAGCCATAAATGGCGATTAGCCAGAAAACGGCCAAGCTTAATATTTTTAAAACTATGCGCCGCCCGATGCAGACTGTCCAAGAAACGACGCCAGCGGCCGCGCGGCCGGGCATCAGCCGCGGCCAACAATTTATCCGGTGAATCACCGGCTGGCGACTGATGGTGGCCATAATTATAATAAACAACCGCCAGATAGGCGATAATCATTACCAAACCATCCCAGCGATTGAGCCAGCCTTTGAGGCCGAGAATCAGCGGCAATAAAAATAATAGCGGCCCGGGAGCAACGGTAGCCAAATGGCCATCGGTATTAATTTTTCGGTTAAAAATAATCGCCAGACCAAGCACCAATCCGAACAACACGATAATGCCGCCGAGCAGATTACCTAGAGCCACATTATTGAGGCCATAGCGCGACGAACTGACACCGAGAATCAATTCGGGCATGCTAGTAAATAGGCCAAGCAATAAGCCGAGAAAAAAGATTGGCACCTTGAGGCGAGCAGCCATGGCCTTGATATTGGCTACTAAAATATCGGCCCCCTGGGCTAAAACCAAAAACGACACAATCAGTCCGCCAATGAGTATGCTGCTAGACATAATAAAAATAGTAATCAGCTGATTAATTTACCTTCAGCATAGCAAAAAAACAGGCTCTTGTAAAAAGAGGCGGTTGGCTGTTATGATAAATCAATATGGCCTCCTTATTGCAAGTCCAAAACCTCAGTAAAACTTATGGCAGTCAGCTAATTTTTAGCCGGCTGAATTTAGCGGTCGGCGATAAGCAAAAAATCGGCGTCATTGGCCGCAACGGCGCTGGCAAGTCAACTCTTTTTAAAATAATTATCGGCGAGGAAACCGCTGACAGTGGCCAAGTTATTATCAACCCGGGGACGCGTCTCGGCTATTTGGAGCAGCAATCAGCTTTCCGACCAGACGAAACCGCCTTGGATTATTTGCTAAGATCCAGCGGCCAGGAAGCCTGGCGCTGTCAAAGCCTGGCCAGCCGTTTTCAATTAACGCCCGAGCACCTGGCTCAACCGCTCAATACTTTATCAGGTGGCTGGCAAATGCGCGTCAAACTGACGGCGATGCTACTTGCAGAACCGAACTTGCTGCTCTTAGATGAACCGACCAATTATTTGGATCTCAGTACCCAGATACTACTAGAACAATTTCTTAAAACCTATAACGGCAGCTTTCTAGTTATCTCCCATGACCGCTATTTCTTAAAAAATACTTGTCAGGAAACTCTGGAAATTACTACTAGCGGCGGTTATCATTTTCCACGACCGCTGGAAGAATATCTGACTTATAAAACCAAACAAGCTGCTAGCCAAGCCGGCTACAATCAAAAGCTGGAGCGCCAGACTGAGCATTTGCAAAGCTTTGTTGACCGCTTCCGTTACAAGGCTTCCAAGGCCACTCAGGCTCAATCCAAAATTAAGCAATTAGACAAGCTGGCCGGCCAAAAAATCACCGCCCAGCCCCATGATAGCCAGGTCAGAATTCAATTGCCAACTGTTGAAAAACGCAAAAACTGGTCGCTCCACGCCAGCCGCTTGGCAATTGGCTATGGCGCTAATAAAATTGTTGACAATATCAACCTAGAAGTTGCCTGCGGCCAAAAAGTAATTATTCTCGGCGATAACGGTCAAGGCAAAACGACGCTGCTGCGGACGCTGCTGGGCCAATTGCCGCCGCTCAGCGGCAGCTTCAATTGGCTGCCCGGCCTGACCAAGGCCTATTATACCCAGCAATCAACCGAAATGCTGACAGCTAGCGAACAGGTCGGTACCTACTTGCGTCAACAGGCGGCGCCGGATATTAAAACCGAAGCAGTGCTAAAAATGGCCGGCGACTTTCTGTTTAGCGAAGAAGATTTAAAAAAACCGATTAGCGTCTTGAGCGGCGGTGAAAAATCGCGGCTTTGTTTGGCCGGCATTTTACTGGGTCGCCCCGATGTTCTAGTTTTAGATGAGCCGACCAGCCATCTCGATTTCGCCACTACTGAAGCGCTCGGACAAGCCTTGAGTAGATTTAACGGCACAATTATCTTCACTAGCCATGATCGCGGCTTTGCCCAATTATTGGCCACCAATATTATTGAATTAAACAACGGCCAAGCCCGCCGTTATCCTTACAGCTATACCGATTATCTCTATTATCGGGAGCGCGGCCAATTGCCCGGTCAAACAGCAGTTGATACCGAGGCCGCAGTTGAATCGAATAAAGACAAAGCGGCCGCTCAACAAAGCTATCTAGCCGCCAAGGCTCAACAACGCCAAGCTAGCCTGCTAGAAAAACGTTTTAGCCAGCTGCGCCGCCAGCAAGATGAATTGCTGGCTTATTTTGCCAGCCAACCGACTGTCTATCAGCCGGAAAAAGTCCAGCAATTACAGGCAATTGAAGCTGAGCTGGCCGCAGTGGAAAATGATTGGCTTAATCTGGTTAATTAATGGCAACAATTCGGCACTGCACTAAGCGACCATTTAAATTGAGACTAGCAACTTCGCCGGTGTGACGACCAATAATGGCGGCGCCAATTGGTGAATTATGAGAAATAATGCCAGCGGTCGGATTGGTTTCGGCCGATCCCAAAATCTGATAAATCCGCTGACGACCATTTATTTCAATAGTAACTTGACTACCCAGACCGACAATCGCCGGATTAAGCGGCTTAGTAATAATCACCGCTCGCTTGAGATGATTTTGCAAATCCAAAATCCGCTGATTAAGACCGCGTAACCTCCCTTTAGCCATTTGGTAGGCAGTATTTTCTGAAAAATCACCCAACTCGGCCAAACGTTGAACCTCACTAATGGCCCGCGGCTGGGTTACTTTAGTCAGACGTTCCAATTCTTGCTGTAACTGAGTAAATTTTTCAGCGGTTAAGTGTGGATCAGGCTGTAAGAAGGTATATTTGCCGCCTTTGCGAATCGGGACGCGCATAATTATTCGGCTAAGCGATACTGTTTAGCTAAGCCATCCCAATAGATCAGGACATCACCGCTGTTTCGCGCTTCACTGGCTCCATGCTCTAAAAAAATCAGCTGGCTTTCCTCTAGGTTGGCAATGGTTGCAGCGGCTCCAATAATATGGGCATGATTGGTCTCAAAGGGCCGCCCCCAACGCCAATATATTTTGTCCGGCTGTTGCTCGGCAGCTTGCACCAAGGCTTGGTGCAGTGATCGTCCGGTCTGATAAACAAAGGGGTATTTCTGAAAAATCGCCTGATACATTAAAATGAGCTGAGCGATTAAACAACAGATAATAACCACGACCATCGGACCAATCACCCGCCGTTGCCGATTATTGACAATATGATGCTGAATAATAGCCGCCAGAATTAGAACTATCCCTAGTCTTGGTAAATAGGTGTAACGCGAAGCCAAAGGATCCCACCAGCGAGCGGTAATAAATAGCAAGGTTGGCGCAATGCTAATCAATGTCCAGACCAAACCCAGCCAAACCAATCGTAAACGACGATAATGCCAAATTATTACTAAAAACACTAAAGAAGCAGCGACAATCAATAGCTTGGCCTGATAGCTGCTAATTATCTTAGCCAAAGGTAATAACGGAACCAGCATGTCGGCAATAACCAGCGGAATCTTCAGAATCTTATCAATGGATAGGTGCCAATGGCCAGCCGTTACCCAGATACTATCTTTTTGCCACAAATATTGCTGCCAGCCGTAACCAGCTGTTACTAAAAACAATACTAGCCAATAGGCACGATGGAACCAATCAGCTAGCCGCAGCTTAACCGCTGGCCAAGCGGCCACTGCTGTTATAAACAGCAAGGGCCCGATAACCACGGCAATTTCTTTAGTACCAAAAACCAATAAAGACGCCAGTAAAGACCACACCAGCCAGCGTCGTCGGCCGTTAGTTAAAAATTGCTGGTAGCTAACTAAAGCTAATAAAATCCACAAAGTAGCGATGGTGTGCAAATTGGCTGCCACCCAAACGAGCGGCTCATAAGCGCCGCCGGCCCAGGCAGTCATCAAACTAGCTAAAACAGCTGTCAAGCGCGAACGACTTAATTGCCAAGCCAAAACTCCGGCCAGCCAAGCATTAAGCCAGTGAATAATCAAGCCGGCCGCCAGATAAAGTGGAGCGCGGTAGCCGAAAATATGATAGAAAATCGTATAAAAAGAATTTAAAACCGGTGAGAAAAAGGTTGACATCCGGTAGGTCCAAATTTTAGTTAATGACCAGCCGACCTTTTGCCCATACCACAGCCAAGTAAAGTCATCAGCAAAAAAATAGCCGAAAATCACTAGCCAGCCAAATAATAGAGTAATCATTAGTCCCAACCAGCCGGCCAAACGCCACCAGAATCGACGGTTGGTTTGGCCAGACAAACGATCAGCAATGGCTACCACATCAAATAAATAGCGCAAACCGTCGCGCCAAGTGACAGTTGAACCAGCACCGTGATGAAATTTGACCGGCACCAAAGACAAACGGAACTTCAGCTGGATAGCCCGAGCAATTGCTTCAACATCAAAGGCGAAATGATTTTCTACGGTTGGCAAAATAACTTCTCGAGCTACTTTGGCCGTAAAAAATTTACAGCCGCGCTGAGTTTCTATTTTCGGTAAGCCAATCAGATAATTAGCCACCGCCTGCAAACCACTAGATAAGAAATTGCGCCAGCGCTGATAAAAATTGGCTGACGAACCGCGTTGCCGCTGGGCTAAAACCAAATCGCTCTCTTGGAGCTTATTTAACATCTGCGGTAATAATTCTGGTCCATAAGCTAAATCAGCATCAACAAAGCCGTAATTCTCGGCTTGAACCGCCGCCACGCCAGCCTTAATCGCCCCACCCTTACCGCGATTGACCGAATAATCAATGACTTTAATCGTTAAGTTAGCCGACGGTTGGCCAACAAATTCATTTAAGATTGAGCTGGTGTGATCAGTGCTGCCATCATTGACAAACACTAAAGCAACTTTCTGCCGAGATAACGATTGCTGACTAAGCAAATAATCACGATAAGCCACAACTGTCCGACCGACGCGGCTAGCTTCGTTATGGCAAGGAAAAATTATGGCTAAATCGTAAATATCAACAGTCGACATAAAGATAAAATCACTGCCTCAATAATACCACATTAAGACCATAACAAAAACAGGCAACCCGCAGCGCCTGTTTTTGCTTTATGTAAATTAGTTGGGGGGCAATTATTTGATAGCCGAACTATTAGCGGCCGCGCGGCCCAATCCTTGACCGGGTCCACCATGACCGCCGAAACCACGCTCAATCCCTAATTCTTTATCAATAGCTTCAGCCTGTTGGCGTAATTTAAAGCTTTCGGCATAGCGGCCAAAATTGTCTTTGGTAATCTTGGTCAGCAGCGGACAATTTTCATCTAAAGCTTTTTGAGCGACAACCCAAGCCTCATAATCACCGGCGGTGATAGCTGCCGCAATCGGTGCCATCTTAGCTTTCATTTCATTTTGCCTAGCTTCCATTTGAGCTTTCATTTCGGCTCGCTGAGCCTCAGTCAGCTCAGCCGGCCGCTGGCGATTCATTTTACCAACCTTGACTTGACCGGCTGATTGATTAGCACGAAGATTGGTGGCGGCCAGAGCCGTGCCACCGGTCACCGCCAAAGCAATTATGGCGGTTAGACTTAGTAAAGCAACCCTTTTGTTCATAAATTATCATTTTAGTTAATAAGTATTTAAGTGGCCACATTACTTACTACGCAAACTAGAAAAAAATCTTCCAAAAATAAAATAGACCCCCTCACCAGCTATTAGCCGATGAGGGGGTAAATTGTTGTATTACTGAAAGCAGGCAGCCAGACAATTCTGAGTCAGGCCGGCGTGCAACGGTTCATAACCATCTCGCCAATGGCGGCCTTGATGTTCAATGAAACGGACATAGGGAGTTTTATTTTCTCCCTCAAACAGATCGCCCCAGAAGAAGATCCGATATGCCTGCCAGTCAACAGGAATTTCCTCCTGATTGACTAGCAACCAGCTGGCATGATGGCTGTTTAGGTGTTGTCTTGTTTCCAAGTCGCTTTCAGTCTGATAGCCGAGAACAACCCCCATAGTTGCTTGCCGCTGAGTTCTGACTAGCTCAACGACTTGACCGTTAAGCCAGACCGGCTCTTGATGCCTAAGAGTCCTCAGAACCCCGTTGCCTTCAGCAACGACCGACGCTAGTTCTCCAGATGATAAATCGTCCGGAAAATTAATTCTTTGACTGGCGATGGGATACATGATCACTCCTGATTGAGTAATTAAAATGTGCTGACTAAAAATTACTAAACAAGCCAGCTTTTGTCAAACTATTACCAATTGACCACGAGTCAAATTTATGTTAAGACATAAGCAGCAAATTAACAACTACAAGGAGCGACTAATGATTAGAAAATTCTCATTATCTAGAGAAGTCCTAATTAACGGACCAAGCTTACTCGGCCGTCCGGCCTATCTCCAACTTACCCCCTGCTTGGATCCGGGCTGGTATTGGGACATTGGAACCGACATAATCCCGATTAACCGTAAACTGGTCAAGCTAAAAAAACACCGATTGGCTCTGCAATATCGAAGAAACACTATAAATATTGCCGAGCATATCCTTGCTCTGCGCTGGACTGGCCTTGATGGTGTCGTTATCAAAACCAGCAGCTGGCCGCCTTATTTTGGCGGCATATTCGAATTATGGCAAAAGATCGATCCAAATCTACTGACCACAAATCAACGGATTCCTTGGCTGGAAATGGCTGAAGAAAAATCAGCTATTGATGGAGAGCGATCAGTTTCTTGGCAAAAACCCGGCGTAACCCCCAAGCTAAAAATTGATATAACCATCGATTTCTCTGATTTTGGTCGATTGACCAAAAGCTTCCAGCTACCCGATCAAAATTTAGCTCAACATTTTTCAGCCCGACCGCTAGCGATCAATAGTTGCAGTAATTTTTGGCCAGCCCTATCTCGAGCTGCCGCCAAAACCGGTCTCTGGCTACATCACGATAATTTAATCTGGCCAACACAAATATGCTACACAACCAGACTAAGTTTGTTAAATGAATTGGTTGACCATCGGCTACTGGATCTATTAGGAGCTCTAGCAATGATTGATCACCAACAATTGCCCGCTGGAAAAATCATCTCTATCCGTGGCGGTCATGCTCTGGATGTTCAATTAATCAACAAACTCTAAAGGAGGAGTTATGTTAGATGAAAACAAAATCAAAAGATTGTCGGAGGTGTTTGGCTGGCCCAAAGTCAAGGTTAGACAACTCTTCAGTAACAACCCGGAAGAGATAATCTTGACATTTGATGATGCCTTGGATTACCTAAGACATGGCGGCAGCTACTATTATTCATCAACATATAATCGAGTTATTCTTGGTGTCATTAAAACCAGCGAACAGTGGTCAAAAATATTTGACCTTTTAGCTGATGATGCCATAAAAAATGATAAGGACGATACCCATATTAGCAATGTTTTTATGTCAAAATGGGTGATTGTTGCCAGGGAAGAAATGGAATCGGCCAATATGGCCGATAAAATAATCATCTTCAGCAGATTCTCGTCCTTAATGCAAGAAAGACTATGGAACGATCAGAAGAGGCTAAATGACGAATTTGAAAAGTTCATAGAAACTTCTGCAGATTGGAAGGAATTGAATGCGATGATAAAAACCCTCCGAGAAGAGAAGGTCAGTCAAGAGATAATCGATAAAATCGCTAAGAAAATGGTCGAAATTATCGAAGAAGCGGTTCCCAAAATAAAAGACGAACAAGAACTTTGGGAAATTCGCAACAATGTCTGTCTTCCCGCTCATTTAGAGCAGTTAATAATAAAGCGGCTCTACGAAACCATGAAGTAGAGCTGTGAGTCATAGCAGCCCCTATCATTTAGTGATAGGGGCTTAATTTTTTATAAAATCTTTCTAGATTATTCACTCGGACAGGGGGCAAATTGACAATCGGGCGCTACGCGACCAACGGCCGAACCATCAGCGCACATCTTAGCATCCATGGTGCAGGCAACAGCTGGTTCCATTGGATTATCAACTATCGGCTGAGGCTCAGGCGCTGGCTGTCCTTGAACCTCAGACACTGGCAGCGGCTCAGGCGCCGGTTCTGGCACCACCTCTTCAACTAGCTCAACTGCCGAATTATTATTTACTGGCGCTGAGGATTGCTTGGTTAATGAACAGCCGCCAACTAGCAGAACGGTTAATAATAAGGGCAAAATTAAGAACTTTTTCATAATGTTTTATCGATAAAATAATCAAATTAGCTAATAAATGGATTCACCTGGTCAAAAACCAGCCGCGGCGTCTGATAATTAATCACTTCTTTGGCAATGCCATATTTTAATTCATACAACTTGTCGACTGCACAGAATAAGGCCTGCGAATAATCAAAACCAATCTGGCGACTGGCTTCTTGAACCGCCGCCTCCGATTGACCCTCCACTTCGACAAACGGCTCTAAGTGTGGCCACTCATCAATGGTTATCTCGACACCATTTAATTGCCAAAGCTCCCGTTTGGTTTCCTGATAGGCCTTGGTGCGACAACCGATAAATTTCAATAATTCAACGGCATCATCCATACTACTAACCATTAGACACAGCTCCTGCTGATTCTCAATCCGATCACCATCAACAACCTTGAGACTCATGGTAATCTTATCGCCTTCGTCGCGGACTCGCAGCCAGCGGCTAGGGTCTTGCCGTCCCGGCGGCAAATCTAAGATAACTCGCCGCTGTAAAAATTCCGGCCGAACCAACACGGCGCCGGCCGCGGTTAAACGCTGGCGGATATTATCTTTATCCACATTAATAAAAGTCGCTTCGTATTCAATTTGCATATAGAAAAAGTATAGCAAATAAATCGGATAATTTTAAGCGGAAGCCACCAGGATGTCTTGACTTTTTCATAAATTGTGGCAAGATACGGGCAAAAGTTCCTACACAAAAGAAGAAGGAGAAAGAAAAATGGCAGTTGAATTCGAAGAAAGAAAAAGAGTACTGATTATCTCCAGGCATTATCCTAGCTACCAACAGATTGAAACAATCAAAAAAGAGTGCGGATATGATTGTTTGATCATTTGGGAAAGTAGTCGATTTGAAGACGCCAGCGAGGTTATGCGCTGGTATAAGCAGGGCAAATACGATGAGATTGCTCTGGTCGCCCCCAGGGATATACTGGCTAATCTAGTAGCCAGAGGGCTCCAGCCAATCCACCTACTGACAATTGAAGTGGCCGACAATGATCGGCAACGTGGTGACTTTAGAAAGGGTGAAACTTGGATCAGGGCCATCGCTCGCCGGATTAAAAAAGCAGATGTGACCATCACCTACTACTAACTAAACGCAACAACTTACCCACCGTCGGCTTGGCGGTGGGTTTTTAATTTTAATATTGCAATGAATTATCTAATGACAAAATTTAATAAAAAAGCGCCGACGGCAAAGACGAATAAAAACAACAGGGTGAATTTGAATAATTTAATAGCATCCTTTTTCTGATTGTCTAGATAAAGCAGCGCCGGTCGACCAATAACTAAATAACCGGTTACCGCGGCTGAAATGACAAACATTAACAAAAAGGCGATTGGAGCAATAAAGGTATCTGGACCAGAACCGAAAATCTTATCGCCATTAGACATAATTAACGCAACCAATGAAACATAAGCCACGGTTAGAAAAGCATTTAATAGGCCAACGGTAACTAAAGAGGTTTTTTTCATAAATTTAATTTATTCTTCAATTTTCTCAATAGTATAACCAAGGTCCTGAAAAGTCTCGGCAAAATACCACTCGCCGTCATTGGAATCGGTATACTCGTCAAAAAGCACTTCCACTTGGCCGTCAGCTTTAACAATCTGGCCCTGAAAAATCTGATCGCTATAAAGACTTAAATCAATATCACCACGTTCGCCGCCTAAGCTGAATTCGCCATCGTCCGGCAACTCAACGAGATGATCAGCTCGAAAACCATCGCGAACAGCTTTCCACTGGTCTAATGGTATCTTGACCCGATAAAGCGGCGGACACGACTTCGGTCTTTCCGGTCGGACAGGCACGCGATCTAAGGAAGAAAAATCAATGGTCATAGAATAAAATTAATTTTATATTATCTTGGTTATACGCTATTTATTCTGCAGCCGATAAGCCACAATCGGCGATACTAACAGTGACAGTAAGACAAAGATCCAGGTTTCGCCTTGCCAAAAATAATAGGTTCTGGCAACCTCCGACCAAGTCAAATGACGCAGGCCGATATTCATCAATAATTCAAAAACCAAGGTCATACCAGTCCAAACCAGGCCCATCATCCACAGTTCTTGGACAGTATAGCTCCGCTGCTGGCGACGCAGGAAAAGATAAATAGCGGCAAAAAACAAAATAATGCCCGATAAACTGCTTAGCTGATGAGCCCACAAACCGATATAGGGCTCTAACAGCGGCTTATAACCGACCTCCCGAATAGTGGCATTTAGCAAAGCCAAAATTAACAGACAAAACCAGAATAAAATGATTGGTCGATATTTTAGTTTCATAATCACTCTTTAAGCTAGCGCACCGCTCGGATAAACTCTAACGGTCTGGTCAGCCGATATCCAGGTAGCTGTATGGCCGAGCTGGCTGTCTAAGATATTAAAAACCGGTTTTTGATACAAAGATTGATCAACAAAGTCGGCCTGATAAACAAAACAAATCTCATGGCCTAATTGGCCATTAAAAGTAAAAATATTTTCAACTACTTTTAAGAACTTAATATTTTGAAGCTCGGCAGCAAATTCTTCTCTAATCTCTCTCTTTAAGGCTTCTAAGCTGGTTTCACCCATTTCAATGCCGCCGCCTGGCAAACGATAAAAAGCCTCATTCTTGGTATCGTCATGGCCAGAACCAGCTAAAATAAGGTCCCCCTGTCTAATAATTACCACGGCCAGCGGCCTGATTGAAAATGGTTGCATCATATTAGTTGGTATTGATGTTGGCATTATATCATCAGTTGTAGTTCTTGTCGCCCTAATTAAAACAAGACCAAAATTGGCCTTGTTTTGTGAGCACCCCGTACGGGTCTAGCACCATTCTTTCAAGGGGTTTCATGATCTTTCTATGATAGTTTTGACGGTGTGCGGGTCGGACTAAAATGGGACAAATGGGACACTATAAAAGGAAACCTAGACTTGTCCCATAACTTGACAAAATGAACAAATATCATTATAGAAACAGATGCCCAATAACAGTTAATGCGTTATAAATAACTAATATTTATCACCTGGATAATAGTAATTTTTATCTGAGCTATTATAGAAATGATTTCGGTGAAATTCTGGCCAATACTCCAATGCATGCATCATTATTTTTTGACCGAAACCTATGTGAACAGCTAGTTCATTTTTAAGTATTGTCGGACACAAATCATCATCTATGCTCCTTTTACCATTCAAATTAACAACTATAATTGGTAATTCTTGTTTTATGGCCTCTTCGATCTCCCATCTTACATATTTGTGCTTAGTCTTTGTTTCTTCGCCAACCAATAAGACAAAAATCTTACTATTATTCAGTCTTTCTCTTAATTTTCCTTTGATTGTTTCTTCTAGGCTATATTCCCATAAATTATTAAGGTCATGGGCATTGTAGAACTCAAAATCGAAAGCATTATTAGCATCCCAGGCTTTCATTAAATTATAATACTTTATATCCCCATGGGGATTACCCCCATCGGCACTAAAGGCTATATAAGTCTTATTTCTGTAGCTCATAATTTTAATTAGTTCTTATCATTTGGCACTGTCGCTGATAAAATTATTGTTATAAGAATAAATGTCGAAATATATTGGGTTAATACTATGATTATACCGGTTTCTCCATTGGGAGAAACAGAGGCAGATCCTAACAAAGTGTTTGTAACACTAAAGTTTAATGCATTGACGGTTTTCGATATTTTATCATCCCAATTAAAATAACCCGTAAAAACAACAGCATACAAATATGCATAGCCTACTATATTATAGCATATGGCTTGCATAGTATTAATAAATCTTCTTTTGCCTCTTTCAAGAGAATTATTTTGAGATGATGTGTTCCAGGTATGATAATAAAAATAAGTAAATATATTGAACAATATAAAATATATTACCAAATAATGAATGGCTCGATTATTAATAAAATAAAAAGCGCTAATTGTAACTACCCATTTGATAATAATAAATAAATCAATGGCTATATTTTTATAAGGGATAACCCTTTCTGCCTTTTTATTATTTTTCGCAATATAACCAGCAAAACTCTTGAACCATTCAACGGCATTTAGACTTTTTAACACAATAATTATCTTTTCAACAAAGTAATAAATAAAACCATTTCGGAACTCTTTTTCTTTGTGTAGACAACTAAATAACATATCAATTTAGATATTAAAATGAAAAATAGGGTACCGAACGCACCCACCAAACAAATCATTACTTGCCGTTGATAAGGTCATTTAATGACGCAAGGCTATTCTCTTTATCTATGGCTTTGTGGCTAATTATCCCAAAGGTCAGGTTGATATTGTTGGCCCATTAACTTGGCAAAATTATTTTCAAATTTACGTTTATTGGTAGACATTTTCAACGCAGCAATTACCTGCCAAATTTGTGATCGTACTGCTGGCAGACCAATATTATCGCTTAAATTTGAATGATGACGATATTTGCGATGACCTTTTTCGTTCGTAGGATTCCTCTGATCAAGCTCCTTTAAGATATATCCCTTTTCAAACGGCTCATAAACATATTTTCGTAGAAACTTTGCGTAATAAAGTGGACGGTTTCTTGAAGTAGTTGGTTGGTTTCCATAAATTCTATCCATTTGATAAAAAAGTTCATCAGGAAATTCTTTTGACCATTTTCTTATTTCTTCAGCCATATAACTCTCAATGAGCATTCTGAAGGCTTTGGGATGTTTAAACTTTTCATAGCCTAATTGCTCATAGATTAGAGCTGCGATACCAACAGTCGAAAAAGCATCCGCCATCATTTCGCATAGGCGGGCAGTTGGCAATTGATTTGCGGTTAGTACCCCTGCGCGCTCAGCATCTCTATAGACACGACAAATTAGAGGCAAAATCTTAGCATCATAACCAATCGTTAAACGATTCCCATCATAAAATTCAATACCTTGCAGCATTTCTTCTAACTCTGGGCGGATAAACTGTTGCAAGTTCATAGCACCAATAAAACTTGGCTTATCTGTACGACTCGATCCTTTCCAGGGTCGACCTAGCGCTTTCATCATTCGCCCTTTGTTCAAAATTGGTGTGCCATCCTCTAGAACAGCGCAGAGAATCTCTACTCCATTTAGCACGATCGGACCACTGCCCCATGCTTTTAAAATCCTTTTTTCCATATTAATTACTTTTAACAAATAAAAAACAATAAAAGAGGCTTATATTTGTCCCAATAACTTGGCCAATCTGTCTAAAATAATCTTTGGTTATTTTCAAAAATCTGGCGAGGAAAAATGGCTAGATTGAAACTATTCTCGCGTATGAAGCGATAGTTTTAACCCGTTCGGCAGATCTTTCAGCGCTATACTTTGTCGTATAACCCTCACTAATCGCAACGATTTCACCGTTTCCGGCCTTCAACCGCCAGCGATACTGACCTGCACGATCCATGTAGACTTCAAAGGAAGCAAACATAGGCGTATTTTATAAGGGATAATTTAATGAAGAGAGCTTACCCTTAATATCTCCCCGAATAAATTCCTAAATCTAAGAATCTATTCAGGAGAATTAAGGGTAGCTAACTAACAAAAAATAAGCCCCTCTCCAATCCTCGCCAGATTTTTAAAAACAAAACTAAACGTATTATATATTAACATTTACTGCGCTTGATGTAAATGTAATATGGCAATATATTATCGAAAGTTACCTCCAAATTCCAATTTTTCTTAAAATGTATCCAGTTGATTCAAAAGCCACCACATAGGCAACCAAAGCAATAAGTTCAAAATAGACGTCAAATATAATCTGCCAGCCGGACAAAAAAACCACAACCCCGAGAATGCTAAAATAGATAATATTATATAATAGACTACCAATACCATTGTCCCAATATTTTTCGATAAGAAACAAAAATATAAAGCCGACAAAATAGACTTTATAGTTTATCCACAAAGTCTTAATCATCTCACCAAAGGCGACGGCCACAACTTCGGTGGCATTTTTAATAATTTGATTAATAAAATCAATATTGAACACCCCTGATATTATATTGGACAAATCTTGATTAGCCATGGCACCATTCAATATAACATATTCTTTAACGATGAATACTGTCTACAGTTCCAATATTCATTACACTAATAATGAATATTAAAATGGAACAAACAACAGACAGCTTAAAACTATTATCAACCAGCGATTTCAGCAGGATATTCAACATCTCCCAAGCTAGCGTTTATCGTCTTATTGATAGCCGCCGAATTCCGTTTTATAAAATTGGAGGATCGTTACGCTTCTTGGAACAAGATATCATTAAATATCTAGAAGATTGCAGAGTTGAACCAATTTTTCATTGAAAATAAATTATTCTATCTTATCTTGCTGAACAAAATGCTAAATGCAGACAATATGGAGTAGGGTGGAAAAGATATTTTACACCAATATCGCCGAGGTCGCGGTCAACATTTGGTTTATGCTCTATAATTCTATGCTTTCAGTAGCTCTTTAACCTCATCTATTGTTAAAATTTGAGACTTGGAGTGAATTATGCGATGACAGTTAGAACATATCAATGCAATATCTTCTACCTTAGTAATTTCATTTTCACCCATTTGTGAAACCGGCTTAATGTGGTGGCCTTCAATTATATCGGCACCTCGCTCTCCGTACTTGTCCTTAAAATTAAAGCCACAGATATCACAATCTAGCCTCCCACACATAGACACACGCCTTTGTTTGGCGACCTTAATAATTTTCGAATCCCTTTCTCTTTCTGAGTGAACTCGAGGTATCATCTTACCCTCGATGCCCACATAGTTATCTTGATAACTGTCATTTTTATTTGGTACGCCTATTAAATCCTTTTGTTTGGATATATATTCTTTCTTGTACCAAAGCGGCTTAATGTTAGTTGCATAATGATCAAATGGCGTATAGAAAAATTCAGACAACGGCCGTGGGCATATATTTGAGCCAAATTTATCATTAAAGTTATTTGTAATTAGATAATTTGACCTAATTATCTTATCTCCTGGGGTTTTATATGAGTCGATATCTCCCAATTCAAAATAATCAGCAATTAAGCGACGATGCTTTAATGTTAAAACGCTCAAAAATCTATCAGGATCTTTTAAAAATAAAAAACAATTAAGCATGTTGGCCCCCTCGCCACTTAAACCGTTTCCCCGCTTGGCATTAATGGCTAAAAACTCATTGACTAGATATGCGAGATCTTCGTCGTCTTCCGCGCTCAACACATTATCTAGAGCCTGCCGCAATTTAGGGATATTTTTTATATCATAAAACGCCTTATGCCAAAGATTCTGATAAATACCAACTCTTCCTATTGATTCCTCGCCAGGCTGATGACCCTTGGCCCTATCGTCTATTATTTTTAATATTGAGTTGACATCCCTTATCGTTAGGCCATGGTCATCATTTAGTATTTTATTCTCCCAAAAATCTAGAAATAATTTGCTCTTTTCGTGCCAGTAAGATGATCGTTCGTCAAAATTATATTCTTCTAAAAACAATAAGAGGTCATTTTTTATTTTTACTTGATCCATATAAACTAAATTATAATTCTACTCTTTATATATTGCGATTCTTCTTTATTAAGCTCTAGCGCAGATTCGATGACGGGGTGCCGACTCTGGCCAAACACACAATTATAATAATGACCTCTATGAAATATTCCAGCAATGATCTGATGAGCATAGGCCCAGAATCTTCCCACAATTTCATAATTTTCATCAATCTCTTCAAATCTTATCTCTATTTCCGAAGTTTTAGATCGATTAACGGCGGTGTGGGAATAAACCCTGATCAATGCTTTCTGCGATTTGGCCTCATAAGCCATTAGCCTAAACTTCTTGCCAGATAATGACCTGCCCTGCAAACGCTTTATATGAGAAAAGTTCCTCTTTTCACCCGGCTTCTCTCCAGCCGCTTTAGCCTCTTTATCAACATCTTTCCTGACTTCATCTTTCTTGCCCTCTTGCCAAATAAATTCAATTGGGAAATTTATTTTTTGCCTTTCAGTTAAGAACATCCGCCAATCATCTTTATTTCTAATGTCGCCGCCGTCAGCTTTTTTCCAATTTTTTGCTCTCCAAATATGAGCCATTCGACAACCGTTGACCACATTTTCACAGTCGTTGCTAACGATTACCCTGGTTATAGATAGATTTTTTAGCTCTTCTGCATGATTGTTTATCCATTTCAGGCAGTTTACTATTGAAAAAATTTCCATGCTGTTGCTAGTTCCTATGTCGTAGGACCAAGAAATAACTTCTGGTTTTAAATCACAGTATTCGGGATATGTAACGATGCCCGCACAGCCAACATTAGCTCCAGGGTTTGTTTTAGCTGAACCGTCGGTATTTATAAAGAGGTCATTTGTACCAGGCATATAACTATTGTAATTTTCCCACTAAACCGACATGTAGTCAAACGAATAACGTGCTATAATTATTTTAACTTTTAAATAAAAATATGAAATCACTCGGACATATTGCCGCTCCAAGTAAAAACGGCGTGGACACTAATTCCAAGGACTGTTTTGTGCTGCTTGGAACAGCTCGACATAGAAAACTTCTTAAAATTGCCAGTAGCTTGGCAAGGGAAATAAGGTCAATTAAAGACAACACCCAAAGAAACTTATTTGGCAAGGAGTTGTCTTTATTAAATAATCAAATAGTCGGATTCAATCTTGCCGGCCTAGCCCCGACTTTTGAAATAAAATCGCTAGAGGAGCGAAAAGAAAGATGCCAAATAAGCATATTGCGCGAGCTGGAAGAAATTAAAGAATCACTGGATAGGCTATCTAAAAAAATTGAGGCGACGGATAAGATGGTAATTAAAAAGAAGCCACACCAATCTACCATAGCTTTAGATAAAGACGGCTGTCTGCATTACGAAGGAAGATCTTACCAATTAAAAACTAGCTGCAAGAGAGTAAAAACTCTCTACTATCTCGCAATTGAGCCAGATTATATTAAAACTTCTCGATTATCTGAAATTACCGGCTACAATAAAAAATGTTTAAGAACCACAATATCTGAAATTAATAGGATATCAAGAAACAACTTGAGACTTGATCCAAAAAACGGCGACATAATAATCGGACAAAGTGGTCGAGGTTATAAAATTAACGACAACTATTTTATAGACTTCTGATACAATCCTGGTACAATGTTTCTTAGATAAATAATGGCTTATACTAGCCATTATTTTTTTAAACATTATACATTAATGGCATTCGTCTATTCCTATATGCTGGGGGTATAATTAATTAAGACAAAATTATGTCTTCAAACCAAATCAAGATCGAAATGATCAAAGCGACCGACCTTAAAGCGGCAGAGTACAATCCCCGCAAATGGGATCAAGAGACAAAGGCTCAGCTCAGGGAAAGCATTAAACGATTCGGATTGATCGATCCGTTTATCGTAAATTCATCCCCGGATCGCTTTAATGTAATCATCGGCGGGCACTTTCGCTGGGAAGTGGCCAAAGAGATGGGTTTTACAGAAATACCCGTCGTCTATGTCAACATTCCTGACTTAGAAAAAGAAAAGGAACTTAATCTGCGATTAAACAAAAACCAGGGCGAGTTCGATATAGCTCTGCTCGCCCAGTTCGACGAAAGCTTTTTAAGCGACATCGGCTTTAGCTCAGAAGAGCTAGATTCCATTTTTGATGAGGGATCGCAGGAAGAAATGTTTGATCTAGAAAAGGAGTTAAAGAGGCTAGATATCGAAGAGATTAAGGTAAAGAAAGGAGATATCTACGAACTAGACGGATCACGCCTTATGTGCGGCGATTCTACAATTGAAGGTGACGTATTGCGTCTCATGGGAAACGAAAAGGCTGACATGGTTATGACCGACCCGCCATATATCCTCGATTATTTAAATGGCAAAACCAAACACGGGTCGGCCACGACCGGCTTTGGAGCCAAAAAGAATAGAAGATATCTCGAAACCGAGACACTACCAAATGACTTTACCGAGCTTTGGATGGCCAACATCTCTAAAGTGCAGGCCCATAATTTCTCAATAATTGTTTACGAGAACTGGAAGAATATCCGGACCATCTGGGGCGAGATGGACAAGTATTGGAAAGTACGTAATATGCTCATCTGGCACCTGCCTAATCGCAATCAAGGATATGCGTCAAAGCATAAATTCTTCTCTAAATATGACATTGCAATGGTAGGAACTAATAACTGCGATACGTTAAATCTAGAAAAAGAAGATGAATTAATCGAAAACGAGTACCAAACCGCCCTATTTGCCATAGCCGGCAAGCCTCAGTGGGAGGCGTATGGCAAGGGCAAAAAGTATTGCCCGACAGACTTTATTGAGTTTAATGCAGCCGATGAGAAATCATCCGGGCAAGCAATAATCTTTGGTACTAAGCCGTTAGAGATTCTAATCCCATATATTAAAGTACTCACTACCAGGGGACAATTAGTGGTCGAACCATTTGGGGGCAGCGGATCAACGCTGGCTGCGTCAATAAAGCTTGGCAGACGGTGCTTTCTCATGGAGAAATCGCCTGTTTACGCTCAAGTAATACTTAGGCGCTGGTCAAAGCTAGTTGGCAAGGAACCATTAAAAATAAATTAACAATATGAGACAAAAAGAAATCAGCATTAAAAGAAGAAATAAAATAAAGTCGCAAATTCTAGAGCTAATCGAGAGGGTGCCGATTGATGCCCATGTGTGCAAGCAAGTTGGAATAAGCCGAAGCACTCTATATAGGTGGCTTGAACAAGACCCTTTCTTTCAGCAGGACTTTACGGATAATAAGAAGATATCTGTAGCATCGGTTAGCGACATAGCCGAAAGCAAGCTGATTCAAATGATCAATGATGGCAATCTTACCGCAATAATCTTTTGGCTAAAGTATCACCGCTCGGCATACATAAAAGAATACATCAACAGAGTCGAGGCTAAGGTGCCTTATGAGCTATCTACAAGAGAGGCGATAGTAAGGTCGCTTGAACGCCACCATCCCAAAGACTAAATTAGTTGCAGGTTGGACTTAGTAGTCTAGACGGATAAGCGCTTAATAGATCATTTAAGGAATTAAACGATCTTAAATTGCCAGAATCTAGGCTTTTCCAGCCGTCACAAGACTCGGGATAGTAATACTTGGCTGTGCTATACGAAGAAGTGTAATATTTGCCAGATGAAATCGTAGGCTGGGTACCAGAAGCGGTCGAAGAATCTGTAGATTCGGCCGCTTTTGTGGTATCCCCATTGCAGGTATTCTCCGCCCACAGGCCACGTTTATTAGATTCGGCTTCCCGCTGGGCTTCCTTAAATTGCGCCTGATATTTATATGGCTTGCTATAAGTATATTCATGAGCATAGCCCTCTCTTATCATCTTGTCGTTGTAAAGAGTGCCGTCCTCGAGCCAAACATATCGTAGCGGCCGGCTATATTTATCTAAATCCCCTTGAGTAGAATCGGCTTCTAATCTTATGTTCTTGCCCAGCAACAACTCCTTGGCCTTGGCTGATGCTTCCTTGCCAAAACATTGGACAACTTTTCTCGGATCAACCGTCTCTGGCGTATCCATTCCAATCAATCTGATTGTTGTATCTACCCCGTTTATCATCACCTTGACAGTATCGCCATCTACTACTTCCAGTACCTTATAGCTAGCAGCTAACGAAGAAATGGTTTTATCCTTATTTGATAGCCCGATTTTGTTCAAATCGCTAGTCTTAATGCCTAGACCTAGCTTCCTCATGATCTGGTAGGCAGCATCGCCGTCTTTAAGATAATTGGCATTGCCATTTGAATCGATATAATAGGCTTCGCCCTTGCTTTCTACCTGTAGAAATATCTTGCCCAGCTGTTTTTTAGCGATGTTTTTATCACTCTTGATCTTTTCTAGATCTTTATTAGTAACTCCAACCCCTAAATTGCGCATTATATTATAGGCTTCGGCTCCGTTAGCCATATAATAGCGCTTGCTATCTTTAGGGTTGACATACCAGGCCTCTCCTTTTGATTCTACCTGTAGCAGAATCCTTCCTTTTAGCTTACTGGATAAATCTTCGGCTTTTGACTGGTTAGCCCAAGATAATCCAACCACCATTGTGATAACCATAAAGATTATCCATTGTTTTTTCATAATTGTGAGGGTTAATTATTAATTGTCGGGCCGTTTTGATTTAAAAATACAAAAACGGGCACCCGACCTGGTCGCAAAACCACAAGAAGTATCGGTGAAGACGCTTACTCGTATTAGGTCGGAATGCCCGTTCCTGTATACGAATAAGCCAAGGCTACCAAAAAATTGGCGCATCTTCACGATTATTAACTTATGGTTTTGCATCTAAAATATAGCTTAAAACCCCCTAAAAGTAAAGTAAATATCGCTCTAACGTAAACAACAAATAAGACAGAGCTATTCGCCCTGTCTTATTTAAACACACCCCCTGCTTTTTAGTTTGACCACTATATATTATATCACTATTAATCTTTAGTTATCTACAATTTAGGCCTAGACTTAATATCCAAGCTGCGTCATTAATGTTGTTGTAAGTTAAAACAAATATGGAACAAACAACACAAATCGCACCTTCAGCCGTATTATGCGGCCAAATTAGAGGAAGTATTGAGACTACGCCAGAGCCATTTAGGTATTGCCTCTATGCTCGAAAGTCTTCTGAAGAAGATGAACGCCAAGCTCTTTCTATTGATTCACAGATCAACGAAATGATGTTGATTGCCCAAAAAGAAGGCATTAACATCATAGAAACAAAAAAAGAATCTCACTCAGCTAAAGATTCAGGACAAAGACCAGTATTTAATGAACTCCTAACCGAGGTTAAGTCTGGTAAATTTAACGCCATCCTTACTTGGGCGCCAGACCGGGTAAGCCGCAATGCTGGAGATTTAGGAGCAGTAGTTGATTTAATGGATCAGGGATATCTCAAAGAGATTAGAACCCATGGGCAAGTATTTAAGAACTCTCCCAACGAAAAATTCCTTTTAATGATTCTCTGCTCTCAAGCTAAGTTAGAGAATGACAACAAGGGAGTTAATGTTAAAAGAGGCCTGAAAGCCAAATGCGAAAAGGGCGTATTCCCTGGTAATGTTCCTATTGGATATTATAATGAAAAATCAGGAATGAAAGGAAAAACCGGGATATTAGTTGATCCAGAACGCGCGCCCATAGTCAGGGAAATGTTCGAAAAAGTAGCATACAACCTATGGAATGGCCGGCAGGTATACCGCTGGCTGATTGATGAGGTTAAATTTACCACAAGATCAGGCAAGAAACTAATGTTAAGCGGCCTGTACAGAATGCTGGAGAGCACTTTCTACTACGGAGACTTTGAGTTCCCGAAAGGTTCTGGAAACTGGTATAAAGGCGGCCATGAACCGCTAATTACAAAAGAGCTCTTTGAAAGAGCTAGAGACAATCTAATATCATTTCCAAGAAGATACGGTGCGCATGAATTCAGTTTTACAAAACTTATAAAATGCGGACATTGCGGAAGCGGAATAACAGCCGATGAAAAAATAAAAAAGAATAAGGATGGATCGATGACAATACACACCTATTATCATTGTACTAAATTTAAGGACCGCTTTTGCCCAGAGCCATACATAAGAGAGGCAGATCTGATATATCAATTAACCCAAGCGATGGATGGAATAAATTTCGACGAAAAAGAACTTATGGAGTCGATACATGCGGAAGTAGAAAAATTCAATAGATTATCTAAAACAGTGTTTGGCAAAAACTTAGGAACCGAAAGAGATGATAAAAATATAGATGTAAAATCCTATGTCAAATATATACTCAAAGAAGGACGTAAAGACGAAAAACGCGAACTGCTCAAAAGCTTGAGGTCTGAGTTTGTTCTATTGGATGGAAAGATAATAGCAAACGATAAAGAATCATGACAAGAATTCGATAATTTGTTTAACAGTTTTGTCAAAAATACTTTTCTTCAGCTCGTGCTCCCAAACTCTCATAACCTTCCAGCCACATTTCCTCAATATGCGCTTATTCTTCTTATCGCGCCTAATATTATTTTCTATCTTCTCTCTCCAATATTCTTTCGGAAGACGGTCTCTATATCGACTAAAGCGGTAGCCGTGCCAGAAATCTCCATCTATAAAAACGGCTATTTTCTTTCTAGGCAGAGCGATATCCGGAGATCCGGGCGCTTTTTTATAATGCTTCTGGAAATAAATGCCTCGCCGGCGCAATTCCTTAAAAACAAGCATTTCCGCTTTTGTATTCTTAGACTTTATATGAGACATGATCTCGCTTCTTTTTTCCTTATCGAATACATCCATATTGATAAATTTTACCAATAAAACTGGCGCTTTGACTTTCGTAAGATTTTCGGTATAATAATATTATAGTGTAATAACAATTTTTTATCAAATATGCCTTCCCTAACACAAAAGCAGAAAGAAGTGTTCGATTTCATCAAAGAATACATAGACGAAAACGGCATATCGCCGACAATCGAAGAAATAAGAAAAAAATTTAAGCTGAAAGCTATTTCTACAGTCCATAGCCACATCGAAGCCCTTATAGAAAAGGGCTACATAGCAAAAACCGACAATTATTCGCGCGGGCTTGAAGTAATAGGCGGAAAAAAAATAATAGAAATCCCCATAGTCGGGAAAATGGCGGCCGGAAAGCCTATAGAAGCGATAGAAACTCGCGATGAAACCATTTCACTGACGAATGATATTATAAAAAACCCTAAGGGGCACTATGCATTGCGGGTTACCGGGAACAGCATGATAGATGAAGGAATATTTGACGGGGACATAGTCATCATAAAGAAGCAGTCTTCAGCAGAAAACGGCCAGACAGTCATAGCGATAATAGACCAGAACGAAGCGACACTAAAAAAAATATACCGCGAAAAAAATAAATTCCGCCTACAGCCAGCTAATCAAAATATGCTTCCATTGTACAGAAAAGAGGTTGAAATAAGAGGCGTAGTCATACAGGTCGTAAGAAGCTATGACTTGACACCCGATGGAAGCTTAACCAAAGAAGCTGGAAAATTCAGAACTATAGATCTCTTCGCTGGAATAGGCGGAATCAGGCTTGGGTTTGAAAAAGCCGGCTTCAAGACGGTGTTTGCAAACGACTTCGAAAAAAACTGCAAGCGCACCTATGACATGAACTTCAAAGACTCTAAGCTCGTGGTTGAGGATATAAGAAAAATCAAAATCGACGATCTGCCTGAATTCGACTTCCTTCTCGGAGGATTTCCCTGCCAGGCATTTTCGATAGCAGGATACAGGCAGGGATTCAAGGACGAAAAAGGCAGGGGCAATCTGTTCTTCGATGTCGCAAGGATTATAGAAGCTAGAAAGCCAGCCGGGTTCCTTTTAGAAAATGTAAAAAATCTTAAATCTCACGACAATGGAAGGACATTCCGGATAATTTCAGAAACATTGGAAAAACTCGGATACCACATAAAAACTAAAGTGCTGAACAGCATGGAATATGGCAATGTCCCGCAGAATAGAGAAAGAATATATATAGTCGGATTCAAAAATAAAAAATTTATAGAGAACTTCGAATTCCCGAAGCCTATTACTTTAAATAATAAAATTGAAGACATACTTGAAAGCAAAGTGCCAGAAAAATACTATTACAATGGCAAGCCTCTGTATGGCAAGCTTAAGGATTCTATTTCAGAAAAAGGAAAGGTATACCAATGGAGAAGGCAGTATGTCAGGGAAAATAAAAAAGGCGTCTGTCCTACGCTCACGGCAAACATGGGAATGGGCGGGCACAATGTCCCGATAATCAAAGATGCAAAAGGCATCCGCAAGCTTACGCCGATAGAATGCGCCAGAATACAGGGATTTCCTAGAAACTTCAAACTACCTGAAGACCTAGCTGACTCCGCATTATATAAACAAATGGGAAACTCTGTTACCGTCTCAGTAATCGAATCGATAGCAAAAGCTATGATGAGAGCTATGCAAAATTAAGATTCTTCATCCAAATCTTCATCATCATTAGAAATGAGGCTTTCATTCTTAAACTCTTCATAGGAACCTTCTTTCGTAAAATCTATATCATATTTTCCGTCTTCAGTCTTATATATTACGACGGAATCAAGCCCTATCGATCTGAGCTTATCATAAGTAAGCAGTTCTCTTTCTCTTAAATTCAAAACTCTTCTTAATAGCCATTCTCCCAAGGCAGAATTAGGATTGCTCATTAAGGCCTTAGAATTTTCCTGACACACTTTAGCGCTCATCTCCGCGCTGTCTGGAAGCAATAAGGTAAAGGCAGTGTCTCTAGGCGGGAAGAAATCAGGATAAACCCTGTGGATCCATGCTGGAATCTGAATGTAGACTTCATTGGGGTCTCTAGGCCTGCCGGCGGCATTCCATTGATTAAGGCCACTTTTTTCAGGCACTACTTTTTCACCATGTTTAATAGAATAAAGAGGCAGAAAAATATGCTCGCCTTCCCTGACATCTCTGAATGCAAGAAGATTTTCGCTTCCAGAGCTGAAAAGCCTCTCAAGCGCATCAAATGGATCTTCTAGTATATCTACGTTGAAATCCAAAATCCTTTCAGGGGTCCTGAATCTTTTATAAAGAGTGCTTTTAGTTATATTGAAGGAATATTCATTAACGCCGTCTTTAAAGCTTATAATGTTCTGCCTTGCGTCCACGTCTGATATATTATCAAGGTCTACCAGGTCCATCGGCGTTTCATAAACAATAATGCCGTTTCTCCTGCGAGTTATGCAATGATAAATCATCCGATCTAGGCCGAATATCCTTTTGGTAGTTTCAATTCTTTCATTCCTTAACTCAGAAACTTTTCTAATTTTATCCTTCCCTTCTAAGCTTCTAAATAAGCTATGCTCGCCGTTGAATTCAGCCACCTTCTGCATCGTAGCTCCGTTATTCTCTAAAAAAGTCTTTATGCCGACGCCGAGACCATCTTTGGCGGCGTCCGCCGAACAATCCGTCCTGGAAAGATTATCCGCTCCGAATGCCCTGCAAAATAAATTCTCAGCTACCCTATACTGTATAAATGGCTCGTTGCTTTCAGAAAACAATCTCGAAAGAGACCCGACGGTTCCGAGCATTTTTTGATAATATTCAATTTTGGCTCTTTCTTGAGATTCAGTAAACATAAAGTAATTATAAATAGATTATAACCCCGTAAATCTAAAAAATCAATTGAAAACCGGCTAACATTATTGCTACTTATCACTCTTCAAAATAGGCTTTGATTTTAATACCTCTGGGGGAAATTTAACCCATTTTCCCTTTCTAGCAGACACCATTCTTTTTATTCCAAGGCTATGGGCCTGATCAAGACTTTTTAGACTCGACATATCGACAGGCTCACCCTCATTAAAGAACTTATTCATTTTATCCCTTAATTCTTTCTCTTTTTCTTCGTCGACAACGTCAGTTCCATCAAATTTTTTTGTATGCATATCCCGCCAGCTTGAAGACATATATTTATCCCACATTCTAGTGATCCAATATTCGGTATTATCAGGAGGAGAAATTGCAAAAGTCATCGTTCCCCTATTTTTAACATCTTCTGGAAATGCAGAGTAGTATTGATCTATTCTTTTCAAGTCATCTTTCAAATCTGATCCTTTTATAAAAGTTTGATCGTCTCTCATGAAAAATGGAGCCAACTCTTGATGAAATTTATCATTAGAAGTAAATATATTACAAAAAGGCAAATAGTATAAATATGTCAAATCAATCTTATGTGTCTGGGCATGGGGAAAGCTGTTAAATAAATTAGCAGACATGCCTAAATAAAAGAAAAGGTCTAATGAAAAAACATGCAGAAAATACGGTGCAAAATCTTTTAAATCAGGACTCCCTGAATCTCTCCACCTTTTTAAAATTATTCCTTGATATTCTTCTGATACGCCTAATAAAGCCGTGGAAAATGTTAATAGATGCATTCGATCGGGCATGCTTAGAAAGTAATCTACCATGCTTTTCAATTCGCTCAAATTCTTCGGCACGCCATGAAATATAAAAAAATTCTTAAACAATTCTTGACCGCCAGAACTCCATTCGGATATAGAGCTTCGCCATTTCTTAGCTATTGTTCTTTCAATATCTAAAAACTCTCGTTTCTTCCAACGCTTAAAAGCTTCAACCTCAGGAGGTTCTTCATATATAACGCCCGTCTGACCGCCTAATATTTTCGCAGTACCTCCAGACAAAACAGGCCGGCCCTGCATCTCTACTTTGGCCTGGCCGGTAAGCTCGCCAAAGACAAGATTCTCATGGAAAGTATTTACACAACCCATTTCTGGAGTCTTGTAAGCAAGGTCACCTACTATATCTTCTGCCGACCTTCCTTTTCTTATTTCCTTTTCTAAATCTGCTAACGACTCAGCGAAAAAAATCGGGGTTATGTTAGAAATAAAATAGCTATCAAGCCATAAAGACTCGTCAGCGTTCAGCATCTGAAGGGCTGATTTGTCGAAAATAAGTGATGGTCCCATATTAATTTCAATACTCACATTATATCATCATTTAGACAGTATGTGGGTTTAGAACCAAAAAAGACCCGGCATTCGGGTCTTTTCTGTAATTTTATACTCGCACGGGATGAGGGAATCGAACCCCCGCCAAAGGTTTTGGAGACCTCCGTACTAC
>CAYNWZ010000007.1:0-29609 GCA_964401085.1 uncultured Gammaproteobacteria bacterium
GGCTGATATGAGCTAGGCCGTGAATGTCATTGTCCAGTTCGACAAATAAGCCGAAAGGATTGACTTTGAGGACCAAGCCGGTAACTTTTTGACCGACAGCATATTTCTTGGCGACATTTTTCCAAGGATCGTCAATCAATTTCTTGGCGGATAAGAATATCTTGGAACCATCAATAGAAATAATTTCGGCTTTGATGGTGTCGCCAATCTTGTAAAGTTCGTTGATATCGTCAATTCTCTGCCAAGCTAATTCGCTGATATGAATTAGGCCTTCTAGGTTGTTATCAAAGTTGATAAACAAGCCAAAGCCGGTAATAGCGGTGATAGCGCCCTCAACCACGCTGCCGACTTGGTAGCGAGAGATAATATCTTTTTGCTTATCTTGCCAGGCATCTTTTTCGCTGACGATCAATTTCTTTTCTTCTTCATCTAAGGTCATAACTCTGACCTCCAGTTCTGAGCCGACCAGGGTTTTTAGTTTTTCCAAGATCTTGGTCTTGTCACCGCCGCTAACACGAGGATAGTTCTCTGGAGCCAACTGAGAAACTGGTAAGAAGCCGGTAATTTGTCCCAAGGAGACGATTAAGCCGCCCTTATTAGCATCAAGCACGCGAACCTTCATGTTGGTCTTGCTAGAATACCTTTCCTGTAGATTAACCCAGGCTTTCTGCTCGCCGGCATGACGGAAAGATAAGTCCAATTAACCATTTTGGTTGTCAGTATCAATAACTGTCGCCTCAATTTCTTCGCCGGCCGGCAGCTTGGCATAATCGCTAGCATCAAAATAAAGTTCGCGGCCGCGAATAATACCGGTCATGACGCCGTTGATATCCAGCTTGACCTCTGATTTGGAGGCTGAAATAATTTTGCCGGTGATAGTGTCGCCCACTTGCGGGATGGCAATCTGGTCTTTTTCCAGCAATTTAGCGAATTCGCTGTTGTCGTTAGTTTGATTCATAAAAAAATAACTAGGCTATTCACCTAGTGTTATGATTAACTTTCAACCAAGATGTCTCCCTTAGTTGAAGCCTTTTGGCCACCTGATACCAAAAGTTTTTAATAGGTGTGTAAGTATAATAAGTCATTCTGTTAAAAAAAGCAAGGCCTATTTTTGGGATAATTTTGATTGTCATTTTTTTGCTTATATAAAACAATAAATGGTCAAAAGCGGCTCACAAGTATTGACAAATTTTGGTAGCTGTGATAATATTACAAATCCCTGTAATGCTACCCATGCTTAATTAATTTACAAAAGCTAAGGCTTAAGGGTTTTTAGGTTAACTAATTTTATGGATTATTCGCGGTCGAAGATCCGCCTGTTTAATAAAAAACAAACAAAACAAATCAGTTTGTGGCTAGTGGCGGTTGTCGCCTTTGAATTATTATTTTTTCCGTGGCCGACTTTGGCAACTGATCGGGCTGACAAACAGCCGGTTTTAACGGCTGAAGCCCTCAGTTTTGACTTAGAAGCCAATAATATTGTGCCGCGTGATTTGACCGGCGATCGCTGGTCACTGCGCCTACCTCAAGACGAAATAGTTGTTGAGGATAATCAGAAGGCTAACGGACAATTTAGCGACCGATTGACTAAGAGCCGCAAAGTGGTTCTGACAGCCTATAATTCGGATAAGGCACAGTGTGACGATAGTCCCTGTATCACGGCGAGCGGCTTTAATGTCTGCCAGCATGGCATTGAGGACACCGTAGCAGCCAACTTTTTACCGTTGGGCGCCAAGATAAAGATTCCAGCTCTATTCGGCGATCGGGTCTTTGTTGTCCGCGATCGGATGGCCAAGCGCCACCAAAATAGGGTGGATATCTGGATGAAAGATTATGGTTCGGCGATTAAATTCGGTATCAAGACAGCGACGATTGAGATTTTACCGGCCGAAGTAGCGTATAAATAAACAATTGTTATTGTGATCAATACGAAAAAACACCCCATTGGGGGTGTTTTTTCTTTTGCCAAAAGAGAATTATTTTTTGGTTTTTTTCTTGGCCGCAGGCTTAGCGGCGGCCACTGGCTGACCGACATTGAGCCGCTTCTGGAGCCGTGATTTTTTACGGCTGGCGGTATTTTTCTTGATAACGCCCTTTTTGACGGCTTTATCCAAAGTCTTGATGGTTTGTTTAACCATATCGACGGCCTCGGTAGTCTTGGCGTCAATAGCTCGACGGCTGCCTTTAACCATTTTTTTAATTTCTTGGCGCACCTGCTCATTGCGAGCGGTGCGGCCTTTGCTTTTACGCAATTCTTTTTTGGCTGATTTTAAATTAGGCATAATTTGAATTAACCGAATAAATTCGGAGTATGAGAGCGATTATTAATGTATCACGATGATGGCTTTTTGGCAAGATGGACGATTTTGGGCCAGCCAGTTATTAAGGTAAAGCCAAACAAAATTAATAATAAGCTTAACCATTGCGGCCAGCGCCAACCCCACAATATCCAGGTTGGATCTTGGCGCAAGAATTCCATGATTAGACGGATAGCACCATAGCCAAACAAATAAAGACCAACAATTTTAGTGGCGCCGGCGTGACGCCGATTCATTTGATAAAGCAAAACAGCTAGCAGCAAACAGGCGATTGATTCATAAAGAAATAGCGGTTGGTAATGGCTAATAGTGATACTGTTAAGTGGCCGATGCCAAAGATCAATCGGAATCGCCCAGGGTAAGGAGCTGGGTTGGCCGAAGAGTTCTTGATTAAAAAAATTACCCCACCGACCGACAGCTTGGCCCAGGGCCACGCCAGGCACCAACCAGCCGGCTAGTTGCCAAAATGGCCAGCGGCGCTGACGACAAGTTAGCCACAAAGCCAATAAACCGCCAATTAGGCCGCCATGAATAGCCAGACCGCCCTGCCAAACCTTAAGGATATCTAAAAGTTGGCCAGAGTAATCGGACCAGTGAATTAAAACATGATAAAGGCGAGCGCCGATTAAGCCGCTAATAATAATATTAAAACCTAAGTCTAGTAGATTATTAAGGGTCCAATTGTTTTTTTGGGCCGATTGCCAAGTCAAAAATCCGGCCGCCAGCATGGCGATAACCATAATCAGGCCATACCAATAGAAATTGATCGGGCCAAGGGTAAAGATGGTGGACGCGGGTGGGGTGTTGAGCCAGTACATATCAAAAGGTTAATAAAGAAAGTATAAAGGTTTTTAAAACAAAAAAAAAGCTAAGCTCGGGAAGCTTAGCTAAAGTTGTGTTGGAGAGAGCTACGTTAGTGTGTATATCTCTTCCCAATGTTTTCGTAACTATCAGGATCCCAGTCCCGACCTGTTTGGAATTGGACTTGTTTTTTATTTAGGCCAAGTTCAAACAGTTGAGATTTCAACTCAGCTTCGTTGCTGGCTGAGCCAATGATGAGCTGGGCGTTGTGATATTGTGCCAGCTCAGCAAAGTCTTTGACGTTCTCTGCGGTGGGGTCCAGCAGTACTATTTGGTCTGGACCATGGTCTGAAATGTAGGAGTTGGTTAGTTTGGCGGTTTCGTCTGACACCGCAGATAGACCATTGTTCCAAACTTGGTTTATGGCCCCAGAGTAGGCAATATTATTATTACCATCAACGACAAGCGTCACTTTGGTGCTGGAGGCTAGCGCTATTGCAGAAATAATAACCAGAACGATAGTTACCAGCGCCAACTGTTTTATAGATCTTTCTCTCAAATTCATTTTGTCTCCCTTGTTTTTGGTTATTTGATTTTCTTGAGTGCCCATTTTAACAGGGCGATTAAGATTACTATGCTTATGGCCAAGTAGACCAGCGGCTGGACCGCTATCAGCAGGTTGTTTAGGGCTTGTTCCATGGTGTTTGGCGAGATCATCGCCACTATTACCAAGGCCCCTATCAGTGTCCACATAGTTCGACGGGGCGTTCCAAAAAGAAATTTGATCCACTTATCCATTGTGGACTCCTTTTTATTTTATTTTTAAATTGCTATCTGTCTTCTGATACCAATATGATATCACATTATCGCATTTTTGTCAATCAAAAACGGCCACTGCTCAGGGTGGCCGTTTTTATAGTAAGCTTATACCTGGCGGACTATTTTTTGCGTGGCTTGAATTTACCAAGCGACAGAGTAGTTTTAACAACAGTATCGGGATTGAGAGAAATACTATCAATGCCGCAAGCTAGTAAGAACTGGGCGAAATCAGGGAAATCGCTGGGGGCTTGGCCGCAGATGCCGACTTTGGTGTGGGTTTTTTGGCCAACCTCAATTAAGAATTGAATTAATGATTTAACCGATGGATTTTTTTCATTAGAAGCTCCGGCGATCTTCAAGTTGCCGGCATCGCGATCAATGCCGAGGGCTAGTTGGGTCAAATCGTTAGAGCCGATGGAAAAGCCGTCAAAAACTTTAGCAAAGTCACTGGCCAACAAGATATTGGTCGGAATCTCGGCCATAACATAAACCTCGAGACCGCCGCGACCCTGTTTGAGGCCGTATTTAGCCATGGTTTTAATAACCAGCTTGCCCTCTTCAATGGTGCGGCAGAAAGGAATCATTACCTTGAGATTCTTGAGACCGAAGTCTTCGCGGACTTTTTTGAGAGCTAGGCACTCCAAAGCAAAAGCTGGTTCAAACTGAGGATCATAATAACGGCTAGCGCCGCGCCAGCCAATCATCGGGTTGGATTCAATTGGCTCATAATCTTTACCGCCGATTAAGTTGGCGTATTCGTTAGTTTTAAAATCGGACAAGCGGACGATGACATCTTTAGGATAAAAGGCGGCAGCAATGGTGCCAACACCTTCGGCTAGTTTATCAATAAAGAATTGTTTTTTGTCAGCATAACCAACGGTCAGTTCATCAATTTGTTTTTTGAGTTTGGCGTCTTTAATTTTGGCATAATTAATCAGCGCCAACGGATGGATGCGGATGTAGTTGTTGACGATGAATTCTTCGCGAGCTAGACCGACACCATCATTAGGCAAAAACGAGCTGGCGAAAGCGATGTCTGGCGAGCCGATGTTAAGCATTATTTTGCAGGCCGGCCGCGGCAGTTTTTGAATGTCGGTTTTTTTAATTGAGAATGGCAGTTTGCCTTCGTAGACAAAACCGGCGTCGCCCTCGGCGCAGCTGACAGTAACCGCTTGGCCATTAATTAGCTTCTGGCTGCCATCGCCAGTGCCGACGACGCAGGGAATGCCCAGTTCGCGAGAGACAATGGCGGCGTGACAGGTGCGTCCGCCCTTATCGGTAACAATTGCCGAGGCGATTTTCATGATTGGTTCCCAGTCAGGGTCAGTCATTTCGGTAACCAAAATTTGTCCCGACTTGAACTTGCTAATGTCCTTGACACTCATGATACGGTTAACTGCGCCAGTGCCGATACGATTGCCAACACTGCGGCCTTCCACCAAGACGGCACCGCGTTTTTTAATAATATATTCTTCTAGAATATTATAATTGCGCTGGCTGTTAACGGTTTCCGGACGAGCCTGGACAATGTATAATTGTTTGTCGTGGCCATCTAAGGCCCACTCAATGTCCATCGGCCGCTTATAGTGTTTTTCAATGGCCATTCCCCATTTGGCCAAAGATTTTACCTGGGCGTCGGTGATAGAATAGCGCTGTTGATCTTTGGTGCTCACCGGCACATCTTTGACCGGATTAGCAGAATTCTTGGCGGCATAGACCATCTTAATTTTCTTATCGCCCAGACTTTTACTAACAATGGCCATGGTTGGTTTGAAGACATAAAATTCATCAGGGCTGACCTTGCCTTGGACAATATTTTCACCCAACCCATAGATAGAATTAATCACCACAGCGTTAGTGAAACCGGTCTCGGTATCAATAGTAAACATCACGCCAGAGGAGGCCAGGTCGCTGCGAATCATCTTTTGAATACCAACCGACAAAGCAATAGAAAAGTGATCAAATTTTTTATCCACTCGGTAGGAAATAGCGCGATCGGTGAACAGGGAGGCAAGACATTTTTTAACAGCGATTAAAATATCTTGCTCGCCGGAAACATTAAGGTAGGTTTCCTGTTGGCCGGCAAAAGAGGCGTCTGGCAAGTCTTCGGCGGTGGCTGATGAACGGACGGCGACGCTGAGATTCTTGGTTTTGTAGAGGCCGCTTAATTTGCGGTAGGCGGTGAGAATTTCTTTTTGTAAATCTTTGGGTAGTTCAGCGGCCAGAATTGCCTGCCGGGCCGCCTGGCCGCGCTTAGCCAAATCAACGACATTGTGAGTGTTAAGGCCATCGAGAATTTTTTTTAATTTTTGCTGAGTGCCAGTGTCTTTAAGCAGGTGGCGGTAAGCTTCGGCGGTAGTGGCAAAACCATTGGGCACGCGAATACCTGATTTAGTTAATTTTTGATACATTTCGCCCAGCGAGGCATTCTTGCCACCGACGACGGGGACATCTTTAATGCCTAATTCATTAAAAAATTTGACATACTTGGCCATGTTGTTGAATCGGTTTCGACTGATTATCAGTCAAAAGAGCCGTTAATAATTAAATATCCCCAAGGGGTATTGCGATTGAATTATAGCATAAAAATTAATTGACTGACAAACTCTAATAATCAGCCAATTAGCCGTAATTAGCCTTGACAAAAAGGCTAATTTGCTTAACAATGGTGTATCAGTTAGAACGATTGCGCAGGCGTGGTGAAATTGGTAGACACGCATGCCTTAGGAGCATGTGGAGCAATCCTTGTGGGTTCAAGTCCCGCCGCCTGCACTAGTGAATTTATGTTGAATTTTGATCCGACAATTTTACAGACCATCAGACAGGCTGGCCGGGTTTTAGTGGCGGCTGATATTCAGTCGTCTCCCAGTAACGGGGCGGCGGCCTTAGCTTTAATCGGCGGCCTGACTCAGGCCGGCATTCAGGCTGATTTCGTGGCCAATAGCCAGTTAGATGATAATTGGTCGGTCTTGGGCGCACTGATTCAACCGGAGCAGTATTTGGCTAGTGAAGACTTTGTTATTAGTTTAGATCTAAGCCGCACTAAAGTTGGTCAAATTAAATATAAGATTGAGGGCGAACGGTTGAATTTTTTAATCAAACCGAGCAATGGCCAATTTAAGGAAGAAGATGTTGAATTGCTGGTCGGCCGTCCGCCGTATGATTTAGTAATTACTGTTGGCGTGGCTGATCCGGAAGTTTTGGGCGACATTTATCACAATAATTCGGCCTTATTTTATCAGACGCCGGTTATCAATATTGACTGTCAGACCAAGAATGAAAATTTCGGCCAGATTAATTTGGTAGATTTAGTAGCCAGTTCGGCGGCGGAGATTGTTTATGATTTGTGGTGCGCCTTGCAATGGCCGTTGACCCCTGACCAGGCCACTTGCTTATTAGCCGCCTTGATTTACGATACTAAGAATTTTACCACCACCAAGGCTAGTCCGCAGGTACTATTGGCGGCCTCTAACTTAATTCGCGAAGGGGCGCGGCGAGAGGCAATTGTTAGCCAATGGTATTCGGCGGTTGCCTTGCCGACTTTGCGCTTGTGGGGCAAAATTTTATCCGGCCTGGAGCAATCTGATAATGGACTAGTTTGGTCCAAATTGGATGTCGGCGAAGAAGCTGTTTCCGAGGTGGCTATCGGCCAAGCCATTGAGCGGTTATTGGCTGGACTGCAAGACGCTAGAGTGGTGGCCATTTTTTATAATCTCAACCAGCCGAAAGAGCCAACGGTTTCTTTGTCGCTACTTAAGAATCAAGCCTCGCTCAAAGATATTAATCAATCACTGAGTCAGCCCGGTAGTCAAACCGGCGTGGTAATTTATGCCAACGGGGCGATGAATATCCGCGAATGGTTACAAGAGTTTAGTCCGATTAGCCATGGCCAGATGATTTCTTTTAAGAGTAACTTGCCGACCTCATCAACGATGGAGCTGATTTTGCCGATTTTGAGCCGGCGCTTGGCCGAGATAAATTAGGTGTTTGCCAATAGCCGCTGGGTCGGCTATGATTATAAGTAAGCGCCCATAGCTCAGTTGGTTAGAGCACCGCTCTTATAAAGCGGGGGTCGACGGTTCAAATCCATCTGGGCGCACTTGGTTGACAAAATTAAGGGCAGCTTTTACAATAAGAACGCTTTGGACGGTTAGCTCAGTTGGTTAGAGCGCTACGTTGACATCGTAGAGGTCACTGGTTCAAATCCAGTATCGTCCACCAAGAAACAAGCCGCAAGGTTTGTTTTATTTTTTAATCATTTTAAAAGCCAGTCCGCCGATAGCTAAACCAATCGCTAGGCCAACAACCCAAGTCAACGGCGAGGCGGCCGATTTTTTATTGGCAGAAAAATCTAGAGTTGTTATGGCGGTTGAACTAGTAATAGGGTTAATTTTGACGACATCGCTGGGCTGGCGCGGCACCAGACGGTAGCCATTATTGTCTAGGGCTAAGCCAGTGATTTGATAAGTTTGGCCGACAGTGAAGTCGCTATTTTTGAGACCTGAGCCGGTTTTTAATTGAACTAATAATTCGCCGAAATCGTCAGTCAAATAGAGAGTTGACTGGTTTTTGGCGGCTAATTTACCAGTCAAAACAACCAACTGGCCAGAGATTAATTGGTCTTGGCTAGTAATAATTTTAGCGGTCAACGGGGTAGAGGCGGTTAAAATTTTAATATCAGATTGATTCTTGATGTTCAGTTTTATCTCTTGAGTGGTGGAGACTAACTGGCCAGCCACTTCAATGGAGTCGCCCAGAGTCAGCTGCGGCCATAATTTGTAATAACAATAAATCTTGAGACCGCCGGCATTATCCGGATAGGTGATATAAAAATATTGGCCAGACAATTGATAGGGCAGAGCCGTAACAATACCAGCAACTGTTTGAGTGGTGGCTGAAGAGGTTGCGGCAACGGTTGATTCAGTTGTTATCATCGGTTCAGCCCATTGCCAGCCGGCAGAGCTGCGCTGGTAGGCGATATTAAGCGGTGCTTTAGTATAGCTAAGGCTATCGGCTAGCTGGCCGTCGGGCTGCCACAAAAATAATTTTTCCTGGTCGTTGTTAAGACTGAGGCCGATAGTTTTAGTATCAATTGTCCAAGATTGGCCAGCGGCCAATTGGTAATCCGGCAAGGCCAGCGGTTTGTTTTGTTTAGCCAGATCGGCGATTAGCCAACCGGATAGATTGATGGTCGCCGCGGTTGGGTTGGTAATCGTTACATATTCCAGCGAACCGTCAGTCGGTCGCGGCATAATTTCTTGGAACTGCAAAGTAGTCTGGCTGAGAGCTTTGAACGGGCAAATCAGCCAGAGTAATAAAAATAAACACCTTCCGGCCATTGGCCAGAACCCCTCCTGGTAAAGCATAGTTTTATGTTAAAGACTTAAGCGAGTTTCTTTTTGAACAAATCCACCCAAGGAATTTTAACCGGATCAACGCCGTTGAGCAGTCCCAGATAATAGCTAAGCCAACTACCAAAGGCTAGTATTTCCAGAGTTTGACCAAGGCGGTTAGTGGCGGCAGCCTGATAATTATAAACTAGCAAATGATTTTGCTCTAGAACTTCATCGGTTAGGGCTAGCCGCTTGGTTAAGCGATCGGGCAGGCCGGTTATTTTAAAGGATAGGGCCGCGACTGTTTCTGGAATGCTGGTTGGGAAAGACAGTCCTTCCATGGCGTAATGATTTAGATCGGGAACGGTCAAGTAATTGGCCAGATTCTTGCTGGTTTCATTGATTTGATTGCGCAGGATATGCAGATTGCCGGATAAGCAATCCGGGCCAATTAGCCAGACTTGGCGGCCCCGCAGCTGCTGAGCCAGCTGTTTGGCATCATTGTCGGCGGTCGGTATTGATGGTAACCAGTTTTGATTGATGGCCTGTAAGTTATTAATTAACTGATCGGCTTCGTTTAAATCAAAATTGATGATGCCTAGATTAGCCAAGAGACCCAGTAGACCGAAGACAGCATAACCCAGACCGAGACGAGGCTGTCCGGAAGGATTATGTTCAGGATTAAAAATATAAGCCGGCCAATTATGCTGGCGGGCCATTTTAGCTAATTGATTATTCGGATAATCGGCAGTAATAACCGCTAGTTGCGCGCCGCGTCGTTGAACTTCGTCAATAACGCTGAGCGGTTCTTCAGTGGTGCCGGAATAGGTGGAAATAATATAAAGAGTCTGTTGGTCAACATAGCCGGAAACCGAGTAGCCGGGCTCAATCAGTAGCGGAACAGATAATTGTTCGGCTAGGGCCGAGGCAATCAGGCGGGCGCCAAGATTAGAACCGCCCATGCCGTTGACGATAATTTTATTGATTGATTGATTCAGTTGATACAGCGGCCAGTTTTTTATGTCCGACAGAGCTTGAGCTAGCTGATCAGGCAAAAGAGCAATGGCTGCGCCGACTTGCCCGCTATCTAGAGCTAGGCATTCCGCTTGGTGGTCAAGATTTATCATAAGCGAAGATTACGGGGGAATAAGTCTGATTATTATAGCAATAATATTGCTCTTTATCAAAAATTGTGATAATTTATCAATAAGATTTACTCTTCAGCTAACTTTATGTCCGGACACTCTAAGTGGGCGACTACTAAGCGCCAGAAAGCGGTTGTTGATGCCAAGCGTGGCGCCGTTTTTACCAAAATTAGCAACCTCATCAGCATTGCTGCTCGTGATAAGGGCGGTGACCCAGATACCAATTTTAGCCTGAGAATGGCTATTGATAAGGCTAGACAGGCCAATATGCCTAAAGATAATATTGAGCGAGCCATCAAGCGTGGTACTGGCGAGGGCGGCGGTAATCAGATTGAAGAATTGGTCTATGAAGGACAAGGACCGGCGGCCAGTCAGTTTATTATTAAGTGTGTTACTGATAGCCGCAACCGGACCGCTTCAACTATTCGCCACCTGTTTTCTAAGGCTGGTGGCAGTTTGGGGGCGGTGGCTTGGAATTTTGCCACTCGCGGCGTAGTTCAGATTGCCGCTGAGAATTTAGCTAGTCGGCAAGCGGATTGGGATAATTTTGAGTTGGAATTGATTGATCAAGGGGCCGAAGACATTATAAGCGAAAACGAAGGCGTGACAATTTATACCAATCCTGAAGATTTGCCAAAACTTAAATCTTTCTTGGAACAGCAAGCGATTGCCACCGAATTGGCGGAGGTGCAGCAGGTGGCTAAAGAAAAATTAGTAATCAGTAATCCCGAAGATTGTTCGCGCCTAGAGAAGTTTGTTGAATTATTGGATGACTGCGAAGATATTAGCGATTATTATACTAATGCCGAGTGGGAATAAATGGCTAGTTCAACAAAAATTATCATCGGTTTTGATCCCGGCTTGGCTGACACTGGTTTTGGCGTTATTAAGTTGGATGGCGCTAGGTCAAGCTGTTTGGATTACGGGTCATTGAAGACTCCGGCTAAATTAGCTTTGCCCGATCGCTTGGCTGATCTTTATCAGCAGGCCAAAGATTTATTAGCTAAATATCGGCCCGACTTGGTTGGTATTGAGCAATTATTCTTTTGCCGTAATGTTACCACTGCTTTTCAGGTTGGCCAAGCTCGCGGCGTGGTAATGCTGGCCATCGGTCAACAGCAGATTCCTTGTCTAGAGTTCACCCCTTTACAGATTAAACAGGCGGTAGCCGGCTATGGTCAAGCCGACAAGCGACAAGTCCAGAAAATGGTGCAATTAATTTTACGCCTTAAAGAAATTCCGCGACCCGATGACGCTGCTGATGGTTTGGCAGCCGCTCTCTGTGCGGCGCAAAGCCGAGCGACATTATTAGCTATTAATAACAAGAGTTAATAATATGAGTCGGGTTTTAAGAATTGTCAGTATTGCCTCTGAGGTGGCGCCGTTTAGTAAAACCGGTGGCTTGGCTGATGTCGCCCGCAGTCTGCCGAAGGCGGTCAGTCGTCTCGGTCATCAAGTGATGGTTATTACGCCGCTTTATGGCCGAGTGATCAATAAGCAAAAGCATAAACTCAAAGAGATTTTACATAATATTAAAATTATTGTCGGCGGGCAGGTAGTCAGTGTTAATTATTGGCAGGGTTATCTGATGGATGGCTTGCCGGTGTATTTTGTGGAGAATAAAGAGTATTTTGGTGCTACTCAGAAGATTTATGGCCTCGCTAATGATAACGCTCGTTTTTATTTGTTTGATGTCGCCGCTCTGCGGTTATTGGAACTGTTGGAATTCAAGGCCGATATTATCCATTGTCATGATTGGCAGACCGGGTTGATTCCGCAGTTATTAAACGGTCAGTTTAAAAAATCAGCAATTTTGCGCGGCGCGCGGACGGTTTTTACTATCCACAATTTGGTTTTCCAATTTGGCCACAATTGGTGGCAGGTGCCGGCTGACAAAAAAGATTTTGGCGTTAAGAAATTGCCTGATTTTGATAATCCGGATTTAGAATTCGTTAATTTTGCCAAGCGGGCTATTTTGCAGGCCGATATTATAAATACGGTCAGCGAGCAATACCGAGAAGAAATTATGACTCGCCACTTCGGTCAAGATTTGCATCGGATTTTGCGTAATCGGATAGATCGGCTATTTGGTATTATTAACGGTATTGACCATTTTGATTATAATCCCAGTAATGATGATAATTTGCCGGCTCAATATGATTGGCGATCGGCGCTGGTCGGCAAGGCAGCCAATAAGGCTTATCTGCAGGAAAAGCTGGGTTTGCAGGTTGATAGCGATGTGCCGCTTTTGTGCGCCACCTCGCGGATCACTTTTCAAAAGGGCTTTAGTTTGATCATGGAAATAATGGGCTGGCTTTTAAAGCGAGAGGTGCAGATTATTGTTTTGGGGGACGGCGATAATCAGTATATTAATCAACTCAAGGCTTGGCGCAAGAAATACTCTAAAAGACTAGCTGTTTTGTCGTATAAGAAGAATCCGAAATTAGAAAGTTTAATTTATGCTGCCAGCGATTGTTTGTTGTTGCCGTCGCACCACGAGCCCTGCGGCATCAATCAATTAATAGCGATGCGTTATGGCTGCGTGCCGATTGTCCGCAATGTCGGCGGTTTAAATGATACAGTTAATAATTTCAATCCGCGAACTAATCGCGGCACTGGTTTTGTGTTTAATAATTTCACGGCCGTCGCCTTGTATACAGCAATTGTTCGGGCCATGGAGGATTATCATCATCCGGCCAGCTGGTCGGGACTACTGAGAAGGGGCATGAAAACGGCCAGTTCCTGGAAGATTCCGGCTCAAAAATATATTAATCTTTATCGACGAGCCTTAAAATAATATCTATGCGCTGGATTAATGTGCTGCATTTTTATCAGCCACCGCTTAGTCGGCCAGAAATTGTGTTAGAGGCCGCTCATTTAAGTTATCAGCGGGTAGCTAGGGCATTATTAAAGTCGCCAGACAGTCATGTAACCGTTAATTTGGCTGGCTGTCTATTGGAACAATTATTGGTCTTGCAGCAGCAAGAGCTGATTGCCGACTGGCAAAAATTAGTGGCCCGAGGCCAGGTGGAATTAGTCGGTTCAGCTTATTGGCATGCTCTCTTACCAAAGGTAGGCCAGGCAGAATTAATCAGTCAAGTAGCAGCGCAAGAAAAAATATTAGCCCGTTTATTTAAAATTGATCGACCGGCTGGTTTCTTGGCGCCTGAATTAGCCTATTCGCCGGAGTTAATCCACTGGTTAGCCCAGCGGGGATACCGCTATGCTATTGTTGACGAAATCAGTATTGATGGCCGGCTGGATTCAGCTAAACAAATGTTTTATCGCGATCAAACTTCCGGCTTAATTTTGGCTGTCAGACAGCGTGAAAATTCTAAAAAATATCCGCCGGAAATTTTGGCCGATAGTGCTAATAATTGTTCACAAGATTTATTCACAGCGACCGACGGCGAGTTATATGGTTTAAGACACCGCGATTACCGCGGTAATCTGGAAAAATGTTGGAATAATCAAGATATAAAAACTATGACCGTTGGCCAAGCTATAGCTGATCAAGCGGATTTTGGGCCAGCCAATCTAGTGGCTGCTTCTTGGGAAAGTTTGCCGAGCGAATTGGCCGGCGGCCAACCATTTGCTGTCTGGGACGGAAAAGATAATTATTTGCAAAAAATCCTTTGGTCGTTAGCTGATTTGGCTCAGCAAGCGGCGCAGCATTTTGCTGGTGACAGTAATCAAGAATGGGTAACGCGCCATTTGCATCAAGGCTTGTCCAGCTGCAGTTGGTGGTGGGCTAGCAGCCGTGATTTTGCTTTGTTTGGCTCAGCGGCCTGGGGTCCGGAGGAAATTATTCGCGGCGCTGAACAATTAACTAAGAGCGTTCGTTCTATCGATAACCCGGCCAGTCGGCCCTGGAAGCAGCAGGCTGATAAAATATTTTGCTCACTCCAGGACAAAGTTTGGCAGCAGCATTGGCGACAGTGGCTTAAAAAATAAAGTATGTTTAATATTGATAAGATTTTAGATCCAATCGAGGTCGGCCGACTATTGAATGAGCGGCTGGCTGAAGTTAAACCGTTGATTACCGATGTGGTTGTTCAGCGGGCTGATTTAATTAAGAGCAGTTTTCATCAAGATTATTATAATCTGGTGGCTGCCTATACTGTTTCTTGTAAAGAAGATGGAGTTAAAAAGGACTTGGTCATTTATTGTTCGGCCCACAGTAACGAGTCGCGACAACAGACTTTGGATAATCTCCGCTTATTATGGCAGAAGAAAATTCCCAATAAACAATTTCAAGCTAACCGACCACTTTTTTATGAACCCGGTTGCCGAGCTTTGTTCTATATTGGCTTGCCTGGTCATAATTTGTATCAATGTTTTAAGATTGGCCAGCAGGCCACAATTGATGGCTACCTTGAATTAACGGCTAAATGGTTGGGCAGATTGCACCGTTTAACAGCTGGTTTGGCCGATTGGCCGGGCGGCCAGCAGCAACAGATTGGTCAAGTTGTTCCGGGCCGTCAGCGGGCGCTGGCCAGAATTAAAGAAAATTGTCCGCAGTATTATGACCGCTTTGTCCGGCTTTATGATTTATTGGAGCGGCGTGAGTTGAGTCATTGGCCAAAGCGCGATGAGTTAGTTATGATTCATGGCGACCTACATCCCGAAAATGTGATTATTAATAATCAGGGGGCGGCGATTATTGATTGGGCCGATGCTTCATTGGGCGATCCGGCTCGCGACTTAGGGTCTTTTGTCCAACAACTTGTTTTTATGGGTCAGCGCCATATTCCCGATCAGGCCTACTGGCAGAAAGCGCAAATTTTATTTTTAGAAACTTACCAACACGCGTCCGGTATAAAGTTGACGGCTGACTGGTCAGAGCGATTAAAAACTTATTATTATTTTACGGCTTTTCGGACGGCTATTTATTTTGTGACCAAGTCTGGGCCAGAACCAGAACGGGCTGACGGCCTGTTAACTGAGGTAGAAATTAACTTACATTAGTTTTTTATGTTGATTGATTTGCAGATTCATTCAATTTACTCCGATGGTTATTTAACGCCGACCGCGGCCGCTAAATTTTTAGCCAAACAGGGTATTAAGGTTGCCTCATTGACTGATCATAATACCACTAGCGGCTGGTCTGAATTTGCCGTTGCTTGCCGCCGTTTAAACATTAAAGCGATTCCCGGGGTCGAGATTTATTCATCGCTGAATGGACAAAAACTGAATCTATTGTGGTATAACCTACCGATTGGCAATCCGCAAATTGAGTCTTTATTTATAGCTAGCCAGCGGCATTGGATGATTCGTTTACGTCAACATTTATTTAAATTGGTTAAGGCCAAGCTGTTGGTTGAGGGTAGCCAAACAGTGGTGGACAATTTTGACAACTATGTTCCAACTAACGGACTGTTGGATGCTTTGTTATTGATACCGGGCAATCAGTCATTACTGGCTAAGCAACTGGGCAGCTCCAGATTTAGAGAAGAAGAGGCGATTGGTTTATTGTTTAATAATCAAAAAGTTGGCCGTCTGTCGCCGAGTTGTGTTGATATGAGGCGGATAATTAAGTTGCGTCAAGAATTGGGCGGTCAGTTAGTCTTGTGCCATCCGGCTAAAAGTCGGTCTATCCGCGCTAGTTTTATTGGCAAACTCAAAGATATTGGGCTAGATGGTATTGAGGTTTTGTCGCCGCACCATAGTCTGGGAGCGGTGATGTATGCCCAAGATTTAGCTGAGCGGTATGATTTAATTGTCACCGCTGGCTCTGATTTTCATCGTTTTGAAGAGATAAAATCAGGATTAACCAGCGCCTATGACTATTGGCGGGCCGATAGTCACGATTTACGACGAATTCAAGAGATAATTGGTAAATAATTTATGTCCAAAAAAATTAAAGTTTGGTTTTTATCAGCCGAAGTCGCCCCGTTTGCCAAAACCGGCGGATTGGGCGATGTTGTCGGGGCGCTGCCCAAAGCTCTGGTTAAGCTCGGTGTTGATGTGCGTATTTGTCTGCCGTTGTATGGCCTGATTGATCAGCGGCAGCATCATATTAAACCAACAACAGTCACGGCCACGGTTAAGTGGTCAACCGGCATGGAAAAAATTAAGATTTATCAAACCAAATTGCCAGGCAGTCGAGTGCCAGTTTATTTTTTGGATCATCCCTTTTTAAGAACAGCAACAATTTATCAGCAGCCCAATGATAAAGATGATAAGCCCAACCGCAAGATTGATGATTTGCGTAAGTTCAGTTTCTTTACCAAGGCCGCTTTAGCGGCCGCTGAAGCCTTGAAGTTTCAGCCGGAGATTATCCATGCTCATGATTGGCATACCGCTTTAGTTACACATTTCTTGCGTCAGTGGACGAGTGATTTTTATGAAAATAGCCGAGTGGTTTATACGATTCATAATTTAGCTAATCAGGGCTGGGCCGGTCCAGAGATTATTCGGTGGGCCGGTTTGAAAAATTGGCAAGGCGATCTTAATTTTATGGCTGAAGGTATTAAAACTGCCGACTGGATTACTACGGTTAGCCCGACCTATGCTCAGGAAATTTTGTCTCAGCCGCTTGATGCCGGTCTAGGGCGCTATCTACGGCAGCGGCGGCACAATTTGTCTGGCATTATTAATGGTATTGATGCTGTGGAATATAATCCAGCTAAAGACAAAAGTTTAATTAAAAGATTTGACGCCAAGACGCTGGAGCGCAAGAAAATTAATAAGTTGGCCTTACAAAAAGAGCTGGGCTTAAAACAAGACGCCAATATTCCGCTGGCCGGTTTGATTTCACGATTGGTCTGGCAAAAGGGCTTGGAATTATTTGATCAGCAGATGGCCAAGCGCGATTGCCAATGGGTGTTTTTAGGTACTGGTGAACCGCGCTATGAAGAACAGTTGGCAGCGCTAGCGGCTAAATATCCGGAGCGGATTAGTGCCCAAATCAAGTTTAATGAGCGGTTGGCGCATCAGATTTATGCCGCTGCTGATATTTTCTTGGTGCCCTCGCGTTTTGAGCCGTGCGGACTGACTCAGATGATGGCTATGCGCTATGGAGCGGTGCCGATTGTCCGGGCCACCGGTGGGCTAAAGGATACGGTCAATAAGAATAACGGGTTTTTATTTAATAAATTGGCTAAGACCGAGTTTTATCAAGCAGTTGACAGGGCTCTAGCCGAACACAGCCGGCAGCCGGCAGTTTGGCGTCAGCGGCAATTGGTCGGCTTCAATCAAGATTGGTCGTGGAATCAGCCAGCCAAAGAATATTTACAACTCTATCGTCGACTGCTCCAATAAAGATTTTTGTGCTATAATGATTTAATAAACCCCCGTTTATTTTTAATTTTTTTATATGGCTAACGACAAAAAAGGTAAAAAGGAAAAAGAGCTGGCCAGCGTAGACAACAGTGATTTGGCCGATAAACAAAAGGCGGCCGAAGCGGCGATGAGCCAGATTCGCCAACTCTATGGTGAAGGTTCAATTATGAAATTCGGCGATGTTAAGAACACTAATGTTGACGCGGTGACCACCGGCTGTCTATCGCTAGATTTAGCAATCGGCGTTGGTGGCGTGCCACGGGGTCGGGTGATTGAGATTTATGGACCAGAATCCAGCGGTAAGACGACTTTGGCTCAGCATATTATTGCTGAAGTCCAAAAGCAGGGCGGTATTGCGGCTTTTATTGACGCTGAGCACGCCCTAGATCCCGAATATGCCAAGAAAATTGGTGTCAACATTGATGAAATGTTAATTAGTCAGCCAGATACCGGCGAACAGGCGCTGGAGATTTTGGAAACTTTAGTGCGCTCTAATGCGGTTGATGTCGTCGTCGTTGATAGCGTTGCCGCCCTGGTGCCCAAAAAAGAGATTGAGGGCGATATGGGCGATTTACAGATGGGTTCACAGGCGCGCTTAATGAGTCAGGCGTTGCGCAAACTAACCGGCATTATTGCTAAATCCAAAACGATTGTTATTTTTATCAACCAGTTGCGGATGAAGATCGGTGTCATGTTTGGCAACCCGGAAACGACAACCGGCGGCAATGCTTTAAAGTTTTATGCTTCAGTGCGGATTGATATCCGTAAAATTGCCCAGATTAAACAGGGTGAAAAAATGCTTGGTAATCGTGTCAAATGCAAAGTGGTCAAGAATAAGGTGGCAGCGCCGTTCAAGAGCTGTGAATTTGATATTATGTATAACGAAGGTATTTCATTGTCCGGTGACATTTTAGATACCGGTGTTGAGATGGGGACGATTACCAAGAGTGGTAATTCCTATAACTTTGGTGAGATCAAACTAGGTGTTGGCCGCGAGAGCGCCAAGACCTTTTTGCGACAAGATAAAGATTTAATGAATAAAATTAGAAAACAGGTTTTGATTAATTTGGCGGCCAGGCAGGAGTAAAAGGAAAAGAGGAGATATAAAAAAGACCCAGCTGAGAGGCTGGGTCTTTTGGTATTGAAAGAATCGATCAAGTATGTTAAATTTAATGATTAAAATTTAAGCCTGTTCTTTAATAAGACTGGCAATTGGCCATAGCCAAAAGATGCTGTCTCAATGATGGTATTTTCTGGCTATGGCTAACAACAGCCAATAGTTCTGCCCCGGATAAGGGGAACATGAAAGCGCGAATAAGCGCGAGGAGATTGCATGAAAGATACTTCTGAATTCGCATCCGCCGGCCTGACAGCTGGACAGCTCAACGCTATTGTTAAGAAATTAGGTGGCCATGAAGCTGCCTTAGCTTTCCTTTGTGGAGAATTAACTGTTTCCCAACCAGCTAAAAAGTGGCAGGAAAAAGACGGAGTCATTACCTTTACCGTCACCTCTGACGGTACTACCGGTCCCGAGTGGATTAAACGCCTTAAAAAGGACGGTTTCCAGGTCAGCGATTATGCCGAACAGGTTCTGAATTCAAAGCGGTTTCACGAGACCGACGGTGTCACCACGGAAGTCTCAGTGTTAAAAGGGAAATTATTTTTCGATGATGATCGCATTACAAGTAAAATTCGGGCTGAAGCCAAGAGCCGTGGATTAACTGAACCAAGCCCCGAAGTCGCTTGTCTCACCAGGGAAAGATTCACAGACAAGGAACTAGAAGAGATGGGTCTTTGGTCGATGGTGACCATGCACGAGCCAATTATAGGTGTTGATGGCGCTCCGAGCCTGCTCAGTGCTGATTGTGATGACGATGGTTCGTGGCTGGGCACCTGCCATGATGAGCCTGAAAGTTGGTGTGATCCTAACCGCGGCTTCGCTTTCGCTACTACGCAAGTTTAGCCTAGATTGGTTCTTAAATCCTCGGGTTTTTGAACCTTAGTCTTAGACCTTGGAATTGTATTGACACAGCGGTGTTGATACATTCCAAGGTCTTATTTTATTCTAAGATTATAATTAAAAACCACCCCAATTGGAGTGGCTTTTAATATCTGCAAAACTAAACAAATTTAATTGACTCTTTCCACGTATTCTTCAGTGTCAGTATTGACGCGGATAATGTCGCCCTCATTAATAAATAATGGGGCATTGAGTTGAGCGCCGGTTTCAATCTCAATTTGTTTCATAACGTTGCCAACGGTATTACCCTTGACGCCGGGTGGGGCGGTGATGACTTTGTATTCAGCTTTGACCGGCAGTTCGACGGCGACTGGGCGACCTTCAAAATAGAGGACGGTTACTTCTAGGCCATCTTTGAGGAATTTTTCTTTGCCACCCAATTCTTCCAAGTTGATGGCAAATTGTTCGTAGTTGGCGCTATCCATGAAATTGGCAAACTGTTCGTCGGTATACATAAAAGTAGCTTTGCGCTTTTCGACATCAGCTTCATCGGCGCGGTCATTGCCTTGCCAGGTTCTTTCCAAAACTGAACCGCTGATGAGATTGCGCAGCTTGGTCTTTAAGACAGCGCCGCCGCGGCCCATCTTGTGATGATCGGCGCGAATCACCGAGTAAGGCTCGCCATTGATGGTGATAACCTTACCGAGTTTAATTTCATTTAATGATAACATAGGCAAAATTTTAGCGGCGGACGAACATCAACATGGCCATGATGCGAGCCCGCTTGATGGCTAAAGTCAGCTGGCGCTGATGCTTGGCGCAGGTGCCGGTGCGATGCTTGGGTAAAATCTTACCCAAGGCGTTGGCGTAGCGGCGCAGCAAAAAGGTATCTTTGTAATCAATCTCTTTGATGCCATTTTGGCAGAAATAACAAGGTTTGTTGCTATTGCGACTGTTCATAATCAGTAATTAAATAAGTTAGAAAGGAATATTTTCAATTTTGATTTCTTCTTCGGCCGGATTATCAGGTAATGATTCTAGCGACGGTTCGTTGCCATCAGCCTGATCAGGGGTTGGTCCGGAGAACGGCGCGCCGGCTGAACCGGCCCGGTCTAACATAATTAGATTGTCGGCGACCAATTCGGTCCGATAGCGCTTGGTATTGTCTTGGGCTAGCCAATCACGAGTCTGCAAGCGGCCTTCCACATAGACTTTGGAGCCTTTGTGCAGGTATTGGCGGCAGATATCGGCCAGGCGACGCCAGGCGACGATATTGTGGAATTCAGCCTTTTCTTGGCGCTGGCCGGCTTGGTCAGTCCAGACATAATTAGTGACCACCGTGAATGAGGCAACCGGCTGTCCAGTGGTAGTGTTGCGGATTTCCGGATCACGAGTCAAATTGCCGATGAGCATGGCTTTGTTTAGATCCATAGGCGTAATTTAGAAGATTAAAATTTTATTTGACGATGGGTTCTTCGTTGATCAAGGTGTCAATTTTGGCATCAATATCTTGATCATGTTTCTTGGCAACCTCTTCGCTGTCGCTAACTGGCGCGGCAGTTTCTTTGTCCGGATTATTTTTCTTGGCCTCAGCTTCAGTCTTGTCAGACTGTAATTTGGCTTCGCGTTTAGCAATTTCTTCTTTAGCGGCCAAGATTTCAGCCACGGTTCGTGGCTGGCGTTTGACAATCTGGTGGCGCAAGATATCGCTGGATAGGCGCAGGAAGCGTTCAACTTCAGCAATCTTGTCGGCCGCCAAGTCGCATTCCACTAGGCGATAATAACCAAACTGGAAACCTTTGATCGGATAAGACATCCGGCGCTTACCCCAATTTTCGCGGTAAACGACAACACCGCTATTGGCAGTGATTAGATCCTCAATTTTTTGAGCAATCGGCTCGGTTTCTTCAGCGGTGAATTTGTTGGAAACGATATACAACAATTCATAGCGCGGCAACCGAGAACTTTTGTTTTTAGCCATAGATAATGGATAAAGAATAATTAATAAAAATAAAACCCTCAACCATAAGTCTGCAGGCAGAGGGGTAACTGCTTTCGGCCTGCCTTTAGTGCGATTAATAATTAATGGCACTATTTAAACCAATGGTTGGTTCAAACATGGAAAAGGCAAAGATTGTCTTTTTGTGTCATTAACCCTAACACAGAAGTTAAAAAATTGCAAGACTGGCGGTTTTATGGTAGCGTAGCGGTATATGGACTATTTTTTTGTTTTAGGCAGTCATCCGGCCTTGTCGTTAGCTGAGTTAGAAGCCCGAGTGGCCGGCCGCTGGCAAGTCATTAATGACAATTTGGCGTTAGTTAGCCAGGCGGCGGAATTGCCGGCTGATTTATTAGAATATTTAGGCGGAACGATTAAGTTCGGCCATGTTATTGGCCGGTTGGCCCAATTAGACGAGGCGGCGGCCAAAATGATAGCCGAGCAATTGTTGACTATAGCGCCAGCCGAGAAGAAAATTTGTTTCGGCTTGTCCAATTATGATCGCCGGCCGCTGAGCCGTGATTTAGGTATAAAGATTAAACGGCAATTACAGGAATCGGGGCGGGCGGTGCGCTGGGTCATTAGTCGCGAGGCGGCTTTGTCTAGCGTGGTCGTGGAGCAGAATCATTTATTATCAGGTGTCGGAGAAGAGGTTTTGTGGCCGCAAAATAATTATTGGCAATGGGGAGTGACCATGGCTGTCCAGCCTTTTAAGTCGTTATCAGCTCGTGATTACGGCCGGCCGGCTCGTGATGATCAATCGGGAATGTTGCCGCCTAAGGTGGCACAAATAATGCTTAATTTAGCCGGTCTAGAGCCAGGTGATAGTATTTTGGACCCGTTTTGCGGTTCCGGCACGGTTTTGCAAGAGGCGGCGTTAATGAAAGCCGGTCGGATTATCGGTTTAGATAATTCAGCGACGGCCGTAGTTAATAGCCAAACTAATTGGCAATGGTTAGCGGCTCGTTGGGCAGTGGCGGTGGAGCCGGAAATCGGCTTGGCCGATGCCCGTCAAGCTTCAGCTGAACTGGCTGGTCAGAAGATTGACCGTATCGTTACTGAACCATATTTAGGACCGCAGCGCGGCCGGCGTGATTTTGCCATGATTACCCAAGAATTGAATAAATTATATAGCCAAGCTTTAAGTGATTGGCAAAAAATAATCGCCCCGGGCGGGCGAGTAGTGATGATTTGGCCGGTCTTTATTGATGGTCAACGAAAACATTTAGTCCGACCAAATATTACTGGCTGGCGCAAGATCGACTATAGCCAATTAGCTAAACAGCTTTGGCCCAAACAATATACTGAAGATGGTAATTTGCTTTATGGCCGGCCAGGGCAAGCGGTGTGGCGGGCGATTGTCGGTTTGGAGCGCAATTAATTATTGATTAGGAAATTGCAAACATCACCATCTTGAACGAGATAGTCTTTGCCCTCTAACCGCATTAAACCCATTTCTTTGGCCTTAGCTTCGCTGCCGGCTCGCAGCAAGTCTCGCCAATTAATAACTTCAGCTCGGACAAAACCTTTGATAAAATCAGTATGAATAACGCCGGCGGCCAGCGGTGCCGGTGTGTTTTTAATAACTGTCCAAGCTCTAGTTTCGTCTTTACCGGTAGTCAGAAAGGTGACTAGATTGAGCAGTTGATAGGCTTGAGCAATTAATTTGTTCAAACCGCTTTGATCAAGGCCTAGCTCTTGAATATACTCAGCTTGTTCTTCTTCCGGCAGAGCGGCGATATCCGCTTCTAATTTAGCATTGAGCGGCAGAACGGCACCGTCCCAGGCTGGCAATTGTTCGGCTTCTGGCTGGTCGCTATTGATAACATAGATAATCGGTTTGCTGGTCAAGAGATTTAAGTCTTTAATTAAGGCCTGTTCATCAGGTGTAAAGGCAAACTGACGTAGGCTGTGGCCGTCATCCAGATAATCGCGTAGCTTAGTCAGGATAGCAGTTTGTTGGATGGCGGTTTTGTCGCCGCTTTTGGCTTCGCGGCTGACTTTGTCTAGCCGCTTATTGACCGTCGCCAGATCAGCATAAATTAACTCCAGATTAATGGTGGCTTGATCGGACTCAGGATTGATGCGGCCATCAACATGGATAATATTGTCGTCCTTAAAATTGCGAACTACTTGGCAGATGGCGTCGCAGGCGCGGATATGGGCCAAGAATTGATTGCCTAAGCTCTCGCCGTCATGAGCGCCTTTAACTAAGCCAGCAATATCGACAAATTCAATAGTGGTATAGATTTCTTTGGCTGAGTAGGACATGGCTGACAATTGATCAACTCGTTCATCCGGCACCTTGACGATGCCGACATTGGGTTCAATGGTGCAAAAAGGATAGTTGGCGGCGTCAACTTGTTTTTTAGTCAAAGCATTAAAGAGGGTGGATTTGCCGACATTGGGTAAGCCGACGATGCCGATTGATAAAGCCATAGGTTTTTGTTTATAGCTGGAACTTAACAGATTTTTAGAGAAATAGCAACGATTATTGACGAGCCAAAAATGATATGTTAAGCTTGTCGGTGCCAGTGCGACACTGGTAATGGAGTCGTAGTTCAGTTGGTTAGAACGCTGCCCTGTCACGGCAGAGGTCGCGGGTTCGAGTCCCGTCGACTCCGCAGAACGCCTATATTTGTGGGCGTTTTTATATTACTAAAAGAGGCCCACTGGAGCCTCTTTTTATTTTAGCAAGTAGTTTTTTCTTCAATTGTTTGCTTGCCGCGATTGATATCCCAAACGCTGGGCGAGAGATCGGCGTGCAATTTTAGGTTGGGCCAGCGATTTTGTAAAGCTTGAATCATTTGATGAGCCACCTGACGCAGAGTTGGGTGAACGGTTTGGTTAGAGCGCAGTTCAGCGGTATAAACGGTGGCCGGCAGGCCGTAGGTAACTTTGCAGGGCACCAAAAAGCCGAGAGCTAAATAATATTGCTTAGTCGCTTCGTCAGTCGGCAGGGCGGCAACGGCCTGGATTTGTTTGGCAATAAGATCAAGAGCTGGCTGGTGTAAAATAGTCGGCAATTGCTCTAAATACCAATTGTGAAAGCCGTGCTTGGCGGTCAGTAGCGGCATGCGGCAGACGCCGTTGCGGTGGCGCTGGACATCGCGAAAGGAGCCGTAATCCAAGAGAAACTCAAAAGTGCAGCTACCCAGCTCAGCCAAGAAATAGGGTAGGCCGGTTTTGGACGGCCGATTGGTGATAGCCGTTGTTTCTTGATTTAATTCTTCATCTTTAATATTAGTGGTAAAGCGGAATTCAGTTGGTTGATTAGTTTGATAGTAATAATCGTTAGTTAAAATAGCTTGGCGGTAGTTTTCTTGCTGGTCGTCAACTGTCTGACAAAAACTATGCGGGTAATGTTCTTTGAGAATCTGTTCCAGTTGGTCGGCAATCTGGCGCACCTCAGCCAGCGGGTATTGACGCAGCCAAGTTAGTTTATCGTAGGCTTGGCGCAGATTGGTATGCCAGCTCAATTGAGTGGTGATACCGGCCGGCAAAAAAGAGCGCAAGATATCAAAAGCGCGAGCGTTGATAGCCCGCTGGTAAACCTTGTCTTCTTGGTCGGCTTGGCAGGGATAGTTTTGGCGCAGATGCTCCTTGACTGGTTCCATGGCCGATTTATAGAAATCCATCCAGTCGTTAATGATTTTTTGTGATTGTTCGGTGCCCAGCGGATCAATAATCGGTTGTTTGGCCATGTCGACATAGCGGGTGCTAGTTTCTTGACCGCAGTAAAGTGGCCAGTCTTGCAGGGCTTTATCAGCTAAAATACTCAAACCTTCAATAAATAGAGTGGTACTGCCACAATCAGCAATACTGGAGTGGCCGTAGCCGACATAAAAAGTTTCCATGAATTTGCCAGAGCCGGTTTGGCGGACCTTGTCAACATGCTGGGCGACGCTTTCTGGACTGCGCGAATAAAGCGCTTGGAGCATAGCGGTATCTTCGGGGTTGAATTCATCGTAAAGAAAAACTTTGGCCATAATGGTGATTTTAAGAATGGTAAGGTTATTGTATCAGTCCCTAGCCGGCCAGTCAAAGCTTGGCCAATCCGCAGAATTGCTTTACAATAAAGACTGGTAATTAATTTAATTTATCATTATGGATTGGTTGTTGGCTTTAATTTTGGGGATTGTTGAGGGGGTGAGTGAATTCTTGCCGATTTCCTCAACCGCCCATTTGCGCTTAGTTGGCCAATGGCTGGGAGTGGCTAATAATGATTTTAGCAAGAGCTTTGATATTTTTATTCAGCTTGGAGCGATTTTAGCTGTATTGGTGGTTTATTTAAAAACATTGTGGCGTCGGCCACGGATTATTTTGAAATTAGCCGCGGCTTTTGTGCCGACAGCGGTTATCGGTCTGTTTGCCTATCCTTTAGTAAAAGGTCAATTGATGGATAGTTTTTGGCTGATGGCCGCTACTCTTGGCCTAGGCGGTTTATTTTTGCTCTGGTTTGAACGGCGCTATCAGTCCAAGCAAGCCATAATTCAAGGGGTTGATCAAATAACCTATAAACAGGCTGTTTTGATTGGTTTGTGCCAGTCGGCGGCCATAGTCCCGGGGGTATCTCGTTCAGCGGCGACGATTGTCGGCGGATTGGCGCTTGGCTTGAGTCGGTCGGCGATTGTTGAATTTAGTTTTCTTTTAGCCTTGCCCACCATGTTAGCGGCGACTGGTTTGGATTTACTAAAAAGTTCGTGGTCGCTGGGTCGTCCAGAGATTATGGCTTTAGCGATTGGTTCGCTAGCGGCTTTCGTGACGGCTTGGCTGAGTGTTAAATGGTTGCTTAATTTTGTCCGCCAGCGTGATTTCGGACTTTTTGGCTGGTACCGGATCGGCCTGGCGGTGCTGGTTGTGGCTTATCTATTAATTCGCTAAGTCAGCCTATTTTTGTTATAATATTAAAATAAAAATAAATTATAAATTATGCGCGTGGCTATTTTTGATATTAAACCCGGGGAAAAACAATACTTTACTAAAGCTTTAGTCGGTCATGAGCTGGCCTTTAGCTCAGACAGTTTGACTGATGACAATGCCAAGCTGGCCAAGAATTGCCAAGCAGTGATGGTTTTTGTCGCTTCTCGTTTAACGGCTGAGGTGCTGGCTAAAATGCCGAAATTAAAGTTGGTCGTAGCCCGTTCTACCGGCTTTGATCATATTGATTTGGAATATTGTCGCCAGAAAGGTATTACGGTTTGCAATGTGCCGTCCTATGGCGAGAATACGGTGGCCGAGCATGCTTTTGCCTTGATTCTTAGTTTGTCACGCAATATCCATAAATCATATCTCAGGACGATGCGCGAAGATTATCGGGTCGAGGGACTTAAGGGTTTTGATTTGCAAGGCAAAACTATCGGCGTTATCGGAGCTGGCAAGATTGGTCTCCATCTAATTAAGATGGCGCGCGGTTTTGATATGAATGTCGTAGCTTATGACCCTTGCCAGGATAATTTTTTAGCTGAAGTGCTTGGCTTTAAGTATGTTTCTTTAGAGGAATTGTTGGGGCGGTCAGATATTATTAGCCTGCATGTGCCGGATAATAAATTTACTCATCATTTAATTAATCGGCAGAATATTAATTCGATTAAGAGGGGGTCTCTGTTAATCAATACGGCGCGCGGCGGAGTAGTGGAAACCGAGGCCCTGATTGAAGCCTTAGATAAAAAAATCTTAGCCGGTGCCGGTCTGGACGTGATTGAGGGTGAGAATTTGATTATGGAGGAAAAACAATTAGCCTATGATCAAGAGACAGCTGATGAAATGTTGTCGCTAGTTAAGAATCATATTTTGCTGAGCAAAGACAATGTTATTTTCACCCCTCATATTGCTTTTTACAGCCAAGAGGCGATTGAACGGATTATGGAGGTCAGCGCTGACAACCTCAAGGCTTTCGTGGCCGGTCAACCGCAGAATTTAGTCAAAGCCTAATTGAGCATGGAACAAGTTTTAGATTTACATTTACATTCTCGCTTCAGTCGCGCTTGCTCGGCCAACTTGACTCTGCCCAATATTGAGCAAGCTTGTCGGCGCAAAGGGATTGATATTATCGGTACGGCCGATTTTACTCATCCACAATGGTTTAAGGAAATTAATGAGCAATTGGTAGAGATAGCTAGCAGCGGTTTGTACCGACTGGCCGCAGCAGCCGATAGCCGAGTTAAGTTTTTATTGAGTACAGAAGTTGCTCTAATTTATAAGCAAGGCGAAAAGGTGCGTCGTTTGCATATTGTGCTGCATGCGCCAAATATTGAAGCGGTGCGCCAGCTAAATCAAGAGCTAGCTGGCCGTGGCTTAAATTTGCGCAGCGATGGCCGGCCGATTTTGGGCCTGACCGCGCCTGAGCTGGTCAAAATTTGTCGTCAGATTAATCCTAATTTTTTAGTCTATCCGGCCCATATCTGGACGCCGTGGTTTTCGGTTTTTGGTTCCAAGTCCGGGTTTAATAGGCTAGAGGAGTGTTTTGGCGAGCAGACAGAGTTTATTTATGCCTATGAGACGGGATTGTCCAGCGATCCACCGATGAATTGGCGCTTTTCCGAATTGGATAATTTAGTTTTACTATCTAATTCTGACGCCCATTCACTGGCCAATTTAGCCCGAGAAGCCAACATTATTGATTTGCCAGAGTTGAGTTATCAGGCGTTTTATGATATATTAAAAAACAGGGACAAACAGAGAATAGTGACAACTCTGGAATTCTTCCCTGAAGAAGGCATGTATCATTTAGATGGCCATCGCCAGTGCGGTTTCGTTTGTCAGCCGACTGAAACTAAAAAACTAAACGGCCTTTGTCCACACTGCCGCCGGCCCCTGACTATTGGTGTCTTAAGTCGTGTTGAAGAATTGGCTGATCGACCAGAAGGTTATCGGCCAGCTGACGCGCCTAATTTTGAGAAACTAGTTGAATTGGATAAGATTATTGCCGAGAGTCTAGGCGTAAAAAGCCGTAACTCTAAAAAAGTCCAGGTTGTTTATGAGCAATTGTTAGAGGCTTTTGGCAATGAGTTGGACATTTTAAGAAAAAGCAGCCTGACTGATATCAGCCGACAGTTTGGCAGTTTATTGGCTGAGGCCATCAGCCGGGTCCGTCAGGGGCAGTTGACGGTTGAACCAGGTTTTGACGGCCAGTATGGCACGGTAAAAATTTTTGGCCAGGCCGAAAAAACACAGTTTACTTTGTTTTAGAATTATGAAAAAAGCCTTTACCCTCATCGAATTACTAGTAGTCATTGCTATTATCGCTATATTGTCGACATTGGCTATCGTCGGCTTAAGCGCGGCCCGTCAGAAAGCCCGTGATGCCAAACGGCTAGCTGATGTCCGCCAAGTTCAGAGCGCTTTAGAGTTATATTTCAATGACAAAGGTCGCTATCCTGACACCGTGCCTAATTCCGGCACTAGTTTAGTTTCAACCACGACTAATGGAACCACCACCCTATTAGCTAAAGTGCCTAAAAATCCAACCAGCAGCCAATACTATACCTACACCGCTTTAAATAGCGGCTCCAGCTACGAACTGGCTTTTACAACTGAAGGGTCTACCGGCGGCTATGTGGCTGGCAACTATATTGCCACCCCGGCCGGCATCAAGGCGACTAGCACTTCTGGTGGCGGAGGCGGCTTCGCTTGTGGTACCAGTCTGGTCCAATATGACGGCGGACCCTGGAACAGCACCGGCAGCAGCCGCAACCAAGGCGGCTACTACAAAACTGTGGCTATTGGCAGCCAATGCTGGTTGGCGGACAATTTAAATGCTGGGGATGTAGTCAGCGACACAGGGGGAAATTGCGTCAGTCAGAGCGACGGTAGTTTGAGTTGCCAGGAAATGGAGGGCGAATCTAATCCAATACAAAAATATTGTTATGGCAATACAGCCAGCAACTGCAATACTTATGGCGGGTTGTATGAGTGGTCGATGGCTTTGCAGATTTATGCGGAAAACAA
>CAYNWZ010000008.1:0-25320 GCA_964401085.1 uncultured Gammaproteobacteria bacterium
ATCGGCCGGGGTTCAATGAGGCGGTCGTCGTCAAGCTGGCCCTGACCAATATCAATAAATGCCCCCTGCTTGGTAAAGCCGACACCAAGACTGTCAATCTGGGTTGTTAAATCATGATTGGCAAAATCCCAGCGCCGAATTTTCGGCATAACCGCGCCCACCGCCTGATCATCATCCACATATTTAACCAGCTGCTCAATGGCCGTCGGCTCCAAAACAACATCGGGATTAATCACTAGGAAATATTCCGCCTCTTCACGGATGGCCAGATTAAATAATCGATTATAGCCCTTAGCAAAACCAAGGTTAGCGCCGGCCGATAAATAACGGACCTCTGGAAAGTCTTTGATTACTAGCTCATTAGGATTATCTTGGCTGGGCGGAGTATTGTCGCCATCAATGATTTCCAAATCAGTAAAAGTCTGCTGCCGCAAACTAGCTAAAAATTCTGGCAAATACTTGGCGGTTGACTGGCCATAGCCCAAGAAGCCAACATAAACGCGAGAACCTTGTGCCATAAAAATAAATTAACGGCAATAAAAAGCCGCCGTCTCAGTATCAAAATAATTGCGATTATTAAGATAGCCTTCGGTGCGACAAATAATCTTCTTCATGGTGGCAACCGCTTGATTAGGATAAAGGCCGACCGCGGTTTCATCTGACAGCATCAAAGCATCGGCACCATCCAAGACAGCATTGGCAATATCACTAACTTCAGCCCGGGTTGGCCGCGGATGTTCCATCATCGAAGTCATCATCTGAGTAGCAATAATGGCCGGCTTGCCGTGCCAATGAGCGTGACGCACTAAGTTCTTTTGGATTATCGGCAAGTCCTCCATCGGCAGCTCAATGCCCAAATCGCCACGAGCCACCATAATACCATCTGATTCCTTAATAATCTCATCAATCACCTCTAAAGCCAAAGCCCGCTCAATCTTGGCAATCAGGCCAATCGGTCGATCGCCAATAATCTTGCGCAATTTTCGCAAATCAGCAGCACTTTGAACAAAAGATAGAGCAATATAATCAACACCATACTCAAAAGCGGCCTCCACATCGGCAATATCTTTCTTGGTTAAGCCGCCTCTGGTTAAATTAGTATTTGGTAAGTTAATCCCCTTATGCGACAGCAACAAACCGCCTCGCTCAACTTGGGCATAAATTCTCTTATCCTCGATATCAACAATCTTTAGTTCTAATTCACCATTGGCCAAGAAGAATGGATCGCCAATCTTCAGGTCTTGATAAAGTTCCGGATCGTCAATCGGAATTTCCTGGTTAGCTAAGCTGGCCTGACCACCAATAAAAACGTAAGTTTCACCATCAACTAATTCAATCTCTTGATCAAGCTGGCCGATGCGGATGCGCGGCCCCTGCAAATCTTGCATAATCTTAGTCTGGCGACCGGTTTCCTCCTTAATCCTGTGCAGATTATTCTTCAAATCATTGAGCTGTTCAATCTTGGCATGGGAAAAATTCAGACGAATGATATCAACGCCGCTAGCAACCAACTTGCTTAAAACCGGATAGCTGAAAGACTGCGGACCAACCGTCGCAATAATTCGGGTGTGCATAATAAAATAATAATATTAAATGATTAATTTGTTCTGTAGCCGATCGCGGGCTAATATTTGAGCGCTCAATAAACTATCAAAAGTGCCGGCGTCAATCCACTCGCCATTGACCATCGCCACCTCCAGCTCATTACGTTCCAGATACCAATTATGCAAATCAACAATCTCTAATTCACCGCGAGCGCTGGGCTGGACTTGCTTGGCTACCTCAATAACCCGATGGTCATAGATATAAAGGCCAGTAATTGCCAAATCACTCTTAGGCTGAAGCGGTTTTTCAACAATTGATAGAGCCTGCATTTTATCATCAATTTCAACAACGCCGAAACGCTCTGGATCCGGCACTTTCTTGGCAAAAATCTTGGCGCCGCTTTTAAAATTACGGATATCGTCGGTCAAATCGTCTTCAAAAATATTATCACCCAAAATCATGGTCACATCACCATCATCAATAAAATTTTCACCGATAATAAAGGCCTCAGCTAGGCCACGCGGCTTATCTTGAACTTCATAAGTAAGCTTGATGCCGAATTGGCGGCCGCTGCCCAATAAATTCAGATAGTCACCGGCTCGCTCCGGTGAAACGATAATGAGAATCTCTTTAATGCCGGCTTTAACCAAAGTATTGAGAGGATAATAAATCATCGGCCGATTATAGATCGGCAATAATTGTTTAGAGGTAACTTTGGTACAGGGACGCAATCTAGTGGCACTGCCGCCGGACAAAATAATTCCTCGCATAAAACTATTTAGACTGATTTAAATATTCTTGCAGCGCCTGTTGATATGATCGCAGTGGCGGCAATTTAGTCATCAATAAAACTGAGTGCTGCGGACGAGCGGCCGGCCGCGGTAAATCAGCGCTAGTAATCGGCCGAATCGGCACGGTTAATCCGGCTAGCTGGTGGAGTGTCTGTAAAGCCTGGTACCAAGTAGCGGGCTGACTATTAACAATATGATAGACCCCTTTCGGCAACTTATCTGCCAATAGCTGCCAAGTGGCTTGAGCCAAGTCGGGAGTGTAGGTAAAGCAGCTCTCCTCGGCATCTACTCCTTTAAGTTCAGGTTCAGTGGCGGCTAATTTCAGCATGATATCGAAAAAACTAACCTTGGTTGCTGGACTGGTGCCGCGCGGACCGAATAATTTAGAAGTACGAATCAGATAATACTGCAACCCCTGCTCACCTTGCTCAATTAGAGCCTGTTCACCAGCTAATTTACTGCGGCCATATTCATTGATTGGGCTCGGCTGATCAGTTTCGGCATAGCCAGCCAATTGGTCACCAGCAAAAACATAATCGCTGGAATATTGAACCATTATGGCACCGCTAGTCTGACAATAGCTGGCTAGCTGTCGGACCAAGTCGCGATTCAAGACATAGGCCAAATCCTGGCCAGGCTGGCTCTCGCAAGCATCAACGGCGTTATAGGCAACGGTATTAATAACAATATCAAAACGCTGACCGGTTAATTTAGCCTCAACCGCCGGCCAATCGGTTAAATCAATATCGTCTTGATCCCAACTAATAATTTCGTGACCCAATTGCTGGCCACTAAGAACAAGCTGACTACCAAGATTACCTAAACCGCCTAAGATTAGAACTTTCATAAATTATTGCTTTATTTTTTCTTTTAACGGACGCCACCACTCAGGATGATCTTGATACCATTGAACAGTCTGTTTTAATCCCTCGGAAAAAGATATTGCCGGTCGCCAACCCAAATCGCGGGTCGCTTTACTAAAATCAATAGCATAGCGCCAATCATGGCCCAAACGGTCAGTAACCGGCTCAATGTAGCTATCATCTTTACCCAATAGTTGAATGATTTGCTTGGTCAACTCTAAATTAGTAACTTCATGGTCACCACCCAAACAATAGGTTTCACCGATTTGACCGCGCTGTAAAATAGCCTCAATGCCGGCATTGTGATCATCAACATGAATCCAGTCGCGAATATTGCCGCCATTACCATAGAGCGGCACCTTGAGGTCGTCAATTAAATTGGTTACAAATAGAGGAATAACTTTCTCAGGGAACTGGTAGGGGCCATAGTTATTAGAACAATTAGAGATAGTTACCGGCAGTTTGTAGGTCCGAAAGTAGGCCCTGACCAAATGATCAGCCGCCGCTTTAGAAGCACTATAGGGGCTACTAGGACGATAAGGCGATGTTTCATCAAATTTCGGATCGTGACGAGTTAAGTCACCATAGACTTCATCAGTAGAAATCTGGTGAAAACGAACACCACCATGGCGCCGGGCCGCCTCTAATAAATTGGCTGTGCCCTGAATATTAGTTTTAACGAAAGACAAGCCATCGCCGATTGACCGATCAACATGGGTTTCGGCGGCGAAATTGACCACACAATCAACCTGCCCCATCAGACTATCAACCACCACATAATCGGCAATATCTCCCTGAACAAAACGATAATTAGCCTGATTGGCAACATCTTCCAAATTGGCCAAATTGCCGGCGTAAGTTAATAAATCCAAATTAATCAACTGGTCATCAGGGTGCTTTTTGAGCCAATAGTGAATAAAATTAGAGCCGATAAAACCGGCCCCACCGGTCACTAGCAATCTCATAACCTTAAACTAATAACTAAACGATTTTATAGGGAGAGTCAGGATTTTGCTCCCAGCGAATTTCATCAACCTCTTCAGTTTTATCAACGCCGCGATATAATTTGTCTGGTAAATTAACTGACCAGGCATCCTGATCGCCGATTGCTTTGTAGCCATGGACCACGCCAGCTGGCACAATCACCATGGTGGGATTGCTTTGGCCAACTACTTCTTTAATGTGTTGGCCATTAGTCGGACTATTTTCACGGCGATCCCAAAGGTATAATTCAAAATCTCCAGGACCAACAAAGACAAAACAATCAGCCTGATATTTATGTTCGTGCGGACCACGGGCCACACCAGGGTGAGTAACGCTAATATAACTCATAGCCGGTTGATAATGATCTTCATCGCTGCGGTAAATCTCGGCTAGCCAACCGCGAGCATCTTCATAAACGGTCAACTTTTTAAAAACCACATCCTGAATCATAAATTTAAAGGTCAAACGATGATTTATTAATAAAAACCACCTTCAGGATAGCACTGGCTGACCAAAAAAGCAACCAAAACGATAAATTCAAATAGGCGCTAACCAGACCCGGCCAAACAGCCTCTGACCAGATTAAAACTGCCGTAACAACTGTTAGCCACCAGTATAAATCATCGTTTAATTGCTTGATTTTAATCAGCTGATTAATCTTCATAAACTATTTCAATTTATTAAGCAAACGCCGCGGCAACGACTCCATAAATTGCCAAATAGTCGCTCCGCGCAACTTAATACTAATCTCTTGAATGACTAATGGACTGGTTGTTGACAATTGGCTATGATTGGCGGCCAGCATGATTTGATAACCATCGCCGGGTTGCCAATCAGCACCAATTAGCGATAATTTGGCGGTCGCTGAGCAATATAGCTCATTACAAATTGGCAGCTGGTAGTCAGCGGCGATAAAATCAAAGCCAGCTAACTGTTTGGCTGACAATCGACCAGCCCGTCGCCACTGCGGATTAAAAATGCTCGGTTTTAGAGAAAAAATGCCGCTGCCAGCGAGCTGGATATCCCCGCCGGACAGACTAATCTCACTAGAGGTTGCTAATGTTTCAACTGAGTATTGTTGATAGGTTTCAGATAAATTTAATGGTTGCCGATTAATCATAATCGTCTGCCGACTGGCTGGCTGGATAGTTTGAGCCGTGATCTCTGGAGCATCAGTCCAAAAATGCCACTGATAACCAGCGGCAGCGACTGGCCAAACTTGGCCTTGCCAGCCAAAAACTGTTTGCTTGGTAGCTAATTTTAACAATAATTGCCGATTAGCCTTGATTTCTAAGCGATAAGCGCCAGCTGGCCATGGACCAGCCACAATCGACCAATCAAGTTGATCACCATCTAAGCGCCGCTGGTCAGACCATAAACGCTGATTGGCGCTATCGGTAATATTGACCTCAATTAACCGTTCGTCAGCGGTCAATTCTTTTAAAGAATCAGTGGTTGCCGTTATTCGCCAGGCCAGCTGTTCATCGTCACCAAAATAAGCAACTATCTGCTGAAGGCCGCGCCACTGACCGGGAATATCTTGCCAGGTCTGACTAGCTTGATAGTCGGATAATAAAAATGAACTGGTTGAGCTAGGCGACCAATTATAAACCGCCAGTTGGCTGGGGTTAGGTAGACGCCCAACAAAATCGGCCCAAGTCTGATAAACCGGCTTTTTCTGCCACAATTGCTGAGTGCCAGCGGTCACAACCGGCCAATCAAGCTTGTTTAAGCCAGGATGATTTAGTGGTTGCGACTGATACTGCCAATTGGCTCGATCCATCAAAATGCCCGCCTCCAGATAAGTATCCGTTTGACGATTTTGCCAGGTAATAGTGACTTCGGCTTGATTAAATGGCCGAGTCGGCCGCAGAAAAAAATAGCCAGGCTGACCAATCATTATTAAATCCGCACTGGAAGTCGACCAACGCTCAGTCGGGCCGAACTTATGGATAAAATAATTGCCAGGACGATTGGCGACCTGATAGGTGGCCACACCAAAAGGCCGGGCCGCCAACCATAGCAAAACTAGCCAGCCCAAGACTAACACCAGCCATAAACCACGGACAGCAATTGTCTGATTAACCCACCAAGTTTTTAGTTTTCTAAATAAAGTCAACATTATTTGAATTATAACATTGTTAGATAAAAAGAAAAAACCGCTGGGCGAACCATACGGTAAATTGTTTTGAGTATCATTACTCCTCCCTTGGGCAATCCCTTGCCCATTGTACACCAATCACTCTTCGGATCGATGAATAGGTGGTTAATTTATTACTCCTCTTTGAGGAGTTCTCCAAACCTCATAAGCTTTTTCTTTGATATCTCTGGAGATTTCCAGATAGTGTTATTCTGGTCGTCTCGCTTGAACTTTAAGACCCTCTGTGCCAGCATTTCCTCATCGGCAGTAAAGCCGAATAAATGCAGAGAATACTTTTTGATGGTCTTGCCTCCATCATTGGACCAAGATACAACCTGAATAATTCTGCCATAATGGAAATCATATTGAGCCGTAACTATGGCAGTAGTTGTCTTTTGCCACTCACTGACATTGTCGTTATGAGTAGCAAACACGGGTACGGACATAATGGTAGCGATAATCACCATCATGATTAAGAGGCTAATCTTTTTCATTGTTTCCCCTCCTCCACCTCAATATTGGTGGATGTGTTGCGATTTTGAATGAACTGATAATACTATAACATAGTAAATTATTTTTGTCAAGGGTTTAACTCCCTGTTCCGCTATGGTAAGATACCAAACATGTCTATATGTTTAGCCAAGTGGCAAAGCTGGTTGTTTTTTTGGTTATTGGCCTTAGCCATTGCCATGGTTTTAAGCTACCAAAATCGCCATCTAACAATTCGACAATATACTATTGCTGACCAGCGCTGGCCAGCCGAATTAGCCGGCTGGCGAATTGTCCAGTTATCTGATCTGCACAACCAAGCCTTAAGCGGGCCAGGCAATCAACGAGTTATTGCGGCTGTCAAAAAACTAAACCCCGATTTAATTGTTTTAACCGGCGATACTTTTGACAGCCGGCAAACCAATATCCCAAGCAACTTGTTTCTAATTAGCCAACTAATAAAAATTGCCCCAGTTTATCTAACCATGGGCAATCATGAATTTTATAATGATGATTATCTAGCGTTGATTAACCAAACCACAGCGGCCGGAGCAACTGTCTTGCGCGACCAAGCCATGACCATTGAAGACAGGGGGCGAAAAATTACCTTAGTTGGTATTGACGATCCAACCGGATTGGGTGGGCCATTGCCATCATCAGTTGTCGCCAAAATCACCGGTCAAAAATTGCACCAAATAATTAATAAAAATGAAATCAGTCAGCCAATTATTATTTTAGCGCATCGCCCAGAGCTGTGGCTAGAATATTTAGCTCTGAAGCCAGTCGCCATTTTAACTGGACATACTCATGGCGGTCAGATTAGGTTGCCACTATTGGGCGCCATCTATGTGCCTAACCAACCACTCTGGCCCGATTATGATTATGGTAATCTACCGATTGACGACAGTCGTCTGATAATCAGTCGAGGCTTAGGCAATAGCTCGCTTGGTCAACGAATCAATGCCTACCCGGAAATAGTCAGCGTTAATTTTCAGTCACAATAATATGGACGCTGCAGCCTTAATCGCCCTAGGTGGTAGTTTATTATTATTGGGTTTAGCCACCGGAGCTTGGTCAGCCGCGCCATGGGTGCCGACTAGGCAACGTGATTGGGCAACAATTAATCAACTTCTAAATTTACAGGCCGGACAATTGTTTTATGAAGTCGGTTGCGGCCATGGTCATTTATTGGCCTATCTGGCTCAGAAAAACCCCAATAGCCGACTAATTGGTTTAGAAATATCACCGCTACTGGCGCTGGCGGCCGCCTGGAAAACGCGGCGGCTACCCAATGTGACAATCCGCTGGGCTAATCTCTGGCGCTACCGGTTAGATGATGCCGACGCCGTTTATGTTTTTTTGTTACCTAAAATTTATCCTCAACTAATTAAAAAATTTAAGAATCAATTAGCACCGAATACTAAAATAGTTGTTGGCGACTGGCCACTAACCGATTGTCAGCCACAACAAGAACTACGGCCAGCTGGCAGTGTTCCCTATTACCTTTATTTAGCTTCTGATCTATGAGTAAACAACCAACCATCTCAACTAATGAATCTATTTTGCGGGCATTTATCCGCCTCAGCTGGCCGATATTTCTGGCTAATTTATTGCAAACCGCCTACCAGCTGGTGGACACCTTCTGGGTCGGCCGACTGGGCGCCAACGCCATGGCTGCCGTTTCTTTAAGTTTTCCGCTATTATTTCTACTCAGCGCCTTTATCGGCGGGCTGGCTAGCGCCGGCACAATTCTGGTGGCGCAATATTTTGGCAAAAAAGATCAAGCCATGGTGAATCGCTTGTCCGGCCAAACTATTGGCTTTATCACCGCCCTATCATTAATGATGTCAATTGGCGGTTATTTGGCTAGTCACTGGCTGGTTATCAAAATTGGCGCCTCGCCAGAGGTGGCGCCGCTAGCGACGACCTATTTAAAAATCAGCTTTATCGGCCTGACCGCTTCGTTCTTCTATACTATCTACCAGTCACTAATGCGCGGCATCGGCCAAGTCAAAATTCCAATGTATTTAATCTTAGCCAGTGTTATCTTGAACTGCATCCTTGACCCGCTATTGATTTATGGCGTTGGACCATTGCCAGTCATGGGGGTGGCTGGAGCCGCCTGGGCAACTATCTTGACCGAGTTTTTGGCGGCACTGGCCTGTTTAATCTTAATATTTCAACCACGCTTCGGCTTACATATCAATCTTCGCCATTTATGGCCAGATTGGCGACAAATAAAGCGAATCTGCCAATTGGGCTGGCCATCATCACTGGAACAATCCAGCCGATCGCTATCAATGCTACTCTTGACCGGCTTAGCCGCCAGCTTCGGCACCACGGTGGTCGCCGCCTATGGACTGGGCTTGCGCATTTTAAGTTTAGCCATTATTCCGGCCGTCAGCTTATCAATGGCTAACGCCACTTTAGTCGGTCACAATATCGGTGCCCAAGAATACCAGCGAGCCAGAAAAACCTCGAATCTGGGATTAAAACTGGCTTTCTTAACGCTGACAACTTTCGGCCTAATCTTAGTCGCCCTGGCTCCCCAAATCGGCAATTTCTTCTTGCCTCGCGATCCGGAGGCCGTGGCTATGTCTAGCCAATTTATCCGTTGGATTTCAATCTCGCTCGGCCTGTTTGGTTGGCAGATGATTATCATGGGTTCATTGCGCGGCGCTGGCAAAACCAGAACCACCATGATTTTGGCAATCTTTAATATAGTGATCTTAATATCAATTGCCTATGGTCTGGCCAATGGGCTGGGTTGGCGAGAAAGAGGCCTATGGCTGGCCTTTCCGATAACCAATCTATTAACGACGATTATTTCCTCAATCTGGTTTTGGTCAACTAAGTGGTATTACCACAATTTGACTATCCAACAAACAACAATTGACACTGGAGAGCCAGCAGCTATCGGCGAATCTTTTCCATAAGCGCCGATAATTGCTCATCATTATCAAAACCGATAATTATCTGCCCACCGCGAGCTTGGCGGCTAATTTTAACTTTAGCTTGAAAAAATTCCCGCAATAAAAATTCCTTGCCTTTGTCATTATAAGTATCGTTCGGCGTGGCGGCCGTCTTGGATTGGGTTCGAGAACCGAAGGTGCGGGCGACCTTGACGGAATCAGCCACAGTAATCGGCCCAGCAGTCATTTCTTGCAAAGCCTGATCCTGTTTAGACGACTCAACACCAGCCAAAACCTTGGCCTGCCCCAGATTGATTTGACCGGAGCGCAACGCCTGTTGAGCCGAAGCTGGTAAATTGAGCAAACGCAACAAGTTAGTAATAGTTGATCGCGGTTTGCCAACGCGGCTGGCCAATTCATCTTGAGTCAACTGAAATTCATCTAACAACCGCCGATAAGCAGCCGCTTCTTCTAGCGGACTTAGATTCTCCCGCTGAACATTTTCAATCAAAGCTAGCGCCAGCTTCTGTTGTTCATCTACCGAACGGACGATTACCGGCACGGTTTTGAGACCGACCAATTTGGCAGCCCGCAAACGCCGTTCACCGGCGATTAATTCATAGCCAGCCGTTGTCTTAGCGACAATCAGCGGCTGCAGAATACCGCATTCTTTAATAGAATCAGCTAATTCTTGCAAGCTGTCTTGATTAAAATCGTGCCGCGGCTGTTGACGGTTGGCCTGAATCAAATCCGGTGCCAAATTGACAATCCGCTCACTGTCAATTGGCTCAACCAATGGATTAGCTGCCAATAATGATCCTAAACCTTTGCCTAAGCCTGATTGCATATCGTTATGATAAAATTATTCTAAAGCTAAAATTTCTTTGGCTAAAGCCTGATAAGCCTGACTGCCGCTGGAGTGACGGTCATATTCAACAATAGATTGGCCATAACTAGGAGCCTCAGCTAGACGGACATTGCGCGGCACAATACTCTTAAAAACTCGGTTGGGAAAAAACTGTTCTAATTCTTTAACTACCGCCCGAGCCAGCCGATTACGCTGATCATACATCGTAATCACCGCTCCCAAAATGCCCAAATTTGGCTTAATATGAGTTTGAATTAAACCAATAGTATCCAATAATTGTTTCAAGCCTTCCAGAGCATAATATTCGGCTTGAACCGGAATTAGCACATGACTAGCCGCCACTAGACTGTTGATGGTCAATAGGCCGAGCGATGGCGGACCGTCAATAATGATATAATCAAAATCAGCTCGAACTTCATTAACTACCTTAGCCAAACGAAATTCCCGCTCTGGCAAATTAACTAATTCAACGCCAGCGCCAGCTAAATTAATGGTCGCTGGTGCCACCCGATAGCCAGCTGGTGAATCAATAATAATATCGGCCATGGTCTGTCGGCCGACCAAAGCCTCATAAAGACCGCTGGATTGACTCGCTGAAGCCAGACCGGAACCGGAGGTGGCATTAGCCTGCGGATCAATATCAATCAACAAAACCCGCTTCTTGGCCTGGGCTAAATAAGCGGCCAAATTAACAGCGGTCGTTGTTTTACCAACGCCGCCTTTCTGGTTGACGATAGCGATTATTTTAGACATGGTAGCTAGCTATAATTACTGCTTTAGTATAACCGATTGGCAATTTTTTGACAATTTTTATCAGCTGGCTTATAATAGCTTTCGTTGCCTCGGTGGCGGAACTGGTAGACGCGCACGACTCAAAATCGTGTGGGAGTGATCTCATGAGAGTTCGAGCCTCTCCCGAGGTACAGGCAAAAACAGTCTTTCTAAACAGAAGGGCTGTTTTTATAATCTTCAGGGCCTTGACAGTTGCTATCTTTTGTGATTTTATAAGATGTCTGGCTAAGCCAGAAAAATGCACATCAAAAATCAAAAAAGGAGATGCAGATGCAAAAATTCAACGGAGATGACCAACACAAACTGGAGGTTATCCAGTTTGTCCAGCAAATTCAGAGCGACTTTCCCCGGCTTTGCCGAGCAAAACCCACAACACCAATTTCCGAAAAGCCACTCCAAGAGTTTCTTAAGTGGCTGTCGGAAATCTTGGCCTGGTATGGCGATTACGGCTTTGCCGCTAATTTTACCGCCGCTCACGGTCGCGGGCATATAATCAGAGATATTTTGAATACTCTGATTATGTTACCCGGCACCCCGATGCATCCCGACGATGCTTTGGCAGCCGCTATTGGCGGATTGGCCCACGATTTGGCCGTCGGCACGGTCTACCGCTACGCCGAAAAAAACAACATCGGTCACGCCGATGTTGGCGGATATCTACTAAAGCAATGTCTTAGCGATATCGGCTTCACGGCCAAAAACCAATATGCCGCCGGCATAGCCGTCTTCAGCGCTGCCGCCCATACCTTCTATAACGAGGACAAAACAGTATCCGTAGGTGGCCAAGAATACAAAATTGCCCCCTATCAGACACTGACTCCCAACGGAGAAGTACTGGTAGCTAGCGATATCACCAACGGCATCGACCAGGCCGATTGCATGTCCGGCTTCTTTATCGGCCGACACTTGGTCAGTACCTGGGACACAGTTGATGGTCAGCATGACGACTATGACAATGATAAGTTCCATGTCGTCAAATTTGCTGATCATCTACAGGTAGCCAAAGATTCTGACGGTCAATTCCCGGTTGGCACAGCCCTGAGGCATTTTACTACCTTCGCCAACAGTCAGCTCACATCTGGCCGGTTCAGTCGTTACCACTATGGCGATGTCCGCCGAGTGCTGACGACCTATGCCCCCCAGCTGCTAAAAGTGGCTGAAAAGGTCTATGCCGACTATATGTCCGGCAAGACCGGTGGTGAAGACCATCGGCCAACCGTTGAAAAATGGCTGCTGGAAAAGGTCGCCTACCACGACGGCCCCAACGAAGTCAAAGTCGTCATGGACGGCCTCTGCGGCTTGGACGAACCCCTTAGAACCGCCTGGTTCAATGGGTTGGACTTGGCTCGACAACTGTCAGTCGAACAGGTCAAATTTATGCGCAAAGAACTAGGAGACGAGCGCATCGCTCAACTCCCCCACAACTTACCCGTTCTGGGTAGCGGCCTGCACGACATGCTGGCCGTTGACTAAACAATCAAGCGAGAGCAGCGCTATATCTGCTCATTTTTTATTTCCCGACTTTTTCATCTGCGCCTGACGCCATTTAGCAATTTCCTGATGATTGCCAGATAGCAAAACCTCGGGCACAACATAATTCTGACCAGCCAATTTAACAACCTCCGGTTTAGTATATTGCGGATATTCCAATTGACCGACCCGGCTATGTGATTCTTGGAGCAGACTGTCAGCATTGCCTAAAACGCCGGGCAGTAGACGGGCAATAGAATCAAGCATAATCATCGCCCCCAATTCGCCGCCGGTTAAGACATAACTACCAATAGAAATCTCTTCATCAATCAAGTTATTAAGGCGTTCATCAACGCCTTCATAGCGGCCACAAATCATGATTACCTCGTCTAATTTACTATATTGTCGAGCCCGCGCTTGAGTCCAGGCCTTGCCTTTAGCTGATAGCAAGACTATTTTCTTATTTTTATGCTTGGTTTTAATGGCCTCCAGCGCTTGAGCAATCGGTTCAACTTGCATCACCATACCTGGACCGCCGCCATATGGCGTATCGTCAACCCGCCGCTGTTGATTAAGCGACCAATTGCGCAGGTCATGAATTTTTACCTGAAAACAATCTTGCTTCTGGCCGCGGCCGATGATTGACTGATCTAAGTAACCGAAGGCCTCGGGCAAGACGGAAATAATTTGGAATAACATATGCATTATTATAGCATAAAATAAAAAGACCAGAATTATTCTGGTCTTTTTATTATGAGCACAGGTACTAGATAGCTAAATCTTCAACTGAAGAAGTGTCAATTTTTTCTTCAACCGGCTGTTCCTGATGAAATTCACGATGTGGACGCTGACCGCCATTCGGATCATAAATCTTCAGGTTAACCCGAGCGCTGTTCTTAGCGCCGACAATCTTTAATAAAGTGCGGATGGCCTGCGCAGTCTGGCCGCGGCGGCCGATAACATAGCCCATGTCGGCCGGATTGATTTTCAAGGTCAACAGGACGCCCATTTCGTCAACAGTGCGGTCAACGGAAACATCTTCCGGGTTGCCGACGATGGCTTTGACAACATACTCTAAAAACTCTTTGTCATGAAGCTCCATACTTTTTACTTTACTTAAGATTAGGCTAAACTACCTAACATTATGCCAAAATGATAGCACGAGCCCAGTGGGCTGTCAATGAAAAATTAACCGTCAATTGCCTTTGGTGGCGTAAACAAAAAACCGATAAAGCAAAAAATTCCAAGCCGTTGATAAAGCAATATTAACTAGCCGAACTAACAAATAATTAAAGCCAAGCTGCTCATTAAACAGCCACATCCAAACGATGGCGATTAAATAATTGGCGGCGGCCAAAGAAAAATAGCGGACAGCCTGCCGAGTAAAAGCCCCCGATGAAGTAAAAACCCAATATTTATTTAGCAAAAAAACATAAGAACACATCGCCAGTTGATTGATGACAATTGACCAGACAGCGCTTAGACCGACAATTGTTTTCAGCCAATAGAGTGTTGCCATATCCAGCAACACCGCGCTACAGCCAACAACAAAATAACGCAAAAATTGCGGTGAATAGAATTGTTTAATGGCTAGGCGGATAATTCGCCGTATCAATTGCAACAAGCCCATAGACTAAGACGACTAATTTAAACCAAAAACCTGCAAATGCAATTTTTTAGCCGACTGGTCATCCAGTTCTTTATACACCGCCCGCACCGTATAACGGTAGCGACCGCTAGGTAGGGCGAATTCATCAACTACCGACAGGCTCCACAAACCCTCATAGCCGACTTTGGCGGTGATTTCAGCCAACTCGGCGTCTAGCGTTTGGCGATTATCTAATTCCAGATTAGCATCCAGGCTGATTAATTTTTGCGTCAATTCGACTGTCGCCGGAGAGCTACCGGAATTAATCAAATGATTAATCAATTGATCGGCATCGATTTCGGCGGCAGCTATAGTCTGCCCATTATAATCATCGACTAACTGGCCAAGCATACCTAGCGGCTGACCAGCCAACTGAATTTGCCAAGCGGCATAAGGGTTAACAGTGGGCGGAACATTGTCTAATTTCAACCAGGTAATCTGGCTGGCGCCAGCCCAACCCAAGAAACCAGCCACGGTTTGGCGTAGCCGCTCCACAACCGCCTCTTGACCAGCTAGCAACCAGCCAAGGTGCTCAGCCTCTTGATAGTCGCCATTGACTTGACCGAAAACTTTGCCAATTTCAAAAATTTGTAAATCCGGCACCTGCTTTTTAAGATACTCACGCGATTGCTGAATTAAGCTGGCAAAAATTGTCTGCCGCAGATCCGGATAATCCTCATTAATCGCATTCTGAGTACTAGCTATGGACCAAGGCAAATAATTAGCTTCTTGATTATTGGCTCGAGTAACCATTGGCCACGATAAAACCTCGTCCCAACCCTGAGCCACCAACCAATCGCGCCACCGTTCTTTGGCCTTAGTCAGCGGTAAAGTAATTTCCTTGGTAACGGCTAAGGCTGGCAAAACAGACGGAATCTTATCAAAACGATAGAGCCGCAAGACTTCTTCTACCAAATCTTGAGCCATTTCTAAATCAGTTCGCCAGGTTGGCACAGTTACTAGCCAGGGACTGCTTTTGTCATCAACAATAAAACCAAGCTGTTGTAAGAATTGTCGGCTTTGGTCGGAACTGATATCAACACCACCCATTTGAGCGGCTAGTTGCGGATCAAATTTGATCTCTAACGGCTGAGTCGGCTGAGGGTAGTTTTCGAACAATTGGCTAGCTACCCGAGCCCCCGTTTGATCAACCAATAAATTGATTAATAAATCAAAGGCATAATCCAAGCCAACCAAGCTTAAATCTTTCTCTAATTTATTACTGGCTTCGGTAACAATATGCAGCCGGCGCGAATTTTGCCGTACCAAGCTGGGGTTATAAGCAGCCATTTCCACTAGAATATTGGTTGTTTCCGGCTTAATAGCCGCATAGTCGGTACCGACAATACCAGCGAGGGCAATAATTTCTCGACGATCACTGATGAGCAATTCCCCGCCAGTTAAATCAAGCTGACCACCATCAAGAGTAGTAATCTTGGCAGCCCGGTCATTGACCGACCAAACAACATCGCCATCAAGTCGATCATAATCAATTAAATGAGAGGCGTAGCCGGTCAGCACCATGACATAATTAGATAAATCAACGGCTAAATTGATGCTCTTAATATCGTAAAGCCCAAGATAATCCACTAACCATTGCGGCGATGGCTTGGCCGCGGCACCGGATAATTTAACCGCCCGAACGCGGCGAACCTGATCAGTATCAATCCGGATGGGCAAAATAAAATCAGTCGGCGACCATGGCTTGATATCAGGTAATTTTAAGGAAAGGTTAAAGTAAGCGGCTACTTCACGGGCAATGCCCAAGACTGAAAAACAATCAGCTCGGTTTTGGCGAACCTCTAGGCCGATTAAGGAATCCGGCTGGCCATTGTAATTAACCGCAGTTAAACTTTCTTGCATCATCCCGGTCATGGTTAAAGCTTCGCCAACTTCCGCCGGCGTAGCCACCAACCCTGGGACTAATTGTTTGATTTGACTATAGAGTATTTTCATGGCTGTAGGGTTTATAACCTAAATTACCGCCTAATAAGGTGCGGATGTCCGTAATATTGTGCCGAGCCATTGCCCAGCGATCCAAGCCAAGACCAAAAGCAAAGCCTTGCCACTGTTCCGGATCAAGACCGGCCATAGCTAAAACTTTAGGGTGAATCAGGCCGGCACCGCCCATTTCAATCCAACCAACCCCCTTACAAACTGGGCAACCAGCCCCTTGGCAATTAAAACACTGCATATCCGGTCCAACGCCCGGCTCAACTTCGGGATAATATTTATTACGAAAACGAATCTTGACTTCTGGTCCATAAACTGCCTGAAATAAGGCGGTAAAAGTACCGAACAAATCGGCTAAGCTAGCCTTCTCCATAACGACAACCCCTTGATAATGATGAAAAATAAAGTGATTGCTCTTATTAACCGTTTCGTTGCGATAAACGCGGCCCGGACAAACCACTTTGAAGGGCGGCTGATAATTGGCCAACAAGCGCGCTTCAACCGATGAAGTTTGCGTCCGCAGCAAGATATTGGGTTCTTGTAAATAAAAAGTGTCCTGCATGTCGCGAGCTGGATGATCCATTGGCACATTTAACCGTTGAAAACAGAATTCATCAGTTTCAATCTCTCGATCCTCCATGACGCTATAACCCATCTTAATAAACAAGTCATTCAGCTGGCGGATAGTTTGCGTAATCGGATGCAGATGGCCGAGTTTCACCGGCTTCAAGCTGATAGCTTGCGCCTGCGCCTGACAGGCCGCTTGACGACTAGCGGCCATCAATTCGGCCGAACGATCGTCCAGTAACTGTTGAGCGGTCTGTTGAGCCGCCTGCCAAGCCGGCCCTTGTTGGCGTTTCTCTTCAATCGTCAAAGCTGATAGCGCTTTAACTTGTTCCTTGATTGCGCCCTGCTTGCCAAGATATTTCTGCCAAACTGCGCCCAAGCCAACTTCGTCAACAACAGTCGCCAACTCAGAACGCAATTGATCTAATAACTCATTCGGTAACATAAATTTACATTAGGTCTGGAGCTTGGATACCCAAAAGCCCTAGTCCATTATCTAAAACTTGACGGATCGCCGCCACCAGATGCAAACGAAAAGCTTGCTCCTCAGAGCCGATAATCCGCACTCGCTGATAATAATCATTAAACTGCCGGGCTAAATCGAAAAGATATTTAGCCAAGATAGACGGATCAGCCTGCTGAGCCGCCTGGCCAACAATCTGGTTAAAGCGGGCAATAGTTAACAAAATAGCTTTCTCATCAACGATGGCCGCCGGCACGGTTAATCCATCTGGCCGAGCAGCTTGCCGCAGGATGGCCGCCAAGCGGACAGCGGCGTATTGGATATAGGCGGCAGTATAACCATCAAAACTTAAGGCCTGCTGGAGATCAAAGGTAATCGGTTTATCCGGACCAACTTTGACCATTTCAAATTTTAACGCACCAGCCACCACTTGCCAAGCAACCTGTTGGCACTGGTCGTCTGACCAATCAGCATGCCGCTGCTTAATTTCGGTTAATTCCTTATTGAGCAATTCTTGCTTGAGCTGTTCATAGGTAATGACATTGCCTTGACGGGAAGCCATCATGCCGGTCGGCAATTTAACAAAACTATATGACAGATGCCGAATCGGCTGATTGATGCCCAGCTGACGCAAAACAGCGGCTAATTGCTGAAAATACAGACTCTGCCGCTCATCAATTACATACCACGATTCGGCTAGTTGGTATTGCGTAAACTTATCTTGAGCTAGGGGTAAATCGGCCACTGGATAAAGAGTGGTGCCATCGCTGCGCAAAAACAGTAAAACACCCAGTTTTTCATCTTCTAGATTAGCCAAAACAGCGCCTTGACTTTTTTCTAGTTGGCCGGCGGCCAACATCTTTTCTACCAATTGGCGTCCTTCATCTAAATAATCGCTTTCAAAAAAGGTTTGGTCAAAATGAATATCCAGCTGGCGATAAATTTCATTAAATTGATCCACACTCCATTGACGTGTTTCTTGCCAGCGGCCGTATTCTGGCTGCTGTTTAGCCTCCAGACGTTTCATAATCGCCCCAACTAAGCCTTGGCCAACCGGATCATCGGGTAGCTCCTGGCTAGCTTGAGCGTATAGCTGCCCCAAATAATAGCCACGATTTTCCGGAATTGCTTTTTCCTTGGGCTGTTGACTTAATTTCCATAAAACCTTGGCGGCGTGGATGCCAAAATCATTAAGATAAGACACGGGAATAGCCTGATAACCGACAAAATTCAAAATCCGTTGGACGCTATCGCCAAAAAACAAATTGCGTAAATGGCCGATATGATATTCTTTGTGGGTGTTGGCATTGGAATACTCAATCATAATCCGCTTAGATTGACCTTTGGTGGATCGGCCATACTTTTCTTTTTCTCGACCAATCTCCGTCAGAACTTCTTCGGCTAAAGATTGCGGCGCTAAAATAATATTCAAATATGGACCGGCGGCTTGCCAACCAGAAATTAGCGGGTTACTATTGGCTCCTAATTTGGCCACTAAATCTTGGGCCAAAACACCTGGGGCGAGTCCCAATTTTTTAGCTACCTGAAAGCAAGGCCAACTCAAATCACCCATGTCGGCTTGCGGCGGAATAACAATATCCTCAGCCTGAGCTAGTGGCTCTGGTAATTGCTGATTAATTAACTCAACGATTTTACAAGTTGTTTGTTGATAATAACCACTCATATTATTCGGCCAGCAAATACCAGAACTGTTTCTTGCCTTTCTGTAACAAAATTGGACTGGCGCCCAATTTAACCAGCATTTGGCTATCAATAATCGCTTGCTCGGCCAATTTAACACCACCCTGTTCAATCAGGCGCCGGGCCTCACCACGACTGGTGGCGGCTTTGATTTCTAATAGTAAATCAATAATCGGCCAATCGGTTTTGGCTAATTTAATGGTGGCGATATCTTCAGGCAGGGCTTTTTGCTGGACAACCTTGATAAAATATTCCTCAGCCTGATTGGCCGCGACCTGACCATGATAGATATTGACGATTTCTTTGGCTAACGCCATTTTGGCATCGCGCGGATTAGCCCCGTTCTTAATGGTTTCTTTATATTCCTCAATCTGACTCAAGGGCACTCGGGTCATCAAAGTAAAATATTTGACAATCAGGTCATCGCCAACACCCATGACCTTAGCATACATCGCTTGGGGTTCGTCGGTAAAATTAATGGTATTACCCCAGCTGGAGCTCATTTTACGGCCATCGGTGCCTTCAGCCAATTCAGTCATGATAATATTTTGCGGCGCTTGACCAAAATGTTCTTGCAATTTACGGCCGGCCAATAAATTAAAACGCTGATCAGTGCCGCCAAGCTCGACATCGGCCTTGACCATAACACTGTCATAGCCCTGCATTAAGGGGTAAAGCATCTCCCGCAGCGACACCCGCGAACCAGCTTCCAGACGGCGGCGAATATTGTCTCGAGCAATAAATTCGGCCACCGAAAACTGATTAGCCTGCTCGCCGATCTGGTCATAAGTCAACGATTTTAACCATTCACTATTATAATGAAATTCGCAGCGGTCCAAATCGAGCAATTTGCCGGCCTGTTTTAAGTATTCAGCCATATTATCCTTAATCTTCTCTGGTGATAACATCGGCCGCTCACTATCTTTATCCGAGGTGTCACCAATAACGCCAGTAAAATCACCGACAATTAAAACAATTTGATGGCCTAATTGCTGAAAATCGCGTAATTTAAGCAACGGCACTGAACGGCCTAGGTGTAGATTGGGGCTGGTTGGATCAATGCCTAATTTAACGCGCAATGGTTGACCGCTAATTAATTTTTGGCGCAGCTGATCTTTAACAATCACCTCGTCAACGCCGCGTTCCAGTAGTTCATCAATCAATTTTGGATCGGTCTTAGTCATATAATTAACGACCAACTAGCGGGCAAGACCGCTTGGCCAGCTCAATAATCAAATTCTTTAATAATTCATGACGGGCGGCCATTTCATTAGCCGCGCTATCAATGCTAATGGCTAACTTGAATTTTAAGCCGGCGGCCGTCAATTCATCAAAATAAAACTTAACCGTAGCCGTTTTAGTCGGATATTTCTTAACTACAGTCTGCCCAGCCGCTAAGGCGCCCTGTTCAATTTCAGCCAATTGGCTGCCCGGACCGGCGATGGCTTCAATTGTCACTGTCCAATCTTTGTCGGTCTGACTACGGCTAACCACCTTCTGATTGGCAAATAAACGGTTGGGCATAATAATCCGCTCACCGCTAGCCGCCTTTAATCTGGTTGAGCGCCAGGAGATATCTTCAACTTTAGCAACCGTCCCATCATCCAGTCTTAGATAGGCGCCAACGCGGATGGTCTTATCAATAATGACAAAAAAAGCGGCAAAAAGGTTAGACAAAGTTTCTTGCAAGCCCAAAGCAATAGCTACCCCAGCTACGCCCAAGCCAGCCCACAGCGGACCAATATCAATATGCCAAATTTGACCAATGGCTAATAGGCCCAAAATATAAATAATTGTCTGGACCGCCCGCTGAATGATTAAACGCATTGTCGGATTGAGGGTCACCATCTTTTGGTGACGGCTAGCCCAGCGGCGACTAAAGCTGGCGCAAAAACGCGACAACGACCAAGCGATCAAAATCGTTGACAATGATAACAAGAGGTTGATAAACCACATATTATTGGTTTAATTGCTGGTTAAGGGCTGCCAATTCGGCTTGCCAGCCAGCTAATTTATTTTTTTCGGCTAAAATAATTTTTTCTGGCGCCTTGGCCGTGAATTCAGGATTAGCTAGGCGAGCCGCCAATTGTTCAACAGCTGCTGTCAACTCCACGACTTTCTTGGCAATCTTCTCCTTAGCCCCAGATTGATCAATCTGGCCGGATAGATAAAAGCTAATCGGCCCGCAAGCCCCGGCCAAAGAATTGTCAGGCACTGGACCGGCGGCGATAATCTCTACCTGGTCCAAACCAGTGCGTAATTTCTTTAACAAATCAATCTGACTGGTTAAGACTTCAGTTTGTTGGCCGGCGATAATTATGGCTGACAACTTCTGGCTGGGAGCAATCTGATGGCTACTGCGCAAATTACGAATTTCAGTAATTAATTGCTGAACTGTGGTAAGAGATTCGGCATCAGCCAAATCACCAAATACTGATTCCGGCCATTTAGCAATTAACAGCGGCTGATCAATACCGAGCTGCTGCCACAAAACTTCAGTGACAAAAGGAATAAACGGCTGCCACAAAATCAAGAGATTCTTAAAAATATAGGCTAAAATATTGGCCTTTTGGCTAGTCGGTTCCATCTTGCTGATTTCTAAATACCAATCAGCCAAATCGTTCCAAGTGAAATCACGCAGCGCCTCACCGGCTAAAGAAAACTCATAGCGGCCAATACGCTGACCAACTGTTTCAACCAGTTGATTAAAACGGCCAAGAATCCAGCGATCAGCTAAGGTTGTCTGCTTTAAGTCTATATTGTCTTGGACAAAAACTGTTTTATCTGGTAACGCCGACAAAATATAGCGGCCGATATTCCATAGCTTATTGACGAAATTACGATAGCTAGCAATCTTGGCGGCCCCTAAACGACAGTCATTGCCAGGAGTAATGCCAATCAGCAGCGACAGTCTAACGGCATCAGTGCCATAAAGCTCAATCATATCCAACGGATCTAGGCCATTGCCTTTGGATTTGCTCATTTTTTTGCCATGTTCATCCAAAACCAAACCATGCATATAAACATCGGCAAATGGCACTTCGCCGAGGGCAAAAATAGTCATCATCATCATCCGTGACACCCACAAAGTTAAAATATCATAACCGGTTTCTAAAACTTGAGTCGGATGAAACCGGGCTAAATCGCCAATTTTCTGGCCATTAACCAAATTATCCGGCCAGCCCAAAGTAGAAAAAGTCCACATGCCCGACGAGAACCAAGTATCCAGAGTGTCAGGATCCTGCTGCCAATCATGGCCAGCGGGAGCTAGCTCGCCGACAAAGATTTCTTCACCACGATACCAAACCGGAATCTGATGGCCGAACCAAATCTGGCGGGAAATGCACCAATCATGCAAATTAGCCATCCAATCCAGATAGCGCTTTTGAAAACGCTCGGGCACAAATTTAGTTTGACCCTGTTCCACGGCCGTCATGGCCGCCTGCTTTAATGACTGGCCACCCAAGCGCTCTAATGGTTGATCAACACCAATAAACCACTGCTTGGAAGGTAATGGTTCAATGGCGGTGCCACAGCGATAACAAACTGACAAATTATTGGTAATCGTTTCTTGTTTGGTCAATAAACCGCGCCGCTCAAGCTCGGCAACAATTAACTGACGGGCTTCTGACACTGGCAAATGGCTAAAGCGGCCAAGATTATCAGCCATCAAACCATCAGGAGTAATAACCTTAGTCATGGCCAAATTATGCTTTTCCTTAAATTGCCAATCAGTCATGGAGTGAGCCGGGGTGACGCCGACCGCACCAGTGCCAAAGGTCATATCAACTGACCGGTCAGCAATAATCTGAATAGTTAGCGGCTGGCCGCAAAAATCAACTTGGTAACTCTGGCCGACATATTGCTGGTAGCGCTCATCTTGTGGATTGACGGCCACCGCCGTATCGCCCAATTTGGTTTCCGGCCGAGTGGTAGCAATAGCTATCGGAAAATCAGCCGAATATTTAAAAGTATAGAGCTCAGCCGGCTGTTCTTTGTAATCAACTTCATCATCCGACAAAGTGCTTTGACAGCGCGGGCACCAATTAACCACCCGCTCGCCGCGATAAATCGCCCCTTCGTCATACATCTGCTTAAACATGATTCGCACCGCCTTTTGCCGCGGCTCGTCCATGGTAAAAGCCATTCGCGACCAGTCTAGCGAAGCGCCCATCTTTTTAATCTGATGGAGAATAGTCTCTCTGGTTGGCCCGACAAATTCCCAAACGCGGCGCAAAAATTCCTCCCGGCCATAATCATGGCGGGTCTTACCCTCAGTCTGATAAAGCAGCTTCTCCACCACATTCTGAGTGGCAATGGCGGCATGATCAGTGCCCGGCAACCACAAGGTCCGATAGCCACGAGCTCGATGATAACGAATCAATAAATCCTCAATCGCCAGCATCGCGGCATGACCTAAATGCAGCTTGTCGGTGATATTGGGCGGCGGTAAAATAATAGTATAATCAGGCGCATCAGCCGGCAATGGCAAATTATCCGGATTAAACAAACCACTATCGAGCCAGCGCTGATAAATCGCCGCCTCATAGTTTTGCGGTTCGTAGGTTTTGGCTAATTCAGTCATAAAAATCAATACAAACTGTTGTTAGCATAACAAAAAGACCTTGGAAAAGCAAGGTGAAAATAGTGGATAAAAAAAGAAAAAGCAGTATGGGCCGGAGCGCATACTGCTTCAAATGGGAAAACAGTTAGGTTAATTCAGTTTGATGACCTTGGTGGTCATCGTTTTGGTTCCGGCGGTGGCTCTAATAAAATAGATACCGGAAGGAACCTGGTTGTTGTAGCTATCGCGACCGTCCCAGATGATGGACTGAGTCTTACTATCATTGGCCAAACCTTGGATTTTTTGACCTTTGATATTGAAAATCTCAATCTTGGCGGGGATGGTGCCGGCAGACTTGATGGTCGTGTTGGCGCTAAAGGGGTTGGGATAGCAGCTGATAGATGCCGGCACTATAGGGGTAGTGGGGTCGTCAGCGGCAGTGATAACAGAACCAGTCAAGCGACTAATCGCTTGCCGATACTGGACGCCGGCCGGCATAACAAAAGTAATCGGCTCGCGGGTTAATTCTTCTGTAATAGGCTCTTCGAAGCCTTGATTAAAGCGCAGAAGACCATTCCCATCAAACAGAATTGATTCCGACCAGGGTGTGCCGTCCGGATATGTTCCTTCCACGGCGAATAAGTTATCGCCGTTTTGGGGAATAGTGATGGTTTGGCCGGTCACTTCTGGCGACAACTGGCTATAACCCCCATCATCGGTAAATAATTCACCAATGTGAAGGTTCTGCACCAATGGATCGTTATGATTGACAACCCAGAGATTTTGCAAGTACGGATTAATCCGGCATCCGGCAATCCAGGGCACTGCCACACAACCAGCCGTATAATTTAGCTCAGCCGTGTAGAGATAGTTCTGGAAAGTAAGACCAACAAAACCACTTCCAGCCGCCAATGATAGGGCGGTGTCAGTATCGTCCACCACTCCATCGTTGTTGACGTCGCCACGAAGCCGGTTATGCCACCTAATGGCAGCGACACCTGACTCTGACAATGTGTTTTCCCATGATCCCGCAGTGGCTCCCCAGTTGATTTCCCCATTCCAGATGAGATAACTGGTGGGATGGGTAAACATAGCCGAATAGGGAACCATCATCTGTACAATCGGCTTTGTCTGGGAATTATACCAACCCCCAGTCCAGGCCCCCGGCATATCGGCTACCCAAGCCGCCCGCCACCACTCTCCGTTCAACTGGTAGACAAACAGACCTTCCTCTTGCCAAAACATGTAGCAGTCAGAGTAGCTGTTGAAAATTAGGCTACTTTCGTTAAGGCCATAATGGGTAAGGTTGAATACCATGGCCCCCACCTCTTGTGCCTGGCAGAAGAAGGTGATATTGATGTCTTGCCCGGGAAATACCCACAGGGTGTCAGGGGTTGGGCTACCGGTATTGGACTTTGTGAACAACCCAAATATTGACGAAACGAGAATGGCCAACAGGCCGAGTAACAGGATCCTTTTCATAAGGAGCTCATTTTTTTGTTTTTTCTTTTTTTGTTAATATTGCTACCTAGATAATAACAAAAGAACTTTGTTATGTCAAGGATTTTTC
>CAYNWZ010000009.1:0-15008 GCA_964401085.1 uncultured Gammaproteobacteria bacterium
TGTGTATAAGACTATAAAGCGGATGACTATCGTACTCTTCTGGCACTTGCTCAAAGAAGATGCCGTCGGTGTCTATTGCAACATCGTTGGCTTTATTCTTTAGGTCATTTTTATATTTTTCAATTATACTGGCCAGTTCACTCAATTTATTATTATTATAATCTTTAATTTCTAACCATTTTTTTTTGAGCAGTTCATTTTCTTTGGCTGAATAGAATTCTTGACCGAATCTAAATTTATTCCCGTTGTTCCTGATATAATTAACAACCTCCTCAAACCTGTTGTTTTTGAATATGACTCCAGTGAAACTAACACTGCCCTCATGATAAGAGCTGTCGCACATTGAGATATATTGGCCGTCTAATTCTTCAGCTAATTTGGTCGCCTTATCTATTCGTATTTCGGAATCTAGTCGGCGACTGCTCAGGCAGCTGATGCTGAACGCTATCATAAAGGAGTTTGCTGGAATCATTGGTTTATATTCATGAGCGAATCCTTCTTTCTTATCATTTATTATACGTTCCATCACCGCAACGCCATTATCTCTTAGGTCAGGTAAATATTCACCCTGCTTGATAATATGACCAGAGTCAACAATGAACGGTTGATACCAATCGCCGGTATCTATGATGTCATAGCCATTAAATATTGAGAATTCTGGCAAGCCGTATTCTGCAAGCGTCTTATCTTTTCTAACTATATCAACTAAAACATCCTTTTCATTTTTTCCAAGTTTAGCTGCCATAGCTATCGTTGCCAGGTGTAGCTCATGTCTATCTTTATCCATTCTTGAAATGATTCCTAACATCTGATCCCGATTCAAATTATTAACTCTTGCCAGGTTCTTTTTTATTTCTGATTCAATTTCTTTATATTTATTTAGCATTTGATGATACTCTTTTGTAGCCATTAGCAACTCGTCAGCCCTTTTTTCAGTTTTAATTATAGCAGATGCACGCAATAATTGGCTGTCCAGATTATCATCTGTCATACAGTATTCGTTGATAGAATCAGCTTCTTCTTGTTTTGTTATTTTTGGTTCTTTAGCAAAGAATAACTCTTGTTTACTCATAGAGTGGTATGTTATTTGTTTGGCACCAGGGTGTTGTTGGCATATTTAATTATAGCAACAATATGTATTATGGCAATATTTTATAAGCGTTATTATATCGTGATAAAAAATTAAAACAGCATCCGCCAGGAGCGTATGCTGTTTTTCTTAACGCGCGGAGAGAGAGGGATTCGAACCCTCGAGCCGCTTTCACGACTAACACCTTAGCAGGGTGCCCCTTTCAACCACTCAGGCATCTCTCCTTGGCTTGTTGCCATTTGCCGATAATGCTATAATAGCACTGTCGTCTAGGCTTATGATAGACGATAAAGATAGCCTTGTCAACCGTAATTAAGCCTATAAAATATGGACAATCAACACACAATTATTGGTCGGGAGCTTTTTCATTGGACTGTTCCCGAGCGTGAACACTACCAGCATGACCGTCGTTGGCGGATGATTGCCAGCTTGATCGCCTTGGCACTGATTGTCATCGCCGTCTTAACCAGTAATTATTTATTTGCTTTAATTGTCTTAATCGCTTGTTTTATTATTGTTTTTAATGAAGGTGAAGAGCCGGCCAAGCTGCGCTTTACTATTGGCACCGAGGGGATTATGCTGGGTGACAAATTTTACGATTATGATGAATTTAAAAGTTTTTCCGTTTTATATAAACCGGCTCAAGATTTGAAATCGCTCTATTTTGATTTCCCGTCAATTTGGCGCCGCGACTTGATTATTCCGCTTTATGACAACAATCCCTTGCCAATTCGCGAAAACCTGTTAAAATACCTCAAAGAAGATTTAGAGCGCACTGATGAATCCTTGGACGAGGTAATTGGCAAGATTCTCAAGCTGTAGATTTTTGGTAGGCTCTCGTCGTTCAATGGATAGGACACAAGATTGCGGATCTTGCAATGTAGGTTCGATTCCTACCGAGAGTACTGAGAAAACGCCGCCCGATTGGGTGGTGTTTTTTATTTCATTATTGTTTTATGTTAAAATAGCCTTATGTTATCTTTAGATTCACCAATTAGCAGCTTATCTGGTATTGGTGCGGCTATGGCCGCTAAATTGGCCAAAATTGGCATTGAGACCCTTGGTCAGGCCATTGCCTATTATCCTTTCCGCTATGATGATTTTAGTCGTCAGGCGACGATTGCTGAGGCTAAATTGGGCGAGGTGGCTAATTTTGTCGGTACCATAGATATTATTAGTACTAAGCGTAGTCCGCGACGACGGATGTATTTAACTGAAGCTATCTTAAATGATGGCACTGGCCAATTGCGTTTGATTTGGTTTAATCAGCCGTTTTTGACGCGCAATATCCATGAAGGCGACCGTTTATCGGTAGCCGGTAAGGTTGGCCAAGATTTATTGGGTCCGGTCATGGCTTCGCCGCAATATGAAAAACTAGGTTCATCGAGCCAGTCGTTGCATACCAGTGGTCTGGTGCCGATTTATCGGACAGTTAGCGGCATTACCCCCAAGCAATTGCGGTTAGTCATTGATCAGGCGCTGAAAATGGCTAAGCTGGCCGATTGGTTGCCTAGTAAGATTATTGGTGAACGAGGACTATGGCCGCTCGATAGGGCGCTTAGTCAGATCCATCATCCGGAGAGCCTAAAGAATATTCAACAAGCCCGTCAACGCTTGGCTTTTGATGAATTATTATTACTGCAATTAAGAGGGCAATTAACCCATCAAGAATGGAATGATCGCCAAGCTCCGGCCATTAGTTTTAATCAGTCTTTGACTAAGCAGGTTTTGGCTGGCTGGTCTTTTGAGCTGACTGATGATCAGCGCCGCTGCGCTTGGCAAATTTTACAAGATTTGGAAAAAGATCAGCCAATGTTGCGATTATTGCAGGGTGATGTCGGTAGCGGCAAGACGGCAGTGGCGATGTTGGCTTTGGTGAATGTGGCCGCTAGCGGCCATCAAGCGGCTTTGTTGGCGCCGAGTGAAGTTTTGGCCAGTCAGCATTTTCAAAGTTCGGTTACGGCTATTGGCCAATATTGTTCAGTTGGTCTATTAACGCGCACCCAGCAATTTTTTAGTTCGGCCGGCCAACCAGCCGAGAAGGTGACTAAGAAGCAATTAGCTAGCCGGCTGGCGGCCGGCGATTGTCAGATTATTGTCGGAACGCAAGCTTTATTGCAAGAAACTATTAGTTTTGCCGACTTAGCTTTACTAGTAGTTGATGAACAGCAACGCTTTGGCGTGGAGCAGCGTCAATTGTTGCTGAACAAAAAATTATTTCAAAATAAGAACAGTGATTTAGTGCCACATTTTTTAGCGATGACGGCGACGCCGATTCCACGCAGTTTGGCCTTAACTCTTTACGGAGACCTTAATTTATCGGTGATTAAAGAAATGCCAGCTGGTCGCTTACCGGTAATGACCAGGGTAGTAAAAACTGAACAGCGAGCTGATATGTATAAATTTGTTCGTCAATTGTTGGACGCCGGCCAGCAGGCCTTCATTGTCTGTCCTTTGATTGACGAATCAGATAAATTAGCCGCTAAAGCGGCCAGTGTTGAATTTGAAAAATTAATGGCCGGTGAATTGGTTGGTTATAAAGTTAGTCTCTTGCACGGCCGTCTGTCCGGCGCTGACAAACAAGCGGTGATGGCCGATTTTGCCAGTGGTCGTTTGCAGGCGCTGGTGGCCACGGCAGTGGTTGAGCTGGGTATTGATGTGCCGGGAGCCACGGTAATGATTATTGAAAGCGCTGAGCGCTTCGGTTTAGCCCAACTACATCAATATCGTGGTCGAGTTGGTCGGCGCGGACAGCAGGCTTATTGTTTTTTATTGAGTGAAGATAATAGCGACTTAGCTAACAAGCGTTTAAAAGCGGTTGCTCAGCATAATGATGGCCAGACTTTGGCCAAATTAGATCTGGCCTGGCGCGGTCCGGGCGAATTATTAGGCATTAGTCAGACTGGTTTTGCTGATTTGCGATTGGCTAGCATTTTTGATCAGGAACTCATTATTTCCGCTAAAGCAGCGGCTACTGAGATCTTGGCTCAGCCAGCTTGGCGCCAAGAGATTCTGGCTAGCTCAGCCTGGCAAACAGCTAATCAATCCATTTTGCCACAATAGTATTTAGATCTTTATTTTTGAGGCTTATTCCAGAGTTGAGCAAAAAATGTCGTCAGGTTATTGGCAGTATTGATAGCCATTTTAGAGCTGGTAATCTTGGCCTGACTCGGTAAAAAGGCTTGATGCAGGCCGATTTTTAAAGCTTCTTTGAGACGGGGCTCTAGCTGGCCGACCGGCCGAATTTCTCCAGCTAGACCGACTTCGCCCAAAAAGAGACTGTCGGCTGGCAACGGTTTGTCTTCATAGCTGGAAGCGATAGCGGCGCAAACTGCTAAATCCAGGGCGGTTTCGTTAATTTTCAAACCGCCGGCGACGCTAACGATGACATCCTGATTGGATAAGTTGATTTTGCTTTGTTTGCTAATAACGGTGGTCAATATCTGTAGGCGATTGCTATCAAAACCGACGGCTTTGCGTTGGGGATAGCCGAAAAAAGTTTTACTAACTAGCGCCTGAACTTCTAATAAGAATGGACGAGAGCCTTCCATTAGGCAGCTGATAGCTGAGCCAGCCGCGCCTTGGGTCGGCTGGATGAATAGATTAGTTGTTTTTTCCAGCTGGCGAAAGCCACGGTTAGTCATTTCTAACAGACCGATTTCATTGGTGGAGCCGAAACGATTCTTGCTAGCTCGTAAAATACTATAATTATGACGCGAATCGTGCTCTAAATAGATAACCGTATCGACTAAGTGCTCTAGGGTTTTTGGCCCGGCAACAGCGCCATCTTTGGTTAGGTGGCCGATTAAGATAACGGCGATATTGTGCTCCTTGGCGAGCTCTAATAATTTAATCGTACAAGCCTTGATTTGATTAACACTACCAGGCTCAGAGGGGACTTGATCAGAATAAACAGTTTGGATGGAATCAATGATTAATAATTGCGGCTGATTTTTTAGGGTGGTGGCAATAATTGTCTCGGCGTTAGTTTCGCTAGCAAAAGCCATTTTTTGCGGCTGATAGCCTAAACGATCCAGGCGCAGCTTGATTTGCTGACCGGATTCTTCGCCGCTAATGTAGATAATCGATAGCTCTTTTTCTAGAGCCTGGGCTATTTGGGCTACCAGAGTTGATTTACCGCAACCCGGTTCGCCGCTTAATAAAACCAAGGAGCCGGGGACAAGTCCACCGCCGAGGACGCGGTCAATTTCGTTAATATTTATTGAATAACGCTTAGCTGGTCCTTGCGGCAAGCTAGACCAATCTAGTAATTCACTGGGTTTGACGCCGGCTAAGGCTTGTTTTTTTTGCTGTTCTCGACTGTCAGGGTTAGTTGGTAGTTCTTCGCTAAGTGTTCCCCAGGCACCGCACTCATTGCAGCGTCCGGCCCATTTTGGCGACTGCGCCCCGCATTTGCTGCAGGCAAAAATAGTTTTAGCCATAATAATTGGGGAGGAATAACTAATTGTTATTGACTAGCCAACTCAGCTTCAATGGCATTTTGCAAATCTTCCCAGCTGATTTGACCAAGGAAATCACGCTGATTGATATAGGTATAGGGGGTGCCGCTAACACCCAAGGCGTCAGCTTCTTTGAGATTGTTGCTAACCATAGTTTCGGCTGTTTTGTCTTGATTGAGGCATTGACGGAAAGCGGCCACATCCAGGCCGGACATGGAGGCTGCCTGTTCTAAATCACGATTTTCTAGAGATTTTAATGATAATAATTGATCATGAAATGGCCAGAATTTGTTCTGTTGGAAAGCGCAGCGGCCGGCTTTAGCGGCTTGATATGATTGGCTGCTTGGATTGATTTCTGGCAAATCTTTCCAGATTACCCGAACCTGGTCAGGGTATTTATCTAGAGCTTGCTTGATAATAGCTTCTTGCTGCCGGCAGAAGCTGCAAGCGAAATCGCTGAAATAGACGATATCGACTACGGCCTGTTCAGCGCCACGACTTGGATCGTTGGACGAGATGATTGGTCCGCGCAAGGAAGCCGGGCTAATGGCGGTTTTGGTGGTTAGATTGCCCTCATTGGCAGCCAGTTCTTGAAAATCTGGCTGCACTGTATATTTAGCGGTGGGTTGATTATTAAAACTGGTTGAAAGAATATCTGGCCAACTAGCCGCCGTATTAATCAGTATAAATAAAGCTAAGCCGGCTCCGGCTAAAGCCAAACTGATAATCCAAGGATTATCTATGGTTTTAGTGAATTGCCAGCGGGTCTTGATGATTTTATTAGCCATATTGTTAGCGTAATTTTATTTTATTAATGGAACCACCATTTTTGTCGGTAAAATAGAGATTGTTACCATCAGGGCTGACAAATAGGCTGTCAATTGTAACGTCATTCTGCGGTATAGCTATTAGTTGTTTAGTTCCAGTTTGAGCATTGATTCGGTATATTTGATCAGGAGTTTGGTCGGATAATGACGGCAAAAAGCCGGCGCCATAATCAAGGCTGGTTGGTACAGCACAATAAAGCTCGCTACTGTTAGCGAAAGTGCATTTTTCGGCCCAGGTTTGAACATTGAGCATTTGTCGGTTGTTGCCAATCTGACTGCCGGAAGCATCAACAATCCATAGCATTGGTTTCATCTGATTCTCGCTGTAATAGACGCTATAGAGCAAGCGATTACCATCGGGTGACCATTGTTGCTGGAAGCCGCGTCCAGGAATAACTGTTGATTTAAAGTTTTCATTATTGAGCCCGAGAAAATAAACAGTTTGGCGGTCATAATCAATGCCCTCAGTATACATACCAACAATCTGGTTGTTCGGCGACCAGCTCGGATAAACGCGCTTGTCATTGTCGCCGATATATTCAATAATCTTGCCACCGCTACCATCGCTATTTGTAATAGCCAGATAGCGGCTATCTCGGTCCATGCCTAAGCTTTTCATTACTAACTGCTCGCTGTTGGCCGAAAAATCAAAATCTTCCCAATGTTTTGGCAGGGTAACTTGTTTTTTATTGGCAAAATCATAGATAACCTTGCTGCTGTCTGGGTATTCTAGGACGGCCTTGTTGCCATCATTGGACCAGGTGACCGTGTTGACATTATGGAAGACTTTATTACTAAGCGGGCTGGTCTTGCCATTTTGGTCAACACCATAAAATTTACCATCAGCCGGATTATAATATTGGACTTGTCCGGTTTTGTTGTTGATGGTTTGGCCAACAGTCGGACCGCTAACCAATTGACTGGTTTCAGTTATTCGGCCGACGGCGGTCGGGGTGACATTAGGATTGGGGTTGGCCACAAAAGATGGATCGTTGCTAGTAATATCTGAGCCGACAGGTAAGCTCCCGGTGGCGCTCCCGGCTGGATTAATATTGGATCCCGAACCAGCCTGGGGTAATCGGCCAGCATTATCGGTGGTAGTGATTGAGCCGCCAGTTATATCTGGACCGGTCATATCGCGGAAGAAAAAAGTATATAGCAAATAGGCCGCTCCTACAACAAAGGCAATAAAAAGAATAATTAAGATTAATCTTTTGTATCTTGAAAAAAAATTCATAGGCAACAGTTAGTTTTTTATTAAATTAAGCTATTGTGGCCGATTGGCCGGATATGCTATAATGTCAATAATCTGTTATTATTATAGAAGATTGGTTGATTGCCGTCAAAGTTTATTTTTAACCTTTCGTTGATTATGGGCTTATTAGGTTCTGATTTGACCAGCGGTTGCTTGGGTGTTGATATTGGTAGTTCGGGGATTAAAATTGTGGAATTGAAACGCGATAACAAACGCGTTGTTTTATCGTCTTACGGTTTCAGCGAATCTTTGGGCAGCGGCAATCCATTGAATGCGCCGATTGAGGAAACAGCCAAAACAATCAATCAGATTCGTCAGGAAGCTGGCATGACTAGTCGTCGAGTAGTGGCTGGGTTGCCTAATTTTTCAGTTTTTTCATCAATTATTACCTTGGTCGATGTTAACGAGGCCGGCCTGGCGGCGGCTGTCGATGCTGAAGCGCGCAAAGTTATGCCCTTGCCGCTCGAGGAGATGGTCTTAGATTGGAAAAAGATTGCTTTGCCGGTCGGTCAAAAGGTTGAGAATAACAGCACCTCGGCCGATATTCGTAGCGGCTCCAAAACTATTACTAAAATATTATTGACCGGCGCTCCCAAGGCTTTGGTCAATAAATATGTTGAAATATTTAAGAAAGCCGAGCTTAACCTGGTCTTCTTAGAGGGCGAAACCATCGCTTTGATTAGAGCGTTGATTGGTAACGATAAAGGAACAATTATGTTGGTGGAGATTGGTTCGTCGACCAGTGATTTGGTGATTATTGACCAAGGGGTGCCGGTTTTTAACCGCAGTCTTGATTTAGGCGGTCTGACGGTTACTCAATCAATTAGCAAGAGTCTGAATATTGATTTGCAGCAGGCTGAACAATTTAAATATGACTTAGGCGTGGCCGGTATCAGGTCGGCTGAATTGCCGGAGTCGCTTAAATCTTTAGCCCAGTCAGTAGCTAGTGAAATTAAATATTCATTGAATTTATTTCAGAACAACAACGGCAAGACGATTGAAAAAATTATTCTGACTGGCGGTTCAGCGATGATGTATAATTTTATTGAATATTTAACTCAAGAATTTGACATTAATATTATTATCGGCAGTCCGTGGTCTTTGATTTCTTATCCTTTAAATATTAAACCGCTGTTGGATGAAATCGGTCCGCGCTTATCAGTGGCCGTTGGCCTGGCTATGCGTGGCATCAACTAGCTATGTTTTTTAATCGCCAAACGAAAAAAACCAATAATCAGGCATCAGACAGCTGGGAAGATCAAGAAGCTGTCAAATGGTCAGATACCGAAGGCTATGAAGCAGTTCGTCAAGTTAATAGCGGCCTAAGATGGCCGTCAGTTTGGGCTGACCGCCATGCCAAAACTGCTCATCGCCAAGAAATTAAACAAGAAGCCAAGAAAGACGAGCCAGCGACTGGTTCAACTCGCAAGACCAATAAAGCGCGCAGCCGTCACATAAAGCAGAAATCGGGTGGTCTGTCGTTAGGGGCCGCTCAGGTCAATTCATCCAGCTTTCAGGCTAAAGAAGCGCGCCGTCGCCAGATGTTTGAAGCTCGGCGGGCGGCTCAGCCAGCGCCAAGAGTAGCGGAAAAACCTGTTAGTCAGCCGGCGCCAGCCGTTCCAGCTAAACAGCAAGCCCCAGCGCCAGCCGTTAGTCACGAGCCCAATCAGCAGCAAAGATTTCAAGACTTGAAGCAAAGATTTGAACAGAAAGCCTGGAATCGGCCAAGTTTAACTGAGACCAACTTAGTTGATAGCCGAGCCACTTTATATTTTAATTGGAATAAATTTTGGTTAATCCTAACTCAATGGTTGGTGGTTACTCTGTTTTTTTTGTCATTGTGTGGAGCCCTGCTGTATCTATGGCAACAGCGGCAAAGCAAACAAGCGGCTGATGTTACTCAGAGGTTTGCTAAGATTAATCAATTGATTAATCTAACCGAAAACGAGGTTAGTGGAGTTTTGGACTTCCGTCTCAGATTGATTATGGTTAATGAAATGCTCAGTAAGCATATTTATTGGAATAATTTCTTTAGTTTTTTGGAAAAAAATACTTTACCTAATGTGTTTTATCAGGACTTTAGCGGCGACACCAAGGGCGATTATATCTTACGAGCTAAAACGGATAGTTTTGACAGCATGGCGAAGCAGATAAAGGTTTTTCGTTTGTCACCTGATGTCCTTGAGGTTAGTAGCGAAGGCGGTGAAATGGTTAAAAATGAAACGCCAGCCAACGCTAGCAGCACTGACGAGATCACGCCCGGTAGTCAGTTAAATTTTGCCATTCGTCTCAAGATTAAGCCCGAATTGTTTTCTAGATAAATATGGCCCACTTGCTAAGTAAAAAGAATAATATCAGCAAAAAACCAGCCAACACGAACAGTGGCAACATTGGATCGATTCAAGTTGATAATCAGCTGCGTGAGTTTTTTATTAATAATTATCAGCTATTTATCGCCCTGATTTGTCTATTGGTAATGGTGGGCAGCCTATTCTTGTTTTTTTTGCCGCAATATCAAAGAACCCTGACTGAAGCCAATGACAACTACCAACAAGCCCAACAGGATCTATTGGACAAGCAAAAATATCAAGCTAGCTTGATTCAGTTAAATGATTTTTATAAGAGAATTGATCAGAAAACGCGCAATAAGGTCATAGACATTTTACCAGCCAAACTAGATAGGGAGAATTTGCTGGCCGAGATTGAGGCTATTTGTCTAGCCAATAGTCTGTTGATTAAATCATCTGATGTGGTTGTCAGTGAAGACAATGCGCCAACTGCCAGCAGCACGGCTAATGTGACTAATCTAAATAGTCAGCTGAGATCAGCCACCATTAAATTGGAATTGCAGGGCAAGGATTATCAGAGCTTTAAGAGCTTGTTGAAAACAGTGGAAAATAATTTGCATTTAATGGATATTCAGCGCCTTGATTATTCTCCCGGCAAAAATCAAATAGTTTTAGAAATTCAAGTTTATTATTTGTCAGAGTAATTTATGGCTGAGATTTTAAAAGCAAAACATAAAACTCAGAAAAAAAGCGCTAAAATTTTTTGGCTAATTTTGATTATTGTTATCAATTCGGTTGGCTTATTCTGGGTTGTCCGTTGGTATGGGCAATTTACTGATAACCAGCGTCCGCTGACTGATATTGATGAAGCGGCTTTTAAGGTTTTTGCTGATAAGACCGGTGACAATAAGACGCTTAGTCCTGGTCAGCGGCAGTTATTAAAGGCTAATCTCAGCAAACAAACGGTGGAAGAGTTTTTATCTTTAAGCTTGCTCACTAGTCCTAAATTTAAGAATTTGCAAACTAATTATCAGCCGGCAGAGGTGGCTACGACAACTAATAGTGAGACGGTTGATGATTTAAGCGGTCTAGTGATTGGCAATCCGCGGCCATTTCGTTATTAAAGGTTATGAATAAGCAATCCAGTAACAAATTATTAGACTTCCTGATTTCGGCCGCGCTGATTAACGACAGCCAATTAGCTAGCGTTAATCAGGCCTTGACGGTTAAGGGGGCTAATTTGCCAGACATTTTAATCAACCAGGGTATTCTGGACATTGAACGCTTGACAGAAATTCAAGCTAGCTTGGCCGGTTTGTCTTATGCCAATCTGGCTGATTATAATATTGATGAAGCCACTCTTAATGTTTTGCCGGCGGAAGTAGCCAACAATTATCAAGCGGTCTGTTTTCATCGCGATAATAACGAAATTCAAGTCGGCTTGCTAGATCCGGAAAATTTTAAAGCCATTGAGGCAGTTAATTTTTTGGCTAAGAAAAATAATTTGCAGGCTCGTTATTTTTTGGTTTCGCCGATCAGTTTTGATATTGCTTATAAGAAATATCAGACACTAAATAAGGAAATTTCTAGCGCTCTAGAATTAAAAGCTAAAGAAGAAGAAAAGGAGGTTAAAAAGGCAGCCGAAGACGAGGATTTGCGCTTTGATGAGATTACTAAAAGCGCGCCGATATCCAAGATTATTTCAGCGGCCATCCGTCATGGAGTTGAGTTGGGAGCCAGCGATATCCATATTGAACCATTACCGAAAGAGAGCCGGATTCGTTATCGGGTTGATGGCATTTTAAAAACATCGCTCGTTTTGCCGCGGAATATTCACGATTCCCTAGTATCGCGGGTTAAAGTCATGGCCAAATTAAAGCTGGATGAAACCCGTATTCCGCAGGACGGCCGTATCAGCCTGAATGTTGATGGCCGCGATATAGACTTCCGTGTTTCAGTTATGCCATTAATGGGTCAAGAGAAGGTGGTAATGAGAATTTTGGATGTTAGCAAGGGGGCGCCGACTTTGGAATCATTAGGTTTTGCCAGCAACCATTATCTGGTTTTGAAAAAAGTAATTGAACGAACTAGCGGATTAATCTTGATTACCGGTCCGACTGGTTCTGGTAAAACCACCACGTTATATTCATTACTAACCATTCTCAACAAAGACGATGTCAATATTTCCACTCTGGAAGATCCGGTTGAGTATTTCTTAAAAGGAGTTAACCAATCGCAAGTTCGGCCGGAAGTCAATTTTACTTTTGCTACCGGTTTGCGATCTATTTTGCGTCAAGACCCAGACATTATGATGGTCGGTGAAATCCGTGACAACGAGACCGCTGAATTAGCGGTTCATGCCTCATTAACTGGTCATCTTGTTTTGTCCACCTTACATACTAATGATGCGGTTGGTGCGGTTCCGCGTCTATTAGACATGAAAACTGAGCCGTTCCTGCTTTCATCCAGCTTGGCCTTGGTGGTTGCCCAGCGCTTAGTCCGTTTAAATTGCACTCATTGTTTAGCTGAAGAGACTGTTGGTCCAGACATATTAGTCGAAATTAAACAGGCGATGGCGCAAGTACCAGCTGATATTCTCAAAGAGAGATTGCCAAATTATGATCCCAACAATTTGAAATTCACTCGCGGCACTGGTTGTGCCTATTGTGGCCAAACCGGCTATCACTCTCGTTCAGTTATCGCTGAAGTGTTGGATGTCAATGATCAGGTAAAGGAGATGATTTTAGAACATAAGGGTTTTAATCAAGAAGCCGTCAAGGCAACTCAGCCGTTTATCACCATGGAGCAGGACGGTTTTATAAAGGCCATTCAAGGTCTAACCACGGTTGAAGAAGTGTTGCGCGTTATTCAATCAGATTAGTTATTATGATTTTTCGTTACGAAGCCATTGATAGCCAAGGAGCAAATAAGGTTGGCCTAGTGGAGGCCGATACTAGCCAGGAGGCTGCTCTTTTATTAAAAGAGAATGGTCTTAACTTAGTAAAGCTGGATGTTGCCAGTGTTAAAACAAGGGTTACAATACCATTTTTAAACAGGGTATCGATGAAGGATGTGGTTATCTTTGCTCGGCAGTTTTCCATCATGATTGGCGCTGGCGTCGCTATGGTTCAAGCTTTGCGGATATTGGTTAACCAGACTGAGAACCCCAACCTAAAGAAAGTGGTCGCCGAATTAGCCGATGAAGTTGATGGCGGCGCGCCGCTATCTGACTGCTTGGCTAAGCGGCCCAAAATATTTTCTAATTTTTTTGTCAGCGTTACTAAGTCAGGCGAACGCTCTGGCAAATTGGACGAGGTATTGAATTATTTGGCTGATGAAATTGGTAAAGACTATGACATGATTGCCAAAATTCGCGGCGCCATGATTTATCCGGCTGTGGTTTTGGTCGGTATGTTTGCTATTGGTATCGTGATGATGGTTTTTGTTCTGCCCAAATTGATGGATGTTCTAACTGAAACAGGAACGGCCTTGCCATTGGCTACCAGAATATTGATTGCTATTTCTCATGCCGTAACCGGTTATTGGTGGTTATTATTGATTTTGTTAGGCGGGTTGATAGTGGCCGCTAGGATGGCCCTGGCCTCACGGCCCGGTCGTCAGGTGTTTGATGCTTTGACTTTGCGTTTGCCAGTTTTTGGCAAATTATTCCAAAAGATTTTATTGGTTCGTTTTTGTCGCTCAATGAACACTTTGTTATTGGGCGGAGTAACGATTGAAAGCAGTCTAGCTATCGCCGGCGATGTGGTTAGCAATCTAACCTATAAAGACCTAATTGAAAAAACCATCCATAGCGTTGAAGATGGCAATTCTATTTCTACGGTTTTTTTGGAAAGCTCCTTAATTCCTAAAATGGTTTCCTATATGATGCAAGTCGGTGAGGAAACCGGCAAGCTGGATGTTGTTTTTAATAAGGTTTCTGAATTTTATAATCGAGAAATTGATAATATGCTGGCCAATATGATGAGCTTGCTAGAGCCGTTAGTAATGATTTTGATCGGTGTCGGTGTCGGCGTGATGGTAGCGGCAGTAATTATGCCGATGTATAGCATGGTTGGTAATTTTTAATATGAAAAAAGCCTTTACTTTAATTGAGCTGTTGGTGGTTATTTCGATTATTGCCGTTTTATCAACCTTATCCATTGTTTCTTTGGGTAGTGCTCGCCAGAAGTCACGGGACACGCGGCGGGTTTCTGATATCAGGCAGATTCAAACAGCGCTGGAAATGTATGCGCTAAATAGGACTGACGGGCTTTATCCGGTGACTTCTTCTGCCAATATTCAGGGTCTTTGTCTAGACGACACCGGATTAGTGCCGGTTTGTAGCGGGGCGGTTTTTATGAAGAAAATACCCAGTAATCCGACACCGAGTGGCACCAATTATATTTACAGCAGTGATGGAATGAACTATACTTTAACATATTGGTTAGAAGGTAAAACTGGATCTTTCCCGGCTGGAGCAGCCACTGCTACTCCAGGGGGTATGCAATGAAATTAATTTAGTGTATAATGTTATTGAGATATATTTTTGATATTCCAACCATTAATTTATAAAATTATTTATGAAAAAAGGTTTTACCTTGATAGAGTTATTAGTGGTTATCGCCATTATTGCTCTATTGTCCACCTTGTCAGTGGTGGCCTTAAACAGCGCCCGGGCCAAGGCTCGCGATGCTCGGCGGGTGTCGGATATTAAACAGGTTCGCACCGCGCTAGAGATGTATTTTGATCAAAACATGGCTTACCCAGCCGTGGGAGCAACCTCAACTTTGGGTATGGCTAGTTCTTCTTGCTTAACCGCTAGCGGCTGGACAACAACGGCTGGTTGCACCGGCACGGTTTATATGCAGAATGTGCCTGATGATCCACAGAATACTGGTACCAAGATTTATACTTATGCCGTCGGTAGCACCAATAGCACCTATACCATTGCTTATTATTTAGAGGGTAGTGGAGCAGCCACAGCAACTCAGGCCAGCATTAATTAGATAAATTATAATAAATTAACTAATTTCTATGAAAAAAGGTTTTACCTTGATAGAGTTATTAGTGGTTATCGCCATTATTGCT
>CAYNWZ010000009.1:15108-24928 GCA_964401085.1 uncultured Gammaproteobacteria bacterium
CTATTGTCCACCTTGTCAGTGGTGGCCTTAAACAGCGCCCGAGTTAAATCGCGTGATGCCCGTCGTTTATCGGATATCAAGCAGATTCGTACCGCGCTGGAAATGTATTTTGATAATAACCAAACCTATCCTACTGGCTCATCGGTCTCTTTGGGCAGTGGTAACTATGCTTGTCTTAATATTAATGGATGGCAATCATCCAGTACAGCTAATTGTTCCAGCACTATTTATATGCAAAAAGTGCCAACCGATCCCAAGAATGCCACTCCAGCTCTTTATACTTATACTCAAAATGGTAGTGGCGCTAGCTATACTATCTCGTATATCTTAGAAGGTCCGTCTAGCACTTATTCGGCTACTCCTGATTCTATCGGCTATAATCAATAGAATTGATTATTTGACAATCTAAAAACACCACTATTCAGTGGTGTTTTTTGTTTAATTAATCCGGCCGGTTATTTGTCTTGATTACTGATTATTGCTATAATAAGTAAGCAAAAACATCTATGAGCTTATTGATTATCGGTCTAATTAGTAGTTTTTTCTTGGGAGCGGCTTTGGCCAGCTTTGTTCATTGTTGGGCTCAACGGCTGTATAGCGGACAAGGCTTTAAACAACCATCGCATTGTCCGTCTTGCCAGCATCGGTTGAGTTGGCTAAATAATATTCCGGTTTTCAGTTATTTACGATTGAGAGGTCGCTGCGCTTATTGTTGCAAGCCGATTCCTAAGAATTATTTAATCAGCGAGCTGGCTGGCGGTTTATTATTGGCTATTGCCACATTGATCAGCTGGTTTAACTTGGGCAGCGAAGCTAAGTTCTGGTTGGCCACTGAGACTGGTCACTTTTGGTTGATTTTGGCGCAAGCTCTAATTGGGTTTATCATTCTGATGCTGGTTTTCTGGAGCGATTATTGGTGGATGGTTATTTTTGTCAGTCCATTATTGGTTGGCACTGTTATCGTAGCCGGACTAAATTTATTAGCCGGTCAAACTTGGCAGTCGCTAGTTGGTGGAGTCTTGTTTGGCGGCTTATTTTTTGCTCTGCAGTTCTGGTTGTCAAAAGGCCGTTGGCTGGGTGAGGGCGATATTTATGTGGGGCTATTTTTGGGAGCGTGGTTGGGCTGGCCACTGATTATTCCAGCTATCTTTATTGCTTATTTCTTGGGCGCTGTAGTCGGAATCGGACTATTAGTTTTGGGCGGTAAGAATCGAAAGTCGCAACTACCTCTGGGGGTATTTTTGGCGCCGAGTGGCTGGTTGATTTTTTTATGCGGTCAGTCATGGTGGCAAGCTTATTTACATTGGCTGGGCTGGTAAGGATATGAAGCGGATAATTATTGGTGTTTTATTTTTAGTGCTTATTGGTTCGGCGGTTAAGTTAATTCCGTCAGCCCATGCCAGCACTACTGATAATTTATTCGGCTGGGCCTGGAATCCAGTGATTGGTTGGATTAGCTTTAATAATTGTGTTTATGGCGGTGTTTGCAGTGGCATTGATTATGGTGTCAAACTTGAAATCAGCGGTGCCTATCCATTGTCTGGCTATGCTTGGAATAGCAATGTTGGCTGGATATTGTTTGAGGATAGCTATCCGGTTAGCGCTCAACCCCAGCACGGAGTCCAACTTGATCCAGCAACTAAAAAATTTAGCGGCTGGGCCAAGATTATTGCCCTTGGCGATGACGGCTGGATTAAATTGGCCAAGGATAGCTATGATAGCGGTCCAGACTATTGGTCGCAGCTGAACGATGACGGCAAGCTGACTGGCTGGGCCTGGAATAATAAGATTGGCTGGTTATCGTTTAATTCCAATGATGTTACTAGCTCCATAACCTATTATGTTACTGGCCAGGCGCCAACTATTCCTAGTAGCGTGGTAGTGATTCCTGATGATGTAGACGGTTGCAATACTTTGTTAATTGATTGGCAGGAGAGCCTCTACGCCAGTAATTATTCGGTTTTTCGTTCAACGAGCGCCTCGTTTACTCCATCAACAACGGTTAATTTTATCGGTCCGTCATCAACTGTCAGTAGTTTTATTGATAATAATAATTTTAGTGGATTAGCCTTAAATACTGATTATTATTATCATATTGGTGCCAGCAACTTCTTTGGCACAACCTATACAACAGCTAGTGCCCACGGTAAGACCAGGCCGATTTGCGGCATTAATACCATTACCGGTCAGGGCGATTGTTTGAATGGTGATCCATCGGTTATTAAATTAAATTGGCAAGTTCCAACTGTGGCTTCAGGCACGGAAATTAATCATTATCAAGTTGAGCGTTGCCAGGTTGATGATAATCCGGCCGGTGATCAGTGTTTACAAAATAGTCCATATTTTGTTGAAGTGGCTAGTACTAGCGATTGTTATTTGGTTGATCCAGACAACCCGGATAATCCGCCAACGCCACCATCCGAAAACCATTGCGTTGGAATTAATTGCCATTGCTGGGAAAGATTTACCGGCGAAGAAGTGGCTAAGCAATATGTTTATAAGATTGTCGCCGTTGATACTGGCGGTAATGCCGGCGATGACACCGCCACATTAATCAATATTTATCCCTGCGCTCGGCAAAAGAGTTGGCGTTGGGAAGAAAAAAATCCCGGTTTTTGGGATAACTAATGATTATGAAAATGATTAACCAAACAATTAGTCGGCCAGCTTTTACTTTAATTGAAATCATTATTGTTATTGGTATCTTTGTCGGCCTAATGTCGGCAACGATTGTTAATTATCGGTCGGGCAGCCGCCAATCTCAGCTACGGCTAGCGGCTCAAGAGCTAGCGACCAATATTCGTCTAGCCCAGAGCTATGCTGTTGGTTCTAAAGATTTTGTTGACCCCAATGGGTCAGATCATCTTAGTCAGTCGCCACGAGGGGGGTGGGGGGTCTATGCTAGCCTGGATAATCCTGATTATTACCAGATAGTGGTTGACCTAGATGATGATCATGTTTTTGATAAGTTCTTTAGAAAGATAGATTTGCCAAACAATGTAGTTATCGAGCAGATTGAAGATAATAGTGGTCAAGTTAATGATGGAACTGTTTTTTTTAAACCGCCCGAGCCGCAAACGTTTATTAATAGTCAGGCCGGCAACCAAATTGTCTTTACCCTAAAGGACCAGATTGAGGCAACGACAAGTCAAGTAATGGTTAATTTTTTTGGTTTAGTTGAGGTCAAGCAGAATGAGCAATAAAAATAACACAACAGCAAAACCGGCTTTTTCGTTAATTGAGCTTTTAGTAGCCATGGCCATGGTTGGTGTTGGTTTGATTGGCGTCGCTTCATTAGCTGCTCAAAATATTCGGGTGCAGTATTTTAATCGCAATAGTTTGATATCGGCTCAACTAGCTCAAGAGGGTTTGGAATTAGCTCGTAATCGGCGTGATAATAATTGGAAGTCAGCTAGTCCGGCCACTTCGTTGGCGGATATTTATGATTATGGATTTATCATTGACTATAAACCCAATCATTATGCTTCTGGTTTTAATGATATCACCGAAACCGATCAATTAAGAATTAATGAGGATGGTTTTTATGGCTATGAGGGCAGCATTGTTACGCCTTTCCGTCGTTTTTTAACCAGTGAATGTAATGATGATCCAGTAATGAACACTGAATATTGTTTGATTAAGTGTTATGTTTCTTGGCAAGGTCAAGGTCAATCTGGAACTTATCAAGCCGAAGATTTTATTTATTCGTGGTATGACTAAACGGCCAGTTGCTGGATTTACTTTAATTGAATCCATGGTGGCGGTGGCCATCTTTGCTCTGTTGATTGTCAGCGCCACTGATATATTCTTGTCAATCATCCGCTCCCAGCGCAATACTTTGTCGTCCAAGAATGCTCAAGAATCGGTTAGCTATGCGCTTGAGGTCATGACCAAGGAGTTGCGAATGGCTAAAATTGACGATGGGTCTTGCGGGGCTGCCGAAAGTATTTATGCTGTTTCGGCTGACGGCGAGCAGATTAGATTTCGCAACTACCAGGACGTTTGCGTTACTTATAGTTTAGATAGCGGTCGACTAAAGATTAGGCGGGACGCTAACGAAGCCTATATGACTCCAGATAATATTGTTATCAGTAAGTTAAATTTTCAGGCCAATAATCTGGATATAGCCACGCAACAACCATTAATAACTATTCGTTTTGTTTTGAACTATCTTAATACTGAAACCGGCCAGCAATCTTTGCAGGTTCAGACATCGGTATCATCGCGATTTTATGAGAATTATCAATTCGGCGGCTAAATCAACCAATAAACGGGGAGTGATTATGATCGTTAGCCTGTTAATTATTACGGGTGCTTTTGTCATTAGCTTGTCAATTGCTAGTCTAGTGATGGTGGCCATCGGTATTAGTCGGACCCAGGGTGATTCGGTGCGCGCCTATTTTGCTGCCGATAGCGGACTAGAGAGGGCTCTAGCTTTTGATAAGATTGAATCAATTGATAAGCGGAATTGTTTTGGTGAAGATGAAGATTTGTGTTGTGATACGCCTGGTGAATGCCTATTTTTTGAAAAAATTCCATCGGGACGGGAGGGCTTGGTGTCTGGTTGTCGTCCTTGTGAGGATATTAATAATGAGCCGCAATATATTAGTGAAGATCAGAGCCAAAGCTACCAGATAATTTTTCGCGGTGTTGATGATGATAATAGTCGCCTGTGGCTGGAGTCAACCGGCAATTCCAATGGCGCCAAGCGATCAATTAAGCTAACCATTAATCGGACGGCTGGTTGCATCCCGACTTGCAGTGATGGCGAAAATCAATATGAGTGTGGTTATAATGGCTGTAATGGTTTTTGCGGCCAATGTTCTTCGGGCACTCATTGCAGTAATTTTTTCTGTGTACCAGATTAGAAGTATGGCTAATGATTTATCGGCAGTTAAGACTAGAATTGAGAAGCTGCGCCAGCAGATTGAAGAAGGGCGCTATGCTTACCATGTATTAGATAAAAATCTAATTAATGAAGGGGCTTTAGATAGTTTGAAGAATGAGCTATTTCAACTGGAGCAAAAATATCCGCAATTAATTACGGCTGATTCGCCAACTCAGCGAGTGGCTGGCCAAGCTTCAGAAAAATTTGTCAAAGTTATCCATCAGCAACCGATGATTTCTCTTTATGATGCTTTTTCTGAAGAGGACATGGTTAGTTGGCAAGAGCGTAATCATAATTTTCTTGGCCAGAAGTTAAAAGCTGACTATTATGCTGAGTTGAAGTTAGACGGCCTAGCTATTAGTTTGCGCTATGAGCGCGGTCAGCTGATTCAAGGAGCGACTCGTGGTGATGGCCGGATTGGTGAGGATGTGACGGCTAATATTCGGACTATTAACAGTATTCCGTTGCGGTTGCGTCAGCCAACCGATCAGGAGTTGCACGCTATTGGTTTAAGAAAGACCGAAATAGATGAACTGCGGACAATTTTAGATAACAGTTATTTAGAAATCCGGGGTGAAGCGGTGATGACCAAAAAAAATTTGGCTGATATCAACCAGCGTTATCAATCACTGGGCAAGCCATTGTTGGCTAACGTCCGCAATGCGGTGGCCGGGTCAATCCGCCAGCTAGATCCGCGAGTGACAGCTGAGCGGCGGTTAGATTTTTATGCCTATGATTTATTAATCGCTGATTGGCCACGTGGTCAGGTAGTTGCTAAGCGCCATCAAGCCGATCGTTTAGCTAATCTTTTGGGATTTAAGACGCTAACGCAGAATCAAATTTGCGCTGACTTGGCGGCTGTTTTTGATTTCTATCGCCAGATGGAACAAAAGCGATCAGCTTTGCCGTTTGAAATTGATGGAACCGTTGTTAAATATGATGATTTACAGTTATGGAATCGGCTGGGCATTGTTGGCAAGGCGCCGCGCTATATGATGGCCTATAAATTTAGCGCTCTTCAAGCGACGACGATAGTTGAAGATGTTATTTGGCAGGTCGGCCGCACCGGCGTTTTGACTCCGGCAGCAGTGCTTAAGCCAGTTAAAGTCGGCGGGGTAACGATTGCCAGATCAACTTTGCATAATTTTGACGAAATTAAACGGTTAGGTTTGCTGATTGGTGATACGGTGATACTGGAGCGGGCCGGCGATGTTATCCCTAAAATTGTCGAAGTTTTGCCGAAGCTGCGTAGCGGCCAGGAAAAAGAAATTACCCCACCCAGGTATTGTCCGTTTTGCAATGGAGCGGTGGAAAAATTAGCTGACCAGGTGGCTTATTATTGTCCTAACAAAAATTGTTATGCCGTTAATTTGCGGCGCTTGCGTCATTGGGCCAGCAAGGGAGCGGCTGACTGGGATGGTTTTGGTCCAAAAATTATTGAACAATTGGTCGACAACGGCTTAGTTGAAGATGTTGCTGATTTTTATGATTTAACAGCTGATCAGTTAAAAACATTGCCGGGTTTTGGTGAAAAATCATCCAGTAATTTGATTGCGGCGATTAAACAGAAAAAGACTTTAGCCGTGGATCGTTTTATTTATGCGCTAGGCATTAAGCAGGTTGGACAAGAGTCGGCCGTGACAATTGCTGATTTTTTGGCGAAACGTCTTGAAATAAATTCAGAGAAAAATGATTTTTCGCCGAATCAGCTGGTGGCAGCAACTGCTAATTTATCTGTCGATGATTGGCGTGATTTGCCAGATGTTGGACCGAAAGTGGCGCAATTATTAGCCGAATGGTTCTCGGATGTCGTTAACGTCAAGCTGGTTGATTCTTTGACTGGTAAGGGTGTTAGATTATTTTATAGTCAGCCGACGGCTAGCCAGCAGCCATTAGCCGGTCATAGCTTTGTTTTGACTGGCAGTTTAGACGGTTTGACACGCGGTCAGGCCGAAGCTACAATAAAACAAGCTGGCGGTCATATTGCTAGCCAGGTTAGCCGACAAACCGATTATGTGGTGGCTGGCCGCGATCCGGGTAGTAAGTTGGCTAGAGCCAAGCAATTGGGCGTTAAGATTATTGGCGAAGAAGAATTATTAGCCCTGCTTCATTAGTATTAGTAATCAATATGAAATTAGATAATCAAGCAATTAGTCATTTAGCCGGTTTGGCTAAAATCAAGCTAGAGATTGGCGAAGCCGAAATATACAGCCAACAATTGAGCGCTATTCTCGGTCATCTAGACAGCTTAAGCGAGGCCGATAAATTTATCCAGCAAGAAAAGTTAGCCGCTAAAGTGGATAATTATCGGTCGATAATTGATCCGGTTGATTTGTCGGCTGATGAAGTGGCTATTTGGGCAGCAGACGAGGCTGCTAGCAGCTTAGCGCTGGCTGGCAGCCAACCGGGTCAGTCGGTGACCATGCCGCCAATTAGAGGATGATTATGGAATTAAATAATTTGACATTAGCCGTCGCCAGACAATTATTGGACGGCCAAAAAATTACCAGTCGGCAATTGACCGAGCACTATTTACAACGCTTGCAAGAATATGACGATCAGCTGCATTCCTGCTTGTTGATTGATAAAGATGAAGCGTTGCGCCAGGCCGATGAAGCTGATAAGAGATTGATTTCGGGAGACCATACAGGGGTATTAGGTATTCCTTATTTGGTCAAAGACAATATCTTAACCAAAGGCCTTAAAACGACAGCCGCTTCCAAGATGTTGGCTGATTATGTCGCTCCTTATGACGCGACGGTAATCGTCAGGTTACGGCAAGCCGGGGCTGTCTTATTAGGTAAGGCCAATTTGGATGAATTTGCTCACGGTGCTTCGACAGAAAATAGCGCCATGGGGCCGACCAAGAATCCTTATGATTTAGAGAGAGTTCCGGGCGGTTCATCGGGCGGTTCGGCGGCAGCGGTAGCAGCCGATTTTTGTTTGTTTGCTCTCGGTAGCGATACTGGCGGTTCAGTTCGTCATCCGGCTAGTCTCTGCGGAGTGGTTGGTTATAAGCCAAGCTATGGAGCGGTATCTCGCCACGGCCTGATAGCGATGACTAGTTCAACTGATGTTATTGGTATTTTAGCAAAGACGGCCGATGATGCCGCCGTGGTTCTACAAACAATTGCCGGTGAGGATAAATTTGATGCGACAGCGACAACTAAGCTAGCGGCTGCCCAGCTTAAAAACAAAATTGATTGGCCGTCCCTAAAGATTGGCTGGCCAGCCGAATATTTGTCAGCCGGTTTGGATCAAGCGGTTTTAGATAGTCTGATTAAGGTTAAAGATTTTTTACAAGAACAGGGGGCGGAGATTATTCCCTTGAGTTTGCCATCAACCAAGTACGGCGTGGCTGTTTACCATGTTATTACTTCGGCCGAAGTTAGTTCTAATTTGGCTCGTTTTGACGGCTTGCGTTATGGTCGCCAGCCAGCCGCCGCCAATCTGGCCGATACTTATCTTAATAATCGCGGTCATTTCGGCGCCGAAGCCAAAAGACGGATTATGCTGGGAACTTATGTCTTGAGTGCCGGTGAAGGTCATTCTTATTATAATCAAGCCCAGCGCGTTCGTCGTTGGATTAATTACGACCTAGATCAGGCTTGGAAAAAAGTTGATTTTTTATTAACTCCAACTGTACCACAACCAGCTTTTCGGCTCAACCAAAAAAATAACGATCCGCTCAGCTTGTATTTGGAAGATGCTTTGTTAACGCCAGCCTCATTAGCTGGCTTGCCAGCAATATCTTGGCCGACTGGTTGGAGCGGCGATGGTTTGCCGATTGGCAGCCAATTGATCGGTCCACGGGGAAATGATTATGATTTATTAACTTTAACTCAAGCTATTCAAACAGCTTTGCCTTGTCCAAGGCAGCCGCTAGCTTGGGAAAAATAATTATAAAAATATGCTTGGTTCAGAAAAGATTAAACAGCGTAAATTTACTAATAGTTTTCTATTGATTGTTTCGGCGGTTATATTTTGCACCTTTATTGCTTTAAAGGTTTATCAGTCTCTAGACAAACCAGCGACAACAGTGGTTAATAATAATGAGCAGGCTAAAATTGCTCAAGATATCCAAGCGTCTAATCAAGAAGCTTGGCAAAATGTCGCGGTTGAGTTGCAGGAAGTTCCGCCGATAAAAAGCGACGATCATTTATTGGGGCAAGCTAGCGCTCCGGCGCAGTTGATTGTTTATAGTGACTTGACCGATCCTTTGGCAGCTGGTTTTTTGCCAATTGTCCGTCAACTCAAGCAGCAAGCTGGCGAGGCGGTGGTTGTTGCCTGGCGTCAGCATCCTTTAGCCAATAATCAATTAGCTAAGGAGGCGGCTGTTGCGGTGGAGTGCGCTGGCCAGCAGAATAAGTTTTGGGAATTTGCCGATAAGGTGGCGGCGACGGCCAGCCAAGAAAAGCCTTTTGACGATTGGACAGCGATTGCCCAGAATGTTGGTCTCGGTTTGACTGAGTTTGAAAAATGTTTGACTAAACCGGAAGTCCAAGCTACAATTGACGAGCAATCGACTGAAGCTGAGGCTTTGGGGGCGATTGGCGTACCTAGCAGTTTTTTGAACAAGACCTTGCTGAGCGGTGTTTATCCGCTAGCTGATTTTGCCAGCAGCGATGGTCAGACTGAACCAGGATTACTTAAATTAGTCCAGCAGGCGGCCGGTCAACAATAAAATAATAAGCGCGTTAGCGCTTTGAGGAAGGATCGCATAGTGGTCGAGTGCGCTCGCTTGGAAAGCGAGTAGGCTGTCAAAGGCCTCCGGGGTTCGAATCCCCGTCCTTCCGCCAGATTTAGCTTCTCAATAAAATTGTCCGGCCTTGAAAAATAGGCCAGCTTGTTGTATATTGCCTAAGCAAGAAGCCTCCATAGTTTAATGGATAAAACATAAGCTTCCGGAGCTTGCGATGGGGGTTCGATTCC
>CAYNWZ010000010.1:0-24339 GCA_964401085.1 uncultured Gammaproteobacteria bacterium
AAAATATAGCGGACTGATAATCATGGCGGCATAAGCGATAATCACCAGCCAATTGCGTCCTCGGAAATGAATGTTTTTTCTTTTTAGCCAATCAATAGTCCAGGCAATCATCGAAACAGTTAAGCCGCCGATCCATAGTCCGGTAATGGTATCATCAATGCCGAGATAGCGAGAAAAACCAACGCCGGAAGCAACGGCAATCGTGCAGACTGGACAGACCGCCGCCGCCGGCTTAGCGACTAGGGCCGCCAGTAGGGTGCCAATAGATAATAGGCCGAATTTTTTGTTCATAAGCGGTTATTTGATCTGATCGTTTAAAAAATCAATAATCGGTTGATCGCCAACCAAACAATCACGGCCATTCCACATTAATGGAACGCCAAGGGCATTATCTGGTATGCCGCAGAGCTTAGCTTTTGCCCGTAATTCTTCGGCATTGGCTTGATTATTATAGACCTCTTTATTAATAATATTAAGTTTCTGGCTGATTTTATTATTTTTGATATAAGTGTCAACAATGTGGCAATGCGGACAGGTGTCACCGTAATAGAAAATTAATTCTGTCCGTTGTTCAGCAGTTGACGCTGTTGGCGGTTGATTATCTGGCCGCTGTTGGTGGCGATTGTGGTTGATTAGTGCATAGGCTGAGAGTCCTAGGGCTGCGATGAACTAGAAACTAGCGATAATTAATCGTTGCTGCATAAGATTGATAATTAGTGATTATTCTAATTTTATCATAAAACTTGCGGATAATAAAATAGCGGTCGTTTGCCTTGACTATTTGTCTTAAAACTATTATATTAAAAAAGTATTCTCTAACTCAGAATTACGCCTCAGGCGTAGTTTTTGTTTATTTTATGGAAATTCGTAATATCGCCATCATTGCTCATGTTGATCACGGTAAAACTACCTTGACCGATAACTTAATGCGCCAAACCGGTCTAGCTGACAGTGATGTCAGCATGGATAGCAACGCTCTGGAAAAAGAGCGGGGGATCACTATATATTCTAAGAATACTTCGGTTTTTTATAAAGATGCCAAGATTAATATTGTTGATACTCCTGGTCATGCTGATTTCAGCTCGGAAGTGGAGCGGATTTTGCGGTCGATTGATTGCGTCTTGTTGTTGGTTGACGCCCAAGAAGGTCCGATGCCGCAAACCAAATTTGTTTTAAAGAAATCTTTAGAACTCGGGTTGAAGCCGATTGTGATTATTAATAAAGTTGATAAGCCGGCTGCTCGCCCTAAAGAAGTGGTTGATGCGGTTTATGAATTATTTTTTGATTTAGGGGCTAGCAACGAACAATTAGATTTTCCAATTGTTTATGCCTCCAGTAAACAAGGTTGGGCCACTCGTCAGCTTGAGCAACCGGCTGATAATTTGGATGCTATTTTAGATGTTATTTTAGAACATGTTTCTCCAGCCTCAACCCCGGAGGCAGCTGCTCAGCCACTGGCCGCTCAACCGTTTAATTTATCTTATGATAATTATCTTGGTCGTTGTGCTATTTGTCGGATTTATAATGGCACGTTGCGCGCTGCTCAAGAAGTAGTCATTACTGATTTGGCTGGCGTCCAGCGCCGCCGTAAAGTAACTAAATTATTTACTTACCAGGGGCTGCAAAGTCAAGAGGTTGATCAAGCTGAGGCCGGTGATATTGTTTTAGTAGCTGGTTTAGCTGACGTCTATATCGGCGAAACAATTGCTGCTGATGCCAATCAACCATCTTTACCAGCTATTCATGTTGGCGGACCAACTATTACCCTGAATTTTCTAGTTAATAATTCGCCATTTGCCGGCCGAGAAGGCCGGTGTTTTACCAGCCGTCAGATTAAAGAGCGCTTAGAGAAGGAATTAGAAACTAATGTTGGGCTAAAGGTTGATTTTTCCGATATGGCCACCTATAAAGTGTCCGGTCGCGGCGAACTGCATATTGCCATTCTTTTAGAGAATTTGCGCCGTGAAGGTTATGAGCTGCAAGTTTCTCAACCACAGGTTATTATTAAAGAAATTGAAGGCCAAAAATTGGAGCCGTTTGAGGAATTGACTATTGATTTACCGGACAATTTTGCCGGCATTGTCATTGAAAAATTATCGCGCCGTCGCGGCCAGATGACTGCCTTGAAGCAACATCATGGTCAAACCCGTTTGAGCTTTGAAATCCCAACCCGCGGATTATTGGGTTATCGAACTGAATTTGTGGTAGATACTCGCGGCGAGGGGATTTTGTGCAGCCATGTTTTGGGCTTTCGGCCCCATGTCGGCGAGATTGATAGCCGGCAGGTCGGCTCCATGGTTTCGATGGCTACCGGCAAGGCCTTGGCCTATTCGCTATGGAACTTGCAAGAGCGCGGCGTGCTGTATATTGGCCCCAATATTGATGTTTATGAGGGGATGATTATTGGTAATGTGGCCAAAGGCAATGACTTAGCCGTTAACCCAATTAAAGGCAAACAATTAACCAATATGCGCTCTTCGGGAGCTGACGATGCTATTTTACTGACACCGCCGTTGGAGTTAACTTTGGAAATTGCTTTAAGTATTATGAATGATGATGAATATTTAGAAGTTACGCCTAAAAGCATTCGTCTTCGTAAACAGTATTTAACTGAATTAGATCGGGCGCGAGCTAAGCGTCAATAAAAAAATAAGGCTGATCCGAAGATCAGCCTTTCGTGGTGTAAGTTAGTTCCGCCATTGTGGGCAAGCGGGGGGCGGAACCGGAGAGCCGGGTTAGGGCGTTTAAAACTGTTGGGGAATAAGAAGCGGCTCATAATGACAGAGCCCGAGCATTGCTTCAACCTAGAAGCGCTCGTTGCTTTCGGCTTATTCCCCAGATTCATTTCATAGAACAAATCTTCTATAGAGATTATCATTTTTTTAAGAAATGTCAAGAGCATGAGGTAAAGCTTGACCTTTTTAGCTCAAAGAATTAATATTAAATTATTAGTGATGATTGCCGCGCCGACCAACCGCGGGATATTATCGGCTTAAAGCCCTAAATCGCTAAAATTAATCAAGGGCCCGCCAACGGGAAGCTAGATGGAACCGCGAGACTAGAAGCCTCGTTCTAGCGATGAACTTTTTGTTTATCGTTGGAACGAGGTTTTTTTATTTATTTTTTATTGATTAATATGTCTGATTATCCATTAGAAGTCATTCGGCACTCCTTGGCGCATATCTTGGCCACGGCTGTTACCGAGCTTTATCCCAATGTCCAACCAGCTATTGGTCCGGCTATTGATAATGGCTTTTATTATGATTTTGATTTCGGCCAAGACAAATTAAGAGAAGAGCAATTATCGCTATTGAATCAAAAAATGGTTGATCTGATTGCTAAAGACTTACCGTTTAGTCAAGAGAACAAGTCGGTCATTGATGCTCTAGCTGCTGAACAGGCGGCTGGTCAAACCTATAAGGCTGAAATTATTGCTGATTTGCAGACTCAGGGCGAAACTGAAGTTAGCTATTATACTGTCGGTCAATTTACTGATTTGTGCCGCGGGCCGCATGTCGCTTCGACGGCCGATTTACGCCAGGCCGGTTTTTTGGTTCATCGTTTAGCTGGAGCCTATTGGCGCGGTAATGAAAAGAATAAAATGTTGACCAGAATTTATGTTTTAGCTTTTAATAGTCAGGCTGATTTGGATAAGCATTTGCAATTATTAGCTGAAGCTGAGCAGCGTGATCATCGTAAGCTCGGGCGCGAATTAGATCTTTTTCATATTGACGAGCAGGTGGGGCTGGGTTTGCCGCTGTGGCACCCCAAGGGAGCGATTTTATGGAAAATGATTGAAGATTTTTGGTCTAACCAGCATTTGCGTAATGGCTATAGTCTGGTGCGCAGTCCGCATATTGGCAATAAGATACTCTGGGAAACTTCTGGCCATTGGGGATTTTATAACGCCAGCATGTATCCGCCACTGGAAGCCGGCCAGACTCTGGAAGAGCGTCAGCAGGGGATTAAAGCCAAAGAATCGGAGGAGTATTTACTCAAGCCGATGAATTGCCCATTTCATATTGAGATTTATCAAAATAAGCCGCGTTCTTATCGTGAATTGCCACTACGCTATGCTGAATGCGGCACAGTTTATCGTTATGAGAAAAAAGGAGAGCTGTCCGGATTAACCCGGGTGCGCGGCTTCACTCAAGATGATGCTCATATTATTTGTCGCGCCGATCAAGTGGAAGATGAGTTGAAACGAGTGGTTGATTTTATTTTGTTTATCTTTAAATCATTCGGCTTTAATACTGAATTAATTAATGTTTATTTATCTTTGCGTGATTCGGAGAATAAGAGTAAATATGCTGGGTCTGATGAGGGCTGGGAATTTACCGAACAAGTTTTAAAGAAGGTGGCGATTGAGAAAGGCCTTAATTTTAAAGAAGAAAAAGGTGAGGCAGCCTTCTACGGACCAAAATTAGATTTCAAGCTTAAAGATGCTCTGGGTCGTGAATGGCAGTGTTCCACCTTGCAATTTGACTTTAATCTGCCGGAGCGTTTTGCCATGAGTTATACTAATTCTCAGGGGCAAGCCGAGCAACCCTATGTTCTACATCGGGCGCTATTTGGTTCTTTTGAGCGGTTTATCGCTCTCTTAATTGAGAATTATGCTGGCGTTTTTCCATTATGGTTATCACCGGTTCAAGTCAAAATTTTAACCGTTAATGACCAGCATCATGATTATTGCCAGCAACTAGCGGATAAGCTGCGGCACAACGATATTCGAGTAGAGGTTGATGAAAGCGATGAAACAGTTGGCAATAAGATTCGTAAGGCCGCTGCTGAAAAAATTCCTTATGTTTTGGTTGTTGGCGATAAAGAAATTGCCTCTGGTCAGTTAGCGGTTCGCCAACGGGGCCAGGTAGAGCTGCTCAATATTGATCAGGATGGCTTTCTACAACTGCTTCAAGAAAAAATTAAACAGCAACAGTAAGTTGTTCTTGGTGGATTAGTTAATTTTTGTTATAATTAACTAATAATAATTAAAGCTATTTTTATGGAAAATCCATCAGCTGGTCAAGCTGAATTGCTTAAAAAGCTGGATTTGGAGGAAGAAGAAGAGAATCGTCTAATGTGGCTTTATGCCACCTTGTTAGACATGGGCGTTGAGGGTTGTTTGCCGGCTAGCCGCCATGATTTTTTTCGTCAAAGCCTCAAGGTTCTATCTGAAGAATCCAATCAGCATCGTTTATCAATTCGCCAGATTGTGGCTAAGCAGCAATAATATGGACAATAATATTATGGAAGCTCAATGCATGCTTAGTCAGGATGGCTTATTGCTCAATTTGCGCAATGGTCTAACCAGCGAATATCGGGCTAAAGAATTGTGCGAAGAATTATTGAAGTTCTTGAGCGATCCAGTTGATCGCCAGACGGTTGCCAAGATTATTGATGACGAAATTCGCCACATTAAATTGACCGAACAATTGATCGCTATTGTCGAGAATGAATACACTGCTGCCGCTGATTAATTAGCGACCATCTCGGCTAGCCGCTTGCCGCCATTGTTGTAATCTGTCAGTCCAGGATTGGTAGCGATTTTTGATTTTTGGCGCCCAGTTATTAGTTGGCTGATAACGAATCAGTAATTCTAGGCCAATTAGCATAAAAATCCAGCCTGGTAAGATCGGCAAAACTAAGCCGGCCAGTCCGAATAATAGACAGGCATAGGCAATAGTTATGCGGCTGTAGCGAATGATCTTAGCCATTCCGTGATTCCTTAAATATTTGAGAAGTGGTCGCAATGACCGATAAATTTATCATAATTTAGTATTTTTGTCAAGATATGAAAACCGCCCAAGAAATGTTTAACCAATTGCAGAAATTAAAAAGTGAACGCAAGACTTTAAGTGCTGTTTATCGTGATGCTTTAGCTAATTCTTCAGAATACCAAAAATTAACCGAAGAATTAAAAACTATTCGCGAAAAACGTAAAATGATCGTCCAAGCTATCGATAGTGATTTACGCAGTGAATTAGATCGTCTAGATGACCTCAAGGACGAAATGGCTAATGATAAGGCGCTTTTGGCTGACGCGGTCATCAATCAATTAACCAAAGGTGAGCCGGTGGTTGTTGTTGATGAATATCAGGAAAAATACGAACCGGTTATTAGCGTTAGCTTTCGTAAAGAAGGCAATAATTAAAAAATATGAATAAGCGCTTAATCTGGATTTTGTTGGCTGCTTTCGTGTTGGCCAATATTTTGGCGGGCATTAAGGTTATGCGCAGCTATCGTCAGCCGGTTGATATCAGCAATCAAGCTAGTCCAATGCCAGTGGCGGCTGAATATTTTCCAATACCGGCTGATTTGCCACCAGCCGCAACAGTAACCAAACAGGATGTCGCCAAGATTGCTTGCCCCAAGCCGTTGTCGGCTGATGATTGGCTGACTGAAGTTGACCAGAATAGTCCAGCGACCATCGATTGGTCAGGCTACCAGTTAAGCAATCAAGAAAAACAGCAGGTTAGCCAATCGTATCAACGGCAAACTGTCAATCTGGCCGGCCATTTTCATTTGGCCAGCTGGTCATGCGGTCATGATTGTCAAAAGGCAGCCATTATTAATATCAAGAATGGTCGGATGATTGCTTTCGGTCTTGATGATGATTTACAGACCAAGTATGGTTGGCAGTTTTCCGCCACCAGTAGCCTGTTGATCATTAATCCAAATAGCCAAGATCAACAGAATCCGACTATCTATGCCTTAGTTGAAGATGGTGGTTTACGGCGGATTTGCTATCTGGCTCAATAGACTATTCTAGATTTGACCAGTTAGCGTTAACAATACTCGCCGGAATAATCCGGTGTTTTTTATTATATTTATCTTGCAGTTGGCGGCGTCTTCGGGTTTCCTTAATAGCATAATCCATGGCCGGGGTTATTTGGTCGGCATACATAATAACTTGGCCATTAATATGACGGGCGGCTCGGCCAATTGTTTGAATTAATGATGTCTCGTTGCGCAAGAAACCAGACATGTCGGCATCCAAAATAATAATTAAAGAAACCTCTGGCAAATCTAGGCCTTCACGTAAAAGATTAACGCCGACCAAAACATCATAGCGACCGCCGCGTAAGTCTTGAAGAATATTAATCCTTTCTAGGGTATCAATATCACTATGTAAATAACTGGTCTTTAGTCCAGATTCGGTTAAATAGTCGGATAGCTCCTCGGCCATTCTTTTGGTGATGGTAGTAATTAGGACTCGTTCTTTATTGGCGGCTCTTTTTTGACACTCAGCAATCAGGTCAGCAATTTGACCGTGACTGGGTCGAACCTCAATCAGTGGGTCTAGCAGACCGGTTGGCCGGATAACTTGCTCTACTATTTGTTGCGATTTAGCCATTTCATAGCGTCCTGGGGTGGCGCTGGTATAAATTATTTGGCCGACTTTTTGGTTAAACTCATTAAAACTTAGGGGGCGGTTATCCATGGCGCTGGGTAGGCGGAAACCGAAATCGACTAAGACTTCTTTGCGGGCTCGATCGCCGGCAAACATGCCATTGATTTGCGGCACAGCCACATGGGATTCGTCAATAATTGTTAGAAAATCCTGCGGAAAGAAATCTAGTAAAGTGGCTGGAGGTGAACCGGCCGGCCGGCCCGATAGATGACGAGAATAATTTTCAATGCCGTTGCAATAACCAACCTGCTCCAACATTTCTAAATCATAATTGGTTTTTCGCTCCAGCCTGTCCGCCTCCAATAGCTTATTTTCTTTCTTTAATTGAGTTATTCGCTCAGTTAGTTCCTGGCGGATAGCTATTAGTGCTTCGGCCATTCGGTCCGACGGAGTCATAAAATGTTTGGCCGGTAAAATGGTAATTTCGGTTAATTTTTGCGCCGCGCTGACTGTTAAATCTAATAAGCTAGCCGGTCGAGCTTTTTCTTTTTCTGGATCAATTGGCCAGAGATAGATAGCGTTAATAATGTCGTCAAACAGGTCTAATCGGACAATGGCTTCGCCGGTCGCCAAATAGATATCAATCGTTTCGCCAGCCACCCGGAATTGGCCGCGGCGACAGGCAATATCTTGGCGCTGATATTGCATTTCTAGCAGTTTTTTAATAATTGTTTGACGATTGATCGCTTCACCCTGCGTTAGGCTTTGGCTTGACAGTTGATAATCCAATTTTTCACCCAAGCCGTAAATACAAGAAACACTAGCCACGATAATAACATCATCGCGAGTCATTAGGGCCTGAGTGGCGGCGTGGCGCAATCGGTCAATATTTTCATTAATAGTGGCCTCTTTTTCAATATAAGTATCGGTCGGTGGTAAATAGGCCTCGGGCTGATAATAATCATAGTAGGAAACAAAATAATGGACGGCGTTATCTGGAAAAAATGCTTTGAATTCTTTATGTAATTGGGCGGCTAGGGTTTTATTCGGCGAAATAATCAAGGTTGGCTTTTGTGCCTTTTCGATGATATTGGCCACGGTGAAGGTCTTGCCGCTACCGGTCACCCCCAATAATGTTTGGTGGCGGTAGTTTTTTTGTAGACCATCAGCCAGATTAGCAATGGCTTGCGGTTGGTCGCCGGTTGGCTGAAAATTAGCCTGTAATTTAAACTTCATTTTTCTTTGGCAAATTAAATCAATTTGTTTTATTATAGGAGAATAATTACAAAACAGCAATTTAATTATGGAGCAGCCATTAATCAATAAGGTCAGCCAACTACTATCAAAATATAGCCAGCCGCGCCGGCAAGCCTGGTCTAGTCGTTATCCGCAACTTAAACCGCTAATAATATCTACTCGACGGTTTATTCGTTTAGCTACTAACTCCTTGAATTATCGGATTAGTTATCGGCGATCTGATCATTATTTTTCAGCCATTATTACTCGCCATCAATCAGCTTTGCGGCGGCCGCTTGGCGCGAGCGATCCGTTGTTGCAGGAAAAAAAGATTATTAACTTAGCACAAGCGGTTAAAAATATTGATGGCGTCATTATTAAGCCGGGAAAAATATTTTCTTTATGGCAGATTCTTGGTCGGCCCAGCTATCGGCGGGGTTATGTCGATGGTATGCTTTTAGCTGGCGGTCAAGTGGTTGAAGGAGTTGGTGGCGGTCTTTGTCAGTTGTCCAATTTCTTGCACTGGATTTTTTTGCACTCACCCTGGAAGATAATAGAACGCTACCATCACTCGTTGGATGTTTTTCCTGATTCTGGGCGGACATTACCATTTGGCAGCGGTGCGACCATTCTTTATAATTTTGTCGACCTGATGGCGCAGAATGTTTCCGATCAACCTTTGCAAATCAAGCTATGGCTAACGGATAATCACTTAAAGGGGCAGGTATTGGCGCCACAGCCATGGCCACAGAAATTTCATGTTTTGGAAAAGAATCATTGCTTTATCAAGCAGAATGATCGCTATTTCCGCTATAATGAAATTTATCGGCAAACAAAGGTCGCCGGCCAAGTCGTTAAGACTGAGCTAGCTGCTACCAATTTCGCCCCAGTTCTCTATGCGGTTGATAGTGACTATCTTCGCAAGAACCATCTGACAGTGATTGATTTGACTGATAAACGGGATTAATTATTTTTGACATCCGCCTTATTTTCCAGTAAAATTAAAAGCGTTAAGCAGCTATAATCGAATTATTTTTATGGACCAACCGTCCTCATTTTTTGCGCAAAGCGAATTGGAAGTTTTGGCTTTTTGGGATCAAGCGCGAATATTTCAACAAACTATTAGCAAAGAGGCGCCGCAGGGCGAATATCGTTTTTATGATGGTCCGCCGTTTGCCACTGGCACACCGCACTATGGCCACATAGTGGCCAGCGTCATGAAGGACGCTGTGCCGCGTTTTTGGACGATGAAAGGCTATCGGGTTGATCGCCGCTGGGGTTGGGATTGCCATGGTTTGCCGATTGAGAATATTGTTGAAAAAGAATTGGGCTATCAGCACAAGAAAGATATTGAAGCGCTTGGTATTGATAAGTTTAACGAGCTGTGCCGTTCCAAGGTTTTGAGTTATGTTGATGATTGGCAAAAGATTGTTCATCGACTCGGTCGTTTTGTTGATATGGACAATGCTTATCGCACTATGGATCTGCCATTTATGGAGTCGGTTTGGTGGGTATTTAAACAGCTCTGGGATAAAGGCTTAATCTATCAGGGTTATCGTTCGATGCATGTCTGCCCGCGCTGTGAAACGACTTTATCACAGTCAGAAGTGGCCGACGGCTATCAGGATATTAAGGATTTATCCTGTATTGCTAAATTTAAATTACAACCGGGTCAGAAGATTGGCGATTTCATTATTGACGATAATACTTATATTTTAGCTTGGACAACCACTCCCTGGACCCTGATTGGCAATGTTGCCTTGGCGGTTGGCGGAGAGATTGACTACGTTAGGATTGTTAATGATCAACAACAATATATTTTAGCCAAGGAGCGCTTAGCGGATGTTTTTAAAGATCAAGTTCTTGAAATAGCTGCAGAATATAATGGCTCACAATTAGTTGGCTTAAAATACCAACCATTATTTGATGCCTATTATAACCAGGCCGATTTGCCTAATAAAGAAAATGGTTGGCAGGTTTATGCTGCGGATTTTGTTAACACCGAAGATGGCACCGGTATTGTCCACATCGCACCGGCTTTTGGTGAGGACGATTTACAGCTCGGCAAAAAAAATAATTTGCCTTTTATCCAACATGTTGGAATGGACGGAACTATCAAGGCTGAAGCCGGTCAGCTGGCTGGGTTAAATGTCAAACCTAAAGATGATCATAGCTCAACTGATGTTGAAATAATTAAATACTTAGCTGGTCGTGGACAACTTTTTGCTAAAGAGAAATATCAGCACAGTTATCCGCATTGTTGGCGTTGTGATACGCCATTGATTAATTATGCCACTTCGTCATGGTTTGTTGATATCACCAAGCTCAAGCCGGCCATGATTGAGGAGGCTAAAAAAATCAATTGGTCGCCCGCCTATATCAAAGACGGCCGTTTTGGTAATTGGCTGGAAGGGGCTCGCGATTGGTCAATTAGCCGTCAGCGCTACTGGGCATCAGTTATGCCACTTTGGCAGTGTTCTTGCGGCTGGCAGCGAGTTTTTGGTTCGGCTAGCGAACTAGCTGAGGCTAGCGGTCACGAGGTGAATGATTTACATAAGCACATTGTTGACAAGATTACCGTGCCATGCCCGGATTGCGGCGGCACAGCTCATCGGGTGCCCGATGTCTTGGATACTTGGTTTGACAGCGGCTCCATGCCCTATGCTCAAGCTCATTATCCTTTTGAAAATCCTGATAATTTCTTACATAATTTTCCAGCTCAATTTATTGCCGAGGGCATTGATCAGACCCGTTGCTGGTTCTATTATTTGCACGCTATTGGAGCTGGGCTTGGTTTTGGTGCTGCTTATCAGAATGTTATTGTTAATGGCATTGTTTTGGCTGAGGATGGTAAAAAAATGTCCAAGCGGTTACAGAATTATCCCGACCCCGGACTATTATTAGAAAAATATGGTGCTGATGCTTTGCGTTGCTACCTGCTATCATCACCGGTTACTCAGGCGGAAAACTTAAATTTTAGCGAGAAAGGGGTTGAAGAAATAGTCCGGCAGATTATTTTGCCAACCTGGAATGTTTATAAGTTTTATGATTTATATGCCGGCGATAATAGATTGGTTTTGTCAAGCGATGATTGGTCATCAACCAATATTCTAGACCGCTGGATTGTTTCTCGCCTGCATCAATTATTGACTGAAATTAACCAGCAGATGGAGGCTTACAATTTACCGAAAGCGACGCGGCCGTTAGCTGAATTTATTGATGATTTGTCGGCTTGGTATCTGCGCCGATCACGTGATCGCTTTAAGGAAGAAAATAATGACGACAAAGCGGCTGCTCTATTGACCACTGGTTATGTCTTGCAAGGTTTGGCCGTAGCCTTGGCGCCATTCGCGCCGTTTTTGGCCGAAGCTATCTGGCAGAAGACCACGGGCTATAATTATCAGCAGTCCGACAAGTCAGTTCATTTATTAAATTGGCCGGACAATTTAGCAATCGACCAGCCAAGCATATCAGAAATGACTGCTATCCGTCAGCTAGCGGAGTTAGCTTTGGCTCAGCGTGATTCGGCTGGCTTGAAAGTGCGTCAAGTTTTGGCATCATTAACAGTTAGCGCTCCAAAAATCAAACTGAGCACTATTAGTAATGCTGGCTGGTCTATTTTGGCTGACGAGTTGAATGTCAAACAAATAATCCAGCAAACAGCTGAAGTTGACGATTGGCAGATTAGTCTTGATACTGAATTAACTCCAGAATTGATTTGTGAGGGCTTGGCTCGTGAATTAGTGCGCAATATTAATTTATTGCGCAAACAGGCCGGTCTCAGTTTGCAAGATAAGACCGTTATTTATTGGCAGGGTGATAGTCATTTGGCCGAGACCACTTTTAGCGAGTGGCAAGATCTGATTGCCCGGGAAACGCTAAGCCAATCAATTGTCAATGGCTGGATTGCTGACGGCCAATTGATTGCTAAAGATTTACCGCTGACCGACGGCCAGATTAAATTAGCTTTAATTAAACTTTAGATATTTTATAATTAAACAAATTTATGACTTGGATCATTTATGTTTTAATGGCCCTGGTTGCCGTTATTATCGTCTGGCTAATTGCCGTTTATAATGGCCTGATTACTAGCAAAAATCGCTTAGCTGAAGCTTGGAGCGATATTGATGTGCAGCTTAAGCGGCGCTATGATTTGGTTCCTAACTTGGTAGAAACGGTGAAGGGCTACGCTGCCCACGAACAAGAAACCTTGGAAAAGGTGATTGAGGCGCGCAATCAAGCGATTGCTGCTCAAGACAGCGGTGATTTGGCCAACCAGCAACAAGCTGAAAATAATCTTTCTGGATTATTAAAGAACCTTTTTGCTTTGAGTGAAAATTATCCGGATTTGAAGGCCAATCAGAATTTTTTGGAATTGCAGCGCGAACTGACTGATACCGAAGATAAGATTCAAGCAGCCCGTCGTTTTTATAATGGCAATGTTCGTGATTTCAACACCAAATTACAATTATTCCCGACTAATATTATTGCCAGAAAGCTAGGTTTTAGCGCGGCTGAATTTTTTGAAATTAAAGAAGATAATCAACGGGAAACAGTTAAGGTCAGTTTCTAGTTAAAATATGAATCTTTATCAGCAAGTTGACAGTAATCGCCATAAAACATGGCTGTTAGTCGCTCTAAGCGCCAGCTTGCTTATTGTGGTCGGTTTTGTTTTTAGCCAGGCCAATAATGATCCAGTTTGGCTATATATTGCTTTTATTTACGCGCTAATTTCTAGTTTTGTCAGCTATTGGTGGAGTGACAAGATAGTTTTAGCCATGAGTCGAGCCAAGGAAGTCAAGGCTAGCGATTCGCCTCAACTCTATCGTCTTGTAGAAAATCTGTGTATTGCCGCTGGCTTGCCATTGCCGAGAATTTATGTGATTGACGATAGCGCTCCCAACGCCTTTGCTACTGGCCGTGATTCCAAGCACGCCGCGGTGGCTTTTACTAGCGGGCTATTAGCTAAATTAGATAAAGCGGAATTGGAGGGGGTGATTGCTCACGAGCTATCACACATTGGTAATCGCGATATTTTATTGGCTACTATGGTTTCGGTTTTGGTCGGCACGGTTGTTTTGTTGGCCGACTGGTTTGCTCGTTGGTCATTTTGGGGTGGCGGCCGACGACGGCAAAATGATAATGATTCTGGACAACTGCAAGCAATTTTAGCAATAGTTGCTATAATTTTAGCCATTCTAGCGCCGCTGTTCGCGCAAATGATTCAAATGGCCATTTCGCGACGCCGGGAATTCTTGGCTGATGCCAATAGCGCCTTGCTTACTCGCTATCCCGACGGGCTGATTCGCGCTTTGCAAAAAATTAGCACCGACCCAGAGCCGCTGGAAGTTGCCAATCGAGCGACAGCGCACTTATATATTGCTTCGCCTTTTCAAAATAAGCGTGGTGTTTCAGGTTTGGCTAAAATGTTTATGAGCCATCCGCCGGTTGAAGAGAGGATTGCCGCGCTAAGGCAAATTAATGTTTGATTTATGTTCAATTCTCAAGCGCCAAAAATTGATAACGATTTTGCCCAGCTAACTGGTGACAGCCTGCAGCAAGCCTGGCGTGGTGAGGCCAAGCAGCAGCGTTGGCGGAGGGTTTACTGGTCGCTGGCTATTCTTATTCTAATTATTATGATTGGCGGCCTATTGGTTATTGGTTGGCCAACTTTTCAGCACAATTTTTCTAATTGGTCGGCTTGGCTTAAAGACAAAACCGGACAGACTGTGGATAACTTACAACAATGGCAATTAAACAATGAGCGATCAATTATTGAAGGCAATATTTTAAAATAATTTATGACTACAACCGAAATTTATCAATTGGCGATTAAACTGGGTATTGAAGCGGATTTGCGCGGACAAGCGTCAGTTAGAGAGCACCTGCGTTATGCTAAGAAACAATATCGGCAATTATCTAAAACAGCTAAGGCTGACTTTGATTTAGAAAAGCTAATTAATCCTTACGCGGATAGCCGGATTTTGGTTGATTTAGCCCGCGGTCAAATCAAAAAAGTCTTGTCTGGTATTGATATGGAGGGGCCAGAATTATTAGCAGCCAAGCAATTGGGCGATATTGATTTGGTCATCGCTCATCATCCTGAAGGTTTGGGGCTGGCTGGTTTATCGGAAGTTATGGATTTGCAGGCTGATGTTTTAGCTGATTACGGTGTGCCGATTAATATTGCTGAGTCAGTTATTCGGCCGCGGATTAGCGAAGTTAGCCGTGGTGTTTCTCCGGCCAATCATGACCGGTCGGTGGATATGGCTAAATTGCTAGGATTAGACTTTATCTGTGTTCATACTCCGGCTGATAATCTCGGCGCTCGTTATTTAGTTGACCTAATTAAGAATAAGCAGGCTAAGTTAAAAAGAGTTGGCGATTTATTAAAACTTCTTTTGACCATTCCTGAATATGCGCAGGCGGCTAAGCAGAAGACTGGGCCAACCTTGTTCGCTGGCCAAGCCGATAATCATTGCGGCAAGATTGCGGTAACTGAATTCACTGGCGGCACTAGCGGCTCCAAGGATATTTATGAAAAAATGGCTAATTTTGGCATCGGCACAGTGGTGGGGATGCACATGAGCGAAGAGCATCGCCGTGAAGCAGAGAAAAATCATATCAATGTTGTTATCGCCGGCCATATGGCCAGTGATTCTCTGGGCATGAATCTGCTGCTTGATCAGCTGGAAAAAGCCGGAATTGAGGTTGTGCCGACCTCGGGATTAATTAGAATTAAGCGGAATTAATTTATGCTAGCTTTTTTGCGTGGCCAAGTTTTAGCTAAACGATCCGGATCGCTGATTATTGATAATAACGGTTTGGGTTATCAGGTTTTTGTCGGGGAGAGATTCTGGGAAGCGGTAACTAGCGGCCAGATCATTGAAGCCTATCTCTATCATAGCGTTCGCGAAGATGCTAACGATCTTTATGGCTTTGCTAACCTTGATGAGTTGTCGTTATTTGAGTTGCTGGTTTCTGTTTCCGGCATTGGTCCTAAATCGGCCTTGGGGATACTATCTTTGGCCGATATTGAACAAATCAAACAAGCTATTATCCTGGGTGATGAATCATTATTGACTAAAGTGTCTGGCATTGGCGGCAAGACGGCACAAAGATTAATTTTAGAATTACGCGGCAAAATAGCCGGTCTGTTGCCGGCGGTTAGCGTTGATGGCGGCAAGACCGTTGCCAGCAGTGATGACCTGGAGGCTTTAATTGCTTTAGGTTACAACGCCCAAGATGCTCGGCGGGCCCTATCTAAAGTTGATGTCAGTATCAGCGATCCGGCTCAGCGTCTTAAGTCAGCTCTGCAACAGCTTCGTTAACTTATGTGGCAACCGATTGACAATCAAGTGGCTGATGAATTTGTTCGGCAATATGGTCAATCCGAATTATTGCAAAGTACCGATTGGATTGATTTACAGCAACAATTTTATAAAGTTGAGCGCCTCGGTTATTATCAGCAACAATTAGTAGCCGTTACCATCCTTATTAGACGACCGCTGATTGGTCAATACGCCTATTATTATTCACCGCGCGGGCCGATTTTTAATGATAAACAGTTATCATCCAGCCTATGGGCCAAGATGCTAGTCGATATTAAGCCGTGGTTAATCGCTCAGCAGGCTATTTTTTGGCGAATTGAGCCTGATCATCAGCCGTCCGGTTTAGATTTTATCAAGCTTGGCTTGGTCCGCGGACCAGATATTCAGCCCAGTCAAAGTCGAGTTTTAGATATTGGTCAAGACGAAGAAGCAATTCTGCAGCAAATGCATCCTAAGACTCGCTACAATATCCGTTTGGCTATGAAACGGGGAGTGGTAGTAGAGACGGTTGGAGTGGATGGTTTTGCCGATTTTTGGCGGCTAATGACTATTACTGGTCAGCGTGATAATTTTCATCTACATCAAGCACATTATTATCAAGCCATAATCAAAGCGCCATTCAGTCAACTGCTAGTAGCTAAATGGCAGGGGCAGGTTTTGGCGGCTGGAATTTTTGCTTATTGGGGGCAGCGGGCCGTTTATTTACATGGCGCTTCTGATAACCAGCAGCGACAGCTGATGGCTCCTTATCTAATACAATGGCAAGCCATTTTGACGGCTCGGCAGCACGGTTGTCAAAGTTATGATTTTTTTGGTATTAATCAACAAAAATGGCCGGGCGTTACTCGCTTTAAACAAGGTTTTGGCGGCAAGATTGTTAACTATCCCGGAACTCTTGATTGGTCGGTTAATCAATATGTTTATCGTTTTTATCAACTAATTCGTCAATGGCGTCGTTGGTTTCACTAAATTAACAATTTTATGAATAAATTATTGGCTCGCTGTAAGAGATTCATTTATCATAGTTTTTTCCGCCGTTTGATTCCCGGCTATCATTTTGCTTTAAATTGGTTGGCGGCTGCCTATTATCATCACCCCAGTCAACAATTGATTGTTATCGGAGTCACTGGGACTACTGGCAAGACGACTAGCGTCTTCTTGATTGCCGAGGTGCTTCGAGCCGCTGGTTATAAGGTTGGCTACACCTCAACAGCCATGTTTAGCGATGGTCAGAAAGACTGGCTTAATGACAAAAAAATGACCATGGTCGGCCGTTTTTTCACCCAGCGGCTCTTAAGACAAATGGTTAGCAATGGTTGCCACTATGCTATTGTTGAGACAACATCGCAAGGCATCTTGCAATATCGGCACCGTTTTATTAATTATGATATTGCTGTTTTTACTGGTCTTTATCCGGAACATATTGAGGCCCATGGCGGCTTTGATAACTATCGTCGGGCTAAGGGCCGTTTATTTAGCCATCTGCGCGCCTGTCAATATAAATACATCAACGATCAGCAGCGAGTTCAGTCAACTGATCACGGTTTTAAGCGTATCGGACTCAATAAAGTTTTAAAAACGGTTATTGCCAATCTTGATGATGAATATGCATCCTATTTTTTAAGCTTCGGTTCTGATCAGGCTTTTGGTTATACTCAAAACGCGAAAGAAGCCGGAGAAAAAGATTGGCCAGAACAATTAAAGATTTTAGCGATTGAGCAATTGCAATCGGGGATTCACGGCACTGATTTTATTTGTCAGGATCAAGCAGTTCATTTGCCAATACTCGGTGCTTTCAATGCCTTTAATGCTCTTAACGCCATAGCCGTTGCCTTAAGTCAAGAGGTTGATTGGCCAATTATTCGTTCCGGACTAGCGGCGATTCCAGGATTAGCTGGCCGCTTAGAAATGATTGACCAGGGCCAGCCATTTAGCGTAATTGTTGACTATGCTTTTGAGCCGGTGGCCTTAAGCAAAATTTATGAAACTCTGGAGCTAGTAAATCATAAAAAAATAATTCATGTTTTAGGTTCGGCTGGCGGTGGACGAGACGTCGCGCGTCGGCCCAAACTTGGCCAAATAGCCGGTCAATTAGCTGATTACGTTATTGTTACTAATGAAGATCCTTACGATGATGATCCGCGCTTAATCATTGATCAGGTGGCTGTTGGCGCTGAGCATGCCGGCAAGGTTCACAATAAAAATTTATTAACAATTCTGGATCGTCGGGAAGCTATTGCCAAAGCCTTGTCTTTGGCCAAAAAAGACGATATTGTCTTGATTACTGGCAAAGGCAGCGAGCAGGCTATTTGTTTAGCGGCTGGCCGAAAATTGCCTTGGGATGATCGTCAAGTCGTTCGCGAAGAATTAGCCAAATTAGCTATTGACGGCTGGCAATAATTTTGTTATCTTAACAATATCAGATTGACTAACTCTTTATTAGACAAGCTTGTCAATCTCAATTCTAAGCTTAGATCAGAGAAAAACACTAAATGACCAGCACGTGGCCAAAGCGTAGCTTTTGGTCATTTTGTCGGCTATCTTTGATTATCGCCATAAGATATACCCCTATCCGCGGCTCCAATTAAACAATTACATAGTTTTAGCTAGCTCATTCGCCGTTAGGCTTTGAGAATTTTTTGTTGTCAAAAATATGTCGCAAACGCTTAAAACCGCCAGTCAAACCAGTCAGCGCCGTTATTTTATTGATAAGAGCGCTCTAATGCCGCTGCCCGATTTGATTGAGGTGCAAAAAAAATCCTATGCTTGGTTCCTTAAAGAGGGGCTGGCTGATTTGTTTGACGAGATTTCGCCGATCAGTGATTTTATGGGTCGCGACCTAGAGCTTTATCTGGCTGATTATTATTTTGACGAACCGAAGTTTGATGAAGCTGAAAGCAAGGCCAAGAATGTTACTTATGAGGCAGCCTTGCGGGTTAAGGCGCGGCTAGTTAATAAAAAGACCAGCCAATCAGTTTCTCAAGAAGTCTTCTTGGGCGATTTTCCTCTGATGACCCAGAATGGAACTTTCATTATTAATGGCATTGAGCGGGCGGTTGTTTCTCAATTAATCCGTAGCGCTGGTGTTATTTTTACGGCCGAAAATATTCGTGGCCGTAAATATTATGGCGCTAAAATTATTCCTAATCGCGGTGCCTGGATTGAGATGGAAACTGATGTCAATAATGTTTTGTGGGCTCGTATTGACCGTAAGCGTAAGGTGGCGGTTACTTCTCTATTGAGAGCCTTTGGTTATGGCGAGGACGAAGATATTAAGAAAGTTTTGTCTGACGTAGATATTGCTGATGGTGTCAGTTATGTTGACGCGACGATTGATAAAGATGTAGCCAAAAATGAAGCCGAGGGGTTAAAAGAGGTATATAAGCGTATCCGTCCAGGCGATTTGGCTACCCCCGAGAACGCCAAGCAGTTAATTCACTCCATGTTCTTCCGCTTTGATCGTTATGATTTTGATCGAGTTGGCCGCTATAAACTGAATCAGCGCTTTAATTTTGATATTCCTAACAACAAGGAGACCCGTATTTTGCGGCCGGAAGACTTAGTGGCCATTATTAAAGAAGTTATTCGGTTAAATATTACTCAAGAACCAGAAGACGACATTGATCATCTTGGCAATCGCCGCGTTCGCGCTATCGGTGAATTAATTCAAAACAAAACTCGTGTCGGTTTATCACGCATGGAAAGAATTGTTCGCGATCGCATGAGTATTCTTGATCTTGGTGAAATTACTCCCAATAAATTGATTAATGCTCGGCCGGTTATCAGCGTGGTCAAGGAATTCTTCATGTCCTCACAATTATCACAGTTTATGGATCAGACCAATCCATTAGCTGAACTAGAGCACAAGCGCCGCTTGTCAGCTCTTGGTCCTGGCGGATTAGCGCGTGAACGAGCCGGCTTTGAAGTTCGTGATGTTCACGCTACTCACTATAGCCGTATTTGTCCGATTGCTACTCCTGAGGGTCCTAATATTGGCTTGGTTGGCCATTTGGCCAGTTATGCCCGCATTAATGATTTTGGCTTTATTGAAGCGCCTTATTGCCGCGTTATTCATGATATTGAAAATGAACCAGCCATCACTGTTGGTCAGACTATTCGTCAAGATATTGAGTGGTTGGACCAAAAAACAAAAAAGAGTACTGTGGTCGCTAAGGCTGGGCAGGTCATTGATGAGAAATTGGCCAAGACCTTGCACGATAAGTTGGGTGGTAATGTCACCATACCAGTGGTACCAACCCTGACCAATGAAATTATTTATTTGGACGCGGCTAGTGAGGAAAAGTTTGTTACCGCTACTTTTACTGCTCCGATTGATAAGGCCGGTCATTTTATCAACGAGCGAATGGAAGGCCGCCGCTATGGCGAACCGGCGATTGTTGAGGCCAATGAAGTTGACTTTATTGGCGTGGCCGCTAATCAGATTGTGTCTATCGGCACTTCGTTGATTCCTTTCTTGGAACATGACGACGGTATTCGTGCCTTGATGGGCACTAATATGCAACGCCAAGCTGTGCCTTTGGTTATGGCTCAATCGCCGATTGTCGGTACTGGTATGGAAGCCAGAGCCGCCAAGGATTCTGGTCATGCAATTGTTGCCCCAGAAGATGGCACCATTACTTATGCTGATGCTTTAAAAATAGAATTAACCGGCAAGAGCGGCCAAATTCATACTTTTAAACTTAACAAATACTTGCGTTCCAATGCCTCTACTTGTATTAATCAAAAATTAATTGTTGTTCCTGGGCAGGCAGTTAAAAAAGATGAGCTGTTGACTGATGCCTCAGCCGTTGATCATGGCGAACTAGCTTTGGGCAACAATGTTTTGGTGGCCTTCATGACTTGGGAAGGCTTCAATTACGAAGACGCCATTATTATTTCCGAGCGCTTAGTCAAGGATGATACCTATAGCTCCATTCATATTGAGAATTATACCTTAGATGTTCGTGATACCAAGCTGGGGCCAGAGGTGGTTACTAATGATATTCCCAATATTAGCGAAGAAAAATTAAAAGATTTAGATGAACGCGGTATTGTTCGAATCGGCGCCGAGGTCTCCAGCGGCGATATCTTAGTCGGTAAAATTACCCCCAAAGGCGAAACCGAGCTTAGCGCTGAGGAGAAGTTAATTCGGGCGATCTTTGGCGAGAAAGCCAAGGATGTTCGCGATTCTTCACTTTATTTGGAGCATGGTGAACACGGCAAGGTTATTGATATCAAAGTCTTTTCCCGCAGCAAAGGTGACAAGTTACAGACTGGCGTTATTGAGTCAATTCAAGTAACGGTGGCTAACTTGCGTAAAATTAAGGCTGGCGATAAGCTGGCTGGCCGCCACGGTAATAAAGGCGTTATTTCACGGATTGTCGCTGTTGAAGATATGCCTTATATGGCTGATGGCACGCCGGTTGATATTATCTTGTCGCCGCTCGGCGTTGTCTCGCGTATGAATTTGGGACAATTATTAGAAACCCACCTAGGCCTAGCCGCTAAAACTTTAGGCTATAAAGTAGCCACTCCGTCGCTTAATGGTATTACTGAAGAGATGATTAAGGCTGAATTAAAGAAAGCTGGCCTGCCAGAAGATGGCAAGATTCAGCTTTATGATGGCAAGACTGGCACTCCGTTTGATCATAAAGCAACAGTCGGCTATAAATATATGCTTAAACTCAATCATATGGTTGAGGACAAGATTCATCAACGCTCAATCGGTCCATATTCTTTAATCACTCAACAGCCGTTGGGCGGTAAAGCCCAATTTGGTGGCCAGCGCTTTGGTGAAATGGAAGTTTGGGCGCTGGAAGGTTATGGTGCTGCTCATACTTTACAAGAAATTTTGACTATCAAGTCCGACGATGTTTCTGGCCGCAGCAAGGCCTATGAGGCGATTATTAAAGGTGAGCCGATTAAGAAGCTGAATGTGCCGGAATCGTTTAATGTCTTAATCAGAGAATTGAAAGGCCTGGCGCTAGATATCCAGCTATTGGATGATCAAGGAAACGTGGTTGAATTGACTGACCAGGTTGATGATTACGATGGTCGCTACAACAACAATAATAATTTGGATGCCAACGCTCAAGTCAACGAGGTTGTCGGTGAAGAAATGGCTCGTCGGGCCAGCCAGTCGCTAGTTGAGGATGCTCAATCAGCCGGCTTGGAAATTATTTAGGTTTTTGATTAATCGTCTCATATGTTAAATCCAATCAAGACTACCGATTTTGAGGCTATCAAGCTAAAGCTAGCCTCGCCGGAAGAGATTGTCGCCTGGTCGCATGGCGAAGTAACTCGGCCGGAAACTATTAATTATCGGACGCAAAAACCGGAAAAAGACGGCTTGTTCTGCGAGCGAATTTTTGGTCCATCCAAGGACTGGGAATGTTATTGCGGTAAATATAAGAAGGTTCGCTATAAAGGAATTGTTTGCGATAAGTGCGGTGTTGAGGTAACGCGTAGCAGTGTCCGTCGCGAGCGGATGGGCCACATCTCACTACAGACGCCGGTTTGTCATATTTGGTTTTTGCGCGGACTATCTTCTAAGATCGGCCTGGCTTTAAATATTTCGGTTCAGGCAATCGAAAAAGTCATTTATTTTGCCAGCTTTGTCATTACTGATGTCAATCAAGAATTATTAGAAGCTACTACCGAACAGATTCGTCAGGAATACAAAAGCAAGAAAAAATTATTTGAAAATGAATTTGCTAAAGGCCTAGCTGAGCTGGAAAAACAAAAACAATCTGCTATGGCTGAAGGCAAGACCGCTCTGGAAGTTAAGCAGATGATTGACCAGTCGTTAGAAGAATTGACGGCTGATCGTGACGCCAAGATTGGTGAGTTAGAGGAGGTTTTTGCTCAAACTCAGAAGGAGATCAAAGAATTACGGCCGATGACGATTTTGCCTGAGAATGTCTATCAGAATCTGAGCTTAAAATATGGCCATATCTTTACTGCCAGCATTGGCGCCGAAGGTATTCGTGATTTGTTGGCTAGCATTGATTTAGAAAAAATAATCAAAGAGTTAGAGGCTGAACTGGCTACAGCTATTGACTCTAAGAAAGAGAAGATTATTAAGCGTCTGCGCTTTTTTAAGAATTTACTAGCCAATGATTTGCGTCCAGAGTGGATGATTCTGAAGGCTGTTCCGGTTATTCCGCCAGATTTACGGCCAATGGTCGCTTTAGACGGCGGTCGCTTTGCCACTTCTGACTTAAATGATCTCTATCGCCGTATTATCAATCGCAATAATCGCTTAAAGCAATTGATGGAATTAAAGGCGCCGGAAGTTATCTGTCGTAATGAAAAACGGATGCTGCAGGAAGCAGTTGATGCCTTGATTGATAATTCTATCCGTCACGGTAAGACGGTAACCGCTTCAACTGGCCAGAAACGAACCCTCAAGTCATTATCTGATTCGCTCAAAGGTAAGCAAGGTCGCTTCCGTCAGAATTTGCTGGGTAAGAGAACTGATTACTCCGGCCGCAGCGTTATTACTGTTAATCCCAGTTTGCGGCTATGGCAATGCGGTTTGCCGAAACGAATGGCTCTGGAATTGTTCAAACCGTTTATTATTAGCGAATTAATTAAGCGAGAGGTGGTACACAATGTTCGCAGTGCTTCTCGTTATATTGAAGCTGGTCATGATGATGTTTGGGAAATATTAGAAAATATTGTCCGTGAGGCCTATGTTTTATTGAATCGCGCTCCAACACTGCATCGTTTAGGCATTCAGGCCTTTAAGCCCATGCTAACTGAAGGGCTGTCGATTCAAATCCACCCACTAGTTTGTTCGGCTTTTAATGCTGACTTTGATGGTGACCAAATGGCGGTTCATGTGCCATTGACTGAAGAAGCTCGAGCTGAGGCCCGTGACATCATGTTAGCCTCTCACAACTTATTAAAACCGGCCACCGGCGATCCGATTGTTAATCCTGGTCAAGATATCGTTTGGGGTGTCTATTATATCACTAGCGAAGAAAAAGGCGCCGAGCAGGATGTTACCAAGATGAAAGCCTTTGGTTCTTGGCAAGAAGCTAAGCTAGCTTATGATTGTGGTAAGATTGGATTGCGCGATGCTATTCGAGTCCAAATTGATTATTTAGATAATCAGTTAATCACTACTACGGTTGGCCGTATCGTCTTTAATAATATTTTACCAGAGAAATTACGCTTCGTTAATGAGATTGTTTTAGGCACTAAGGTCAAAGCTTTGGTTAAAGATTGCTTGCGCCATTATGGTGAGGAGGCAACGGTTGACTTCTTGGATGAATTGAAGCGGGAAAGCTTCAAGTTTATTACTCGTAGCGGCTTGTCTTGGGGCATGGGCGATCTGCCAACTTTTGTCAGTCGTGATGAATTGATTGAACAAGCCGAACAAGAAGCCGAAGAAGTTCAACAGCAATATGAAGACGG
>CAYNWZ010000011.1:0-22033 GCA_964401085.1 uncultured Gammaproteobacteria bacterium
GGCAACATCTACCAAAACCCCGACGCGCTGCTCAGGGTGTTTAACCATGAAAATATTTTAAACTTCTTCAGCTAACTCTTCGGCGAAATCTTCTTCCTCGATATTATCGGCTTCGCCCTTAGCCAACAATTCATCCTCCAGGCGCTTGCGCTCTTCTTCTTCAGCAGCCATTTTTTTGGCAATCTTCAGGTTGAGTTTGGTGGCCAAATCAATAAAGGCTTGTTCGTCTTCTTTCTGCAGATACTTTAAGAGACGTCGCCGTTCACCAACCTTGCGCAATAAACCGCGACGAGAAGAAAAGTCATGGCGATGTTTTTGTAAATGGTCGGTCAACTGCTTAATCTCTTCGGTCAAGATAGCAATCTGCACCTGAGTTGAGCCAGTGTCGCCATCATGCTGCCGAAACTTTTCAATGATTTCTTGCTTAAATTGTTTGTCTAACATAGTTTTCTGTCCCCAACCGAGAAACAGTCCAGGCCGTATCCAAGAAGGGGTAAAATAATAATTATTGGCTAAATAAAGCTCTTCTGTTATAACACTGTTGGAAAATAAAATCAAGATGTCGTATAATATTATTAATGCTTAAAGATGATATTCACCATTTTTTAGAATACTTAGAGGTTGAGCGGGGCCTATCCAACAATACTTTGATTGGCTATCGTTTTTATTTACAACGCTTCTTGGCCTTTGCTACGACCAATGGCGTTAACAAGGCTAATCAAATAACCCAGGAATTAATTCACCGCTACCGCCTTCATCTCAACCGACTAGCCAACCGTGAACACGATAATCTCAAAAAAAATACCCAGAACTACCATCTAATTGCTCTACGGCAACTACTTAAATATTTTAGTAAACACAACGTTGACAGTCTTGATTCCAATAAAGTTGAACTGGCCAAACAAGAGCCGCGGCAAGTTAGCTTCCTAGAGGGCTACGACTTGGCGGCTTTTTTACAGGCGCCCCTGTCAATTAAGAATAGCAGCAAGCTCGTTCGTCTGCGTGATCGAGCCATTCTGGAGCTGCTGTTCTCTACCGGACTGCGGGTCAGCGAATTAGCCCGACTAAGGATTAATGACATCAATTTAAAAAAAGTCGAGTTTACGGTTCGCGGTAAAGGCAGCAAATTACGTTTAGTTTTTTTATCCGACGATGCCAAAACAGCTATTAAAACTTATCTGGAGGCTCGCCAAGACACCGAACCATTCCTTTTTGTCAGCCATGGTAAAATAAATAAAGAAAATAGCCCAATTTACGGCCTAACGCCACGATCAATCGAACGGCTGGTGGAAAAATACGCTCTGGCGGCAGGCATTACCAAAAAGGTCACTCCGCACACCTTGCGCCATAGTTTTGCCACCGACTTATTGATTGGCGGTGCTGATATTCGTAGCGTTCAACAATTGTTGGGCCATGCCTCAATTACCACTACCCAGGTTTATACTCACGTCACCGACCAACAACTGCGCCAAGTCTATCAAAACTTTCATGGTAAAAGTCGCAAGGATTTGCGCCAACCATAGGCTAATCTAGACTTTTGCCATTAAATTGTTATAATAAGCCAACTAATTAAGTAAAAAATAAATTTATATGCCATTAATCCCAACCGTCATTGAAACCACTGGCCAAGTAGAGCGAGCCTACGATATCTATTCGCGCCTACTTAAAGATCGTATCATTTTCCTCGGCGAACCGATTGACGACCATATTGCCAATTTGATTATTGCTCAACTATTATTTCTTGATGCTGAAAATAGCACCAAAGATATCAAGTTTTACATCAATACCCCAGGCGGATCGGTCACGGCCGGTCTGGCGATTTACGATACCATGCAATTTATCAAAGCTGATGTCAGCACAATCTGTGTCGGCATGGCCGCTTCAATGGGGGCGGTCTTACTAGCGGCCGGAGCGCCGGGCAAACGCTTATCACTACCCAATAGCGAAATCATGATCCATCAAGTGATGGGCGGTTTTGAGGGGCAGGCCACCGACATTAAAATCCGCTCCGAACACATCCTTAATATTAAAGATCGCCTAAATAAAATCTTGGCCCAACATACCAAGCAAGACATTAAAATTATTGAGCGAGATACTGAACGCGATCATTATTTAACCCCAACCGAGGCCAAGAATTACCACCTAATTGACAAGATAATCAGCCGCTAATTAGGCTTGCCTTTTTCCAGTCGCCGTGCTAGGATAAATCCAGTTTATCTTATATTATTTATATTAATCCCGCGTTTTGGTTTTGTCAGCAATGGTAGTATTCTGGCTGATATCTTGTCTTCTTCCGCTTCCTCCTCAAAAATATTTTCTTCTATACTGCCTGGCTGTTATCGGCTGAATCGTTACTGGCTCCAACCAAAGCCGCCCACTATTATTATGAATTATCTGATCGGTTTAATCGCGCTGGCCATTGGCGGTAGCTTTGGCTATTGGCTGCGCCGCCAAGTAGCTATCAATAAAGCCACTAGCGCCGAAAACAAAGCTGAAAAAATCATTGACGAAGCTAAGGCCAAGGAAAAAGAAATCCTCTTAAAAGCTCAAGACAAGGCCTTAAAGCTGGTTGATGAAGCTAAGCAGGAAAATGATAGCCATCGCAAAGAAATCACCGCCTGGCAGAACCGTTTAGAAAAACGGGAAACTGATTTTTCCCAAAAGATCATGGAACTGCAGGATAAACAGCAACAGCTTTATGACAAGATTGGTCAAGTTGAAGCCACCAAAGAAGAAATCAACCAAATTAAACTAGAACAAACCGCCAAGCTCGAAGAAGTGGCTGGCCTCAATACTGAACAGGCTAAAGAATTACTGCTAGAAAAGATTAAGGCCGAAGCCTCAGATAGCTTAATGTCGCGCCTAGATAAATTAAACAGTGAGGGCAGTGAACAAATTGAAGAAAAATCCAGAGAACTAATGGCGGCAGCTATGCAAAGGTTAGCCTCCACTTTTACCGCCGAGGTTACCACTACAGTGGTGGACTTGCCAAATGATGAAATGAAGGGACGAATTATCGGCCGCGAAGGCCGCAATATTAAAACGATTGAACAATTAACCGGTGTTGAGATTATTGTTGACGACACACCAAACGCCATTACTGTTTCCGGTTTTTCTGGTATCCGCAGACAAATTGCTAAGCGAGCCTTGGATTATTTAATCAAAGATGGCCGCATCCATCCGACCAAGATTGAAGACGCTATTGAACATGCCAAGCAAGACTTAGCTTTGGACATTAAAAAGGCTGGCGAGGATGCCCTCTATGAACTAGGCATTGCCGGTTTTGATAATAAACTGGTGCAAATAATTGGCCGCCTTAAATATCGCACTAGTTACGGCCAAAATGCCCTTAGACATAGTGTTGAGGTTGCCCATCTGTCTGGCCTACTAGCCGAAGAGCTAGGGGCTGATGCCACTCTAGCCAAAAAGGCCGGTCTACTCCACGATATCGGCAAAGCTGTTGATCACGAAGTTAAAGGCACTCATCCGCAAATTGGTGGTAATATTGCCCGTAAATTCAGCTTATCGCCAGAAATCATTGACCCGATTGAAACTCACCACGATGACCATCCGAAAGGATTAATCTCCGTTATTATTAAGGTAGCCGATGCCATCTCATCATCACGGCCAGGTGCCCGTAATGATAGCCTTGATCAATATATCCAGCGCTTAGAAGAATTAGAAAAGATCGCCAACAGCTTTGAAGGCGTTGACAAAACCTACGCCATCCAAGCTGGTCGCGAAATCCGCGTTTTTGTTCGACCGGAAGAAATAACTGATTTAGATGCCCACGAATTAGCGGTGAAGATGGCTAAGCAGATTGAACAAGAATTAAAATATCCGGGCGAAATAAAAATCAATGTTATCCGCGAATTGCGCATCATTGAATACGCCCGTTAAAAAATCCCATGTCTATCGGCTCAATAATTAAAAAGATCAAAAAACTGCGTCCAGCAACAAAACGCCAACCCGTCCATCATGTCCTAGATCAACAAATCGTTTTCCGCTTGTCTAAGGGGCGCTTGCCAGGCTGGCGCCAATGGCGCTACCTGCCCCGCTTTCTATCTCATAAGGAAAAGGTAATTATTATTATCTGCCTAACCACATTACTGGCTAGCTTAACCATCATTACTAATTATTACTACCAGCATCATCGGCAAGTGGTGCCTAAAAAGGGCGGCTATTATGTTGAGGGCTTAATCGGCACGCCGCGTTATATCAATCCGCTATACTCATCGATGAATCAAACTGATCGCGATCTAAGTCGTTTGATTTATTCCAGCCTTCTAACCAGAGATCAACAAGGAAAATTGGTTAACGACTTGGCCGAAAGTTATGAGATTAGTCCAGATGGTTTAATATACACAATCAAGATTAGAGATAACATCCAATGGAGCGATGGCAGCCGTCTAACTGCTGATGATGTCGTCTTTACCTATCAGGCCGTAATGGACAGCAACTACCACTCACCGATCAAAAACAGTCTTAGCGGTTTAGATGTAGCCAGGGTCGATGACTTGACGATTCGTTTTACTCTTAGTCAGCCCTACATTGCCTTTCTAGACTTGCTGACCATTGGTATCTTGCCGGCTGAAATTTGGAACCAAATACCAGCCGAAAGCGCCGGTCTAGCCGATCTCAACCTGAAACCAATCGGCAGTGGTCCTTATCAGTTCAAATCACTGACTAAAGATCAGCTAGGAATAATTAAAACCTATACATTGACGGCTAATGATAAATATTTTCGCGACAAGCCATATATTAAAGAGTTGACCTTTAAGTTCTACGATAATTACGAAGAATTAGTCGCCGCGCTAAATGACGGTTCGATTAATGGCGCCAATTACTTACCACAAACAGTGGCTGAGAAATTAATCGCCGCTAACCGCTATAATCTTAAATATTTAGGCACAGCTCAGCTGGTGGCCGTCTTCATCAATCAAGACGATCAGGCCCTAAAAAACAAAGCTCTGCGCCAAGCGTTGGCGCTAGCTATTGACAAAAATCAAATTTTACTGGAGAATAACAATCTAGTCAGCCATTTGGCTAACGGCCCAATTCTAAAACAAAGCCAGTACTATGATGCGAGTTTAACTCGACCTATTTTTGATTTAAACAAGGCTAACCAATTATTGACTGATGACGGCTGGCAGATAAAAACCGTTACCGCCGAAGAAGTTGCCGCCGCCGAAAAGGGATTGGCTGACAACCAGGGCGATCAAAACCAACACAAAACAATCACCGACTTGGGGGTCGGCCAATGGCGACAAAAGAATAATCAATATCTGACCATCAATTTGACAACAATCAATGAGCCAGACTATCTGTTAATTGCCAACCAACTAGCTTTGGCTTGGCAAAAGATCGGGATTAAGATAAGCTTAAATGTGGTTGACGTTGAGAATATCAATAGTCAAATTATCCGACAAAAAAATTATTCTCTATTACTTTACGGACAAAATCTTGGATCAGAAAACGATTTAACAGCGTTGTGGCATTCTGGACAAAGCGGTCCTAATGGATTTAACCTTAGCAATTATCGCAACGAAAAAGTTGATAAAAGCCTAGAGACCATGCGATCCAATTTGGATCCAACAGCCAAACAACAGGCCGCTAAAGAATTACAAAATCAAATAGCTACTGACTTGCCAGCAATTTTCTTGTATAATACCAGCCATCTATATATCCAACATAAAAAAATAAACGGTTTTAACACCGATTTCCTGGTTGAGCCAGCTGATCGTTTCAACGAAATTACCAAATGGTATATCAAAACTAGCTATCGTTGGAAAAACAAAACTAAATAGGCCCAAGTGGCGAAACTGGTAGACGCGCAACGTTCAGGTCGTTGTGTTCGCAAGGACGTGGAGGTTCAAATCCTCTCTTGGGCACCAAAGATTAACTCTTTTATTACTCAAAAGCCAATTGCTTAATTATTGGCATTAATTATTATGATTACGAAGTACAGAACTAAAGACTCCGCTGGTCAAGCGGCTAGCGGATCTTATGGCGCGTCCCGCCGCCCAAACCAGCGGACAAATTATCATCGCCCCAGCACTGTCAGCCAAGATCAAGGATCGGACAAGCTACGAGTCATCGTCTTGGGTGGGCTGGAAGAAGTCGGGCGCAACATGACCTTATTGGAATATGGTCGAGAAATTATCATTATTGATATGGGCCTCCAGTTTCCAGAAGAAGACATGCTGGGCATTGATTATATTATCCCTAATACCGACTATTTAACCGGCAAAGAAGACTGGATTAAGGGGGTGGTTATTACTCACGGCCATTATGACCACATCGGTGCCATCGCCCACTTAATGGGCAAGCTCAAGAACCCACCAATGTTTATGGGTAAGCTGACCGCCGGCCTGGTTGAGAAAAAGGTTAAAGAACACCCACAATGCCCCCGACTCAAGATTACTAGAATTGAAGAGGATTCCAGGGTCCAACTCGGTAAAAATTTTCGCCTAGAATTTCTACGAGTCAATCATTCTATCCCAGACTGCTTTGCGGCGATTGTCCACACTCCGATTGGCGCGGTAATGCACACTGGCGACTTTAAGATTGATTATTCACCGGTTAACGACAAGCCGGCTGATTTACAGAGAATCGCCCAAGTCGGCAGCCAGGGTTTATTATTGCTAATGGCCGATTCAACCGACTCAACTCATCCTGGTTATCAGGTGTCGGAATCAACTATCGGCGATGAAATGGGCCGCTTGTTTGAAAAGATTGATGGACGGATTATTATCGGCACCTTTGCTTCTCAAGTTAATCGTATCCAAAAAATATTCTCATTAGCTGAAAAATTCGGCCGCAAGATTTATCTGCAAGGCCGCAGTATGAACGATAATGTGGAGATTGCCAAGCAGATCGGCTATATGAAGTTCGATCCCAAAACCATTATTAATGATAGCGAACTCCGGCATATTCCCGATAATAAGGTTATTATTTTGGGCACTGGCGCTCAAGGTGAAAATGGTGCCTTCTTGATGAAAGTGGTCAATAACGAACACCGCGTAGTCAAAATCAAGCCAGGAGATACGATTATTTTCTCATCATCGGTTATTCCCGGCAATGAACGCAGTATCCAGAGTCTAAAAGATCAAATCGTCCGCCAGGGCGGTAAAGTTATTCATTATGAGATGATGGATGTCCATGCTGGCGGCCACGCTAAGCAAGAGGACTTAAAACTGATGATGCGCTTATTAAAGCCGCGCTATTTCATGCCGATTGAGGGCAATCATTACATGTTACAGGCCCATGCTGAGCTGGCTCAACAAGTTGGCATCCCCTCAAACAATATTTTTGTGGCTGACAATGGCCAAGTGGTTAGCTTACAGCGCCAAGGACGCGATGTTGTCGGTCAACTGACTAAAGAAAAAGTAAATACCGATTATGTAATGGTTGACGGCCTGGGTGTTGGTGATGTCTCTGACATAGTTCTACGCGACCGTAAAACAATGGCTGAAGATGGTATGATTGTCGTTATTGCCACAATTGATTCCAAGACTGGCGATCCAATCGGTAATCCCGACATCATCTCTCGCGGTTTTATTTATATGAAGGACAACAAAGACTTGATTCAAGATACGCGCATGCGCATTAAAAAAATCGTCAAAGAGACCGACTTCCTAGCTAGCCCCATCAGCGGTCACGGCTTTGGCGATGATGATCAGCTCAAGAACAAAATCCGCGCTGATGTCAGTCAGTTCTTATTTAATAAGACTAAGCGCCGACCGATGGTTCTGCCTGTTGTTATCAAAGTCTAAATACATCTGGACCAAAATTAAAAACAGCCCCTCAACGGGGCTGTTTTTATTAACAAAAAACGCCCTAAATGGGCGCCTTTGTTTGTGCGGCATCAACAATAAAGCTGAACAAACTCATTATAGCAAATAGCCTATTTATGGTCAATAGTTATTAGCGTTCATCACCACTGCCGTGCAATTGGCCGCGTTGCTGACGAGACAATAATTTATCTAAATTATTTTGAGCCACCTGATTAAGGTCTAACTCCAATTCCGTGGCTAGTTGAGCCAGATACCACAAAACATCGCCCAATTCTTTAGCCACTGCTTGGCGCTGTTCATCAGCGACCACTCCTTGCTGATCGCGAAAAATCTTCTTAATTTTTTCGACAACCTCACCGCTTTCGCCAGCTAATCCCAAGGCTGGATAAACAAAACCTTGACCGATAACCGGATAGACTGCGGTCTGACGACTGGCTTGTTGATACTCCTTAAATTCCATAAATTTATTTTAGATAATGGCCGTCACGCCGACGGTTAAAGTAGTAACAATAATTCCGGCAATAATAACACCGGCAAAAATCGGCCAAAAAGCCTTGCGCGCTGGCACGCCAAACAACCAAGCGGCAATTGAGCCAGTCCAGGCCCCGGTCATTGGTAAAGGAATGGCGACAAATAAACACAAAGCCAGTAAACCATACTTTTCAAACTGCCGGCTGGTCTTACGCCGAGTTCGCCGAAAGATAGCCTCAATAACCTTGGTCCAAAATTTGGAATAACGCTCAGCCAATTGAACAACTTTGTTAAGACCCAAAATAATAATCGGAATCGGTAAACTATTGCCAATAACCGCTAAAATAAAAGCTGTTAATGGCTTAACCTGCCAAACAGTAATCGCCAGAGGAATTGTTGCCCGCAACTCAGTAACTGGAATAGCCGAATAAATGACTGTCCACAGCTCTTTGGAAGACAAAATATTTTGCAGAATATCCATGTCTTACAAACTTAGTAGCCCATGGTGGCGGGGGTGGCGATATAATCTTGGTTGGTTCCTTCTAGATGATAGCTTAACTGATAGGTTGCCCCAACCGAATCACAGTCATAATAGTATACACCCACACTTGGTCGTGGATCGCCTGGAATCGTTTCAAGATAAACTGTGCTTGTGCATGGTTTAACCCCCAATCCGTTAGAACTTAAGCAATCAAAGTCAGCATTAGCCCCACCAATTGTTATTACACCATTGGTTTCTGGATATTTACTATTCTGATCAAAATACATCTCCAATGCCGTCCTAATCTGTTTGATATCCGATAACCGGCGGGCATCACGCGATTTAACCCGGGCACTATTGAGAGCAACCACCGACAAAGTGGATAATAGAGCAATGATGGCAATGACGACCAACAACTCAATTAAAGTAAAACCCTTTTTCATAAATTGAGTTTAAGATTTAATAAATTCATTATAACCCAATTCGACTAATATCGCCACTTAGAATGACGGGTTGCATCGCCTCTAGCTCGTCGCGGTAGCTGCATTCGGGTAACTGATTAAGCAAATAGATTGGCTTGTCTAGAACAAAAGCAAAGCCCATTTCCAGAAAAGCGTTGCCGCCGATATAGCCAGCAATATTGTGCCGCTCCACATTGACCACCAAAATAGCATCGCCAGCCTTGATCTTGTCAAAGTGAAGACGAATTAAGTCATACTGGACTTTATTGCGCGCCGACTCAGCGTGGGCCTTATCAATCGTGGCCATCGCTGCATAGTCGTGAGTAAACTCCGGCAAAACGACTTCATGGCCCATAGCTTGGAGTTGTTTTTCAGCCACCACCATTTCTTTGGAGGCCGACATGCTGCCGCAAATAATAATTTTCATAGATTTAATATCAACTATTAGCTATTCAGTAGCTTAGCATAGAAAGACAGTTAATAAAAACCCGACCGGAGCCGGGTTATGTGGATTTTTCGTTAGTTAAAAAGCGATGGTGATGCCGGCGGTCACGATAGCAACCATTGACATCAGTTTGATCAAGATATTAAGGGCTGGCCCCGATGTATCCTTACAAGGATCACCGACCATATCACCAATAACGGCAGCCTTATGAGCCTCGGAACCCTTGCCACCAAGGTGACCTTCCTCAATGTACTTCTTGGCGTTATCCCAGGCTCCGCCAGCATTAGCTAGAAACACCGCCATGCCGAAACCGGTCGTCATAGCGCTTAAAAGTAACCCCATCACTCCGGCGACATCTAGAAATATTCCGGTCAAGATCGGAACAACTACGGCTAATAGTGCTGGCAAAATCATTGCCTGTTGCGCCCCTTGAGTAGAAATTCTGATGCATCCTTGATAATCCGGATTTTCCAAACCATTAAGAATCCGTGGGTTGCTAAATTGACGACGAACTTCCGCCACCATTTTGTTGGCTACTTTACCAACAGCTCCAGTGGTAAGCCCGATGAAAACAAAGACAATCATAGCTCCAATAAATGAGCCGACAATAAATTTTGGATTCATAATTTGGACTTGATAATAATTTACCAAATCCACAATATTAGCTTTGACCAAAGGAATTTCTTGGTTGCTAATAACCAAGTTGACCTCTCCGACCCTAAGCATAGCTAGTTTTATCTCTTCCATATACGAAGCCAGCAAGGCCATAGCTGTTAAAGCGGCCGACCCAATAGCAAAACCCTTACCAGTGGCTGCCGTGGTGTTACCGACAGAATCCAATCTATCGGTTCTTTGTCGAACAAAGCCCGGCAATTTAGCCATTTCAGCATTACCGCCAGCATTATCAGCAATGGCACCAAAAGCGTCAGTGGCCAAAACAAGACCTAGGCTAGCTAGCATACCGACTGCTCCCATGGCGATACCGGAAAGGCCTAGACTAATCCTGCTCATGCTGAAGCTGAACCCAGCGGCGCAATAAAACGCCCCCATCGCTGCCAAACAAACAGCTACAACTGGAACCCAAGTAGAATTCAGACCTAGTGCCAAACCATTAATAATAACATTTGCTGATGAGGTTTCAGCACTCTTGGCAACTCGCTGAGTTGGCCGGTAAGCTTGCGATGTTTGGTAATTGACCCAAACACCGATAACCACACCAACAAACAAACCAATAGTTACTGCCAGTGATAGTCCTAGCCAATTTTGCAAACCAAGCCATAATGTCACCACAAAGGTGGCGATGGCAATTAATAAGGAGTTTAACCAAATCCCCTTATTAATGACTCCAACCAGCTCTTTCATGCCGGCATTTTCCTTGGCCCGAATAACAGATATGGACAGAATGGAAGAAAGAGCACCCCAACCACCAATTATCATTGGCAACAATACATACTTCATCTGAATGGCCAATGGCATGAGTTGACTAGCAGCAGCCAACAGAGCGGTGGCGGCCAAAATTGATCCGGCATAGGATTCATACAAATCGGCACCCATGCCGGCGACATCGCCAACATTATCACCGACATTATCGGCAATAGCGGCTGGATTGCGTGGGTCATCTTCTTCTAGATTGAATTCATTTTTCCCCACTAAATCGGCGCCCATATCAGCAGCTTTGGTAAAAATGCCGCCGCCAAGTCTAGCAAATAGGGCCTGTAAAGAAGCCCCCATGCCAAAAGTCAGCATAATAGTGGTGATTGTAATCATTCTGGCCCCAGGATCGCCAGCATAGAAATAATTCAATATGTAAAACCATATTGAAATATCTAGTAGGGCGAATCCGACCACTCCAAAACTTAAAACCGCTCCGCCTTTTAGAGCAATTTGCAATCCAGAATTAAGGGAATCCTGCGCCGCCCTAGCCACTCTAGATGAGGCGTGGGTAGCAGCCACCATTCCAATAAATCCGCACAGAAGTGAAAATACTCCGCCCGTCAAAAAAGCAAACGGGGTATATCGACTCATTAGATTGAAACTATAGGCGGATATGGCAAAAAATATACTAGTGACAACAAAAACTATGGCAACGAGCTTATACTGCTGTCGCAAATAAGCCATCGCCCCTTTTTGAACAAATCCGGCAATTTCTTGCATCCTCTCATTACCCGGGTCTTTTCTTTTCATCTGAACAAAAAGAATTCGGGCAAATAAAAGAGCCAGAATGCCAGCAGACGGAATGAACCAGAAGATTATTGGAACCATTTGTTCCTCCTTTTATTTTGTGTTTTATTCAATTATCAACGAACTAATTTAAGACTTCTTAACACATAAACTAAAAAATAGCAAGCCAACTTGCGTTTAAAAATAGTATAAAAAAACAATTATTTACAGTATTTTAATCTTCCTTAGAGCGCGGCGGCGGTCAAAATAATCAGGAACTGTTTGGGCCACCAAATTCCAAAAAGACGGCCCGTGATTCATCTCTTGCAAGTGGCACAATTCATGGACTACAACATAATCAGCTAGCTCAGTCGGCAACTCCCATAGTCGATAATTAAAATTAAGATTACCCAACCTAGAGCAGCTACCCCAACGAGACCGCTGATTCTTAACGCTAACCTGATTATATTTGAACCCGTAAAACTGATTATAATATGATAATCTTTGTAAGATAAACTGCTTGGCTCTGGCAATTATAACGGGGTCAATTTGCTGATGGGAACGACGATTCCTAGTATAATAAAACAACATTAAAAATTGCTTAATTATTATTAATTTCGTCGATGATTAATCTTTAATGCAGCGAACTGAGTATCCATATTCACGACGAACACCATAGCCAGCATATAAATGAGAATAGCCTCCATAAATATAACCCCTATCGGACTTTTTTTCACCACTATCATCCATTGCAAAGGGCGTTGACAACCAAAATGAAGTATAGTCGCCTTGACCATCATAAGAACTGGTAACTCCATATTGATCATAATAAAAAATAAATCCGGCCGGCAAAGCCGTAAAACCATAATCATCTGTCCCATCCCAGGCGGTAGACTTCAATTTACCGCCAGATGTATAGCAGCTGCCCACACTAAAATCACAGCCCGGATCAGCCTGCTGTGCTAGGACTTGTAGCTCGGTAAGGGAGGGAATATGCCACCCCGAAGGGCAAATACCTTGAACGGGGACTGTACAACAAGCGTTATCGGGGTAGGCGATACAGTCAAAATCATCACAAACCTGAGCTCTGCCGGTGGCCATATGCCAAAGATAAAAACCGCCGTAAGTGCTGCAATTAGCCTCATTATCGTCATAACAATATTTTTGAATACCGTCAGCATAATCACCCTGCCTCACAACGCTATCAATCCGGACCCCAACATTGAGATTTTTCTTTAACCAACACTGGCTACCAATTTGGACAGTTTCATATATATTATTACCGGCATCAGTGACCGTATCGGTGCCACAGGTCCAATTGGCCGGCGTGCTGCTAACCGGCACAATTCCGGTGGGCGTTGCCTGATAATCACCAGCCTCATGATTAGCCGTCTTAGATTCTAGGGCAAAAGCGATGGCATAAGAAGAGCCGTCATCAATTGGCTCATAGGCATAATCAATACCTCCAACCGGATCACCGGGCAGTTTGCCAGCATAAACTATTGCCCCACAAGTAGAGGTAATTCCAAGATTGCTCAAACACAAATTAGTGATTGGCGTGCCAGACGGGAGCGGCGCGCTAGGATATTGTCCAAAATCTAGGTTATACAACTCCAAACCATTTTGAATAGTTTTGATATCAGTTAACCTTTTAGCATCCCTGGCTTCAGCTCGGGCATTACTAAAAGACACTAATGAAAGAACAGCCAGCAGAGCGATTATGGCGATAACAACCAATAACTCAATAAGAGTAAAGGCTTTCTTTAGTTTCTGAAAAAACAATAATAACCTCTTTTTGATCAAGCTAAGGCCGGTAATTATTTTATGTTTTTTGAAAAGAAGGATGTATCTCTTCTTTTTAAAGCCAAATAATGGCATAACCTATGTTTTGAGTCTTTTTAATAATTCCTTGGTGGCCAAAAAGCCAGCCGCGGCCTTAGATAAAGAATAGAATCGATTGATTTGTTCCTTCAGCGATTTAACTTGATCATCGATTTCACCAATTTTCTGTTTAACAAACCGTGATTCCAACTTATTCATAATCAGACAAAAGATAACAGCATTAAAAACATTCTTACTTAATCTTAACAAAAATAGCCCCATTTTACTAGGATTATTTGACCTGCGGTGGTGGGACGTAGTTCAAGTTTTTTTGGGGCTGGTCACATAAAAGACTTGTAAGATACAATTCACAACTATTCTGGTCTATGATATATTACAAGTAATAATCCATAGACCAAAATACCCCATGAAGCACGCTTTTACCCTGATTGAACTATTAGTCGTCATTGCCATCATTGCTCTGTTGTCTACATTATCAATAGTTGCGCTTAATAATGCTCGAATTAAATCAAGAGATGCCCGCAGATTGTCTGACATTAAAACTATCAGAACGGCCTTAGAATTTTATTATAATACTGAGGGTCATTATCCAGCAACGATAATCGCTGGATTACCGATTACCAGTACCGCTGGTGAGATCTATTTAACCAAAGTACCAACTAACCCTAGCCCTAGAGCCGATAATGGCTGTGCTGATGTTGATTATACTTATACTCCATCAGCTGACTTCAGCAGCTATACTTTAACCTTTTGTATTGGTAACAGTAGTGGTGATCTAACCAATGGTACTTGGGTGGCTACAACCAATGGTTACACCTCGACCAGTACGCCCGGTGGTGCATGGTTTACTTGTGGTGTTAGTACAGTGACTGGTCAAGATGGCTTAACTTATGGCACGGTTGTTGGGGCTGATACTAAATGTTGGCTAGATCGTAACCTGGGGGCAACGCAAGTAGCTACTGCTTTTAACGATACAGCCGCTTACGGTTCTTTATACCAGTGGGGTAGATTGACCGATGGCCATCAGATTAGGACCAGTCTAACAACTAGCACTAAGGCCTCAACAGATACCCCCGGGGACAGGTTTATTATATCAACCGGCTCTCCTTATGATTGGCGTAATCCGCAAAAGAATACTCTCTGGCAAGGGGTAACTGATAGCCTCAATAATCCATGCCCAACCGGTTTCCGCCTGCCAACTCGAACTGAATGGCAAAACTTAATAGGTGCTGCCAATATAACTAATTATACCACAGCCTACAGCTCAACACTTAAGCTTCCCGCCGCGGGGGTTCGTGATTACGACTCTGGAAATGTTAATAGTGGTGGCACGGCTGGCGAATACTGGTCATCAAGCCCGAACTCTGGTTCATCTTACCTAGTTGTTTTTTTCTCGGGCAGCATAAACGCCAACGCCAGCAATGGCCGTGGTTTTGGTTTATCGGTCCGCTGCATTAAAGAGGTGGAAGAAATGCAGTAAAAATCTCGAATAACGATTTCCGGAAATAAAAACCATTCATCTAATCTTAACAAAAATAACCCTATTTTACTAGGATTATTTGATCCGCGGGGGACGTGGGACGTAGTTGGAACGATTCTAAACGATTTTTGGTTCAATAAATAACTTGGGAAAGTCTGTCCCAATTTCATCAACACCCATCGCTATCAACTTATCACCCAGCTCTTTACTGTTAACGTGATAAGCATAAACCCTTTTCTCTAGATTATGGGCTTTGTCGACGAAATCCTTAGTAATGATACCTGAAAAAGGGGCTAAAAAATCTAAAGGTACACTATTTATTAAATTCCAGATATTAACCATTACCTCGTCAGTATAAAAAAGAAGACCAACCTGTAGTCTTGGGTTTGCGGTTTTTATTTCAGACAACCAATTAGAATTAAAAGAAGTGATAACTACTTGTTTTTCTAGGCCATTATTCATAATTAGCTCGTTGACGGGCTGTGGTGTGCCGGCGGCTTTCAACTCAACCTGTAAGTCAATCTTGTTTCTACAAATATCAACAACTTCCTGCAAAGTTGGAATATGCTCACCACCCGAACAACGCAACTTTTTTAATTCGGTTAAACTCATTTCGCTGACTAAGCCCGTCCCGTCGGTCAACTTAGAAACCTCTCGGTCATGAATAACAACTAGTTGATTGTCTTTGGTCAGCCTAACATCCAGCTCGGTCCGATCACAGCCAATTTCAATCGCCTCCCTAAACGAGGTCAATGTATTCTCTGGAGCATAGCCAGCCGCTCCTTTGTGGCCGACGATTATAGCCATAAATATTGCTTATTCTGTATATTCTAAAAACAGTTTTTCATCAAAACCACCACGAGACTCTTTTCATCCGGCCCTATATGAATCCGATCCCGGATTAATTCATTGTATATTTTCATAAATTGATTTAAAAAACTTTTTATCTTCTTTTAGCATCAAAAAGTCGCTGGCATTTTTAATGGGAAACCATTGTGCACCCCTAACATCATTTTCAACGGGGTAAATTTTTTCTTGTTCTGTTTCAAATAAAAACATGTGAATATTTAACAATATTGCCTGCCCGTCAGCCACTGGTCTTTGGTATGTGCCAAGTTCTTTAATTAGTAAAAGCTCTTTTATCCCAGCCTCTTCAAATATTTCGCGCTTGGCTGCTTCTAAAGATGTCTCGCCTGGTTCAATTGTGCCCTTCGGAAAGGCCCAACCATCAAGCTTTTTCATTTTTATTAACGCAATATTGTCATTATTTCTAACTATGCCGCCAGCGCATTCTATTGTTATATAATCTCTGTCCACAAGAATGGAGTCAATCATTAAAATAATTGGCCTCTATGAAATCTAGTGCCAAAAGCGTTTCCATATTAACTACTTTCTCTCTAGCCTCAATTAAACTCATCCATTTAACCGAATAGAACTCTTCAGCCAATTTCAATGGATCGGGCTTAAAATTGTCTTTATCAACATCTATAAAGTGCCAAACATCAAAATGGGTTTTACATGGTCTTTTGCTCTGATTTTCAATTTTAGTCACTGTCAAAAATGCCGGATTATCAATATTAAAACCGTTCGCATCTAGTCCCCACTCTTCATTAATTTCCCTGTCAACTGCCTCTCTTAAGATTTCACCTTCCTCAATATGGCCGCCATTAAAAAGCCATAGATCCGACTTTATATGATGGCCAATGAAAACTTGCTTGGCCTTGTAATCGCAAGCCGCAAAATAAACGCAGAAATGATCTTCTGAATCTTCTGGTCTAGTCAATCTCCCAGCCGACAGTTTTTGTTTAAATGCTAGCGCTACCTCTCCCTGAGAATAATTATCTAACAATTCTTTCAATTCTTGCTTTAAACGATCAGTCATATAATAATGCTAATAATATTCTTATTTAATCTTAACAAAAACAACCCTACTTTGCTAGGATTATTTGGTCCGCGGGGGACATGGGACGTAGTTGGAACTTTCTTATGGTAAAAGAAAACCGCCCAGAAAACCAGGCGGTTAAGTTATGGAGAATTAAGTTATTTTGGGCACACCACTAGATTTGGTGGTGCCAGCGGACCGCCGTCATAGGAGGTCCTCTCAGGCCGTGAAATACTAATGGTCCATCCGCTATTGGGCGAATAGCCCAGCCTGACCATAAAAAACGCATCGTCGGCCTTTGTCAGAAAGGCATAAGCCTTCAAAACCGTTGGCGGCTCAGATTCCAGATGTTGCTCAAAAAAAGCAACTATTTGGTTTTCCGACAGGCACAGCTTGTCCCAGTTATCTGATATTGACGAAAACACGTCAACCCACTGGGCTTTATCAGACAACTCGTAAACCACTACCCCAATTTCACCGATAGGAAACTCTGGCTTAACAGCCTCCCGGTAATCTCGGTCCGCATATAGTGGCAAATGCAAACCAAGAAGCGACTTTGTGCCGTCTACGGCGGCGACAGAAACATCTTCCTTTTTCACCAGGTTAACTGTAGAGGCTTTAACGCGCAATATGTCTCGGAAAAAATCATAAATCTGGCTGGGGTTACCGATGACTTCCTGCACGCGACCAGAGTACCCTTCTTTACTTTTCAGGGCACTAGCGATGGCCTGAACGGCGATTCTGGTTAATTCCAGGGCTTGGCCTGAGCTGGTTTGATGACCCTTGTTCATCTTTTCCATTTTTTTCTCCTTTTTGAAGGTTCATTCCCTGATCTTCCCGTCAGAGTTGGGAATGATTAAAATAATTCTAATCATTGTTTATATACTAGCACTTTATTATAAATCTGTCAATAGCAATAATCTTTGAAGCACTCTAAAAACACACCCGAAAGGTGTGTTTTTAGGTTCGCAGGGGTGAGACATGGCTGGAATTTTTTTAAATCAAGAAGATTAAAACTATTTTTACTTATCGGCAACATTAAATCCAGAATTCTTGTCATAAGAAATATCATATCCGAAAGCACGAGCTACATCTTTTATTGCGTAATATTGGGCTTCAGACATTTTAAGAGAATTGCCTCGGCCTGGTTTGGGCGAGCAATATCCCTTCACCGCCTCGGCCAACGATGGATCAATTGATTGTAAATTATTAACAAAAGCATCAATATGCTCGGTTTCTATTGAACCGATTTCTGACATAAAAAAACCATCTTCAATCTTTTTTCCCAACAGATTGTCGCCGCGAACATATGGCTTTATAATCTGTGATAATTCTGCTAAAGCCTCTTGGCTGGGTTGTTCTAAAAAATAAATACTAATAGCATCGTGCCGATCACTTGGCGAAGCCGATGTCCCCGGTTGACCAAATTTATAGTTAGCTCTTATCCGGCCGCTAATAATTAAATTATCAATGGCACTAATTAGCTCTGGCGTAACACGAACATTAAATGATCCTCGTGTAACCGTTTCCTCGCCGTTTTTAGGAAAAATGCCACGATACAGCCATTCATTATTTTTATTGTTAATTTCTATATTTTTACTATTAAGCGCATCATTCCAGGTCTGCTCTTCGTGAGGATTAACGGCATAATCAGCCAGCCTATAATTATTGTAGATGTCTTGAAACAGCCCCTTAAATAATTGTTGTCGCGATTCTTGATTATCAATATTGGCAAAAAGATTTTGATACAAATCAATAACGGCCTGCTTTCTTCCCTGGGTAACATATTTAATCAATCCGGCAATCGACGATCTCCCGTTGTGCTTACTTTCAAACAAATCAAGCTCTTTTTGTTTAATGGCAACGGCTTCATTAGAACTTGTGCCAAGTTCTTGACGAATGGTTTCAATCTTTAAACTATCAACTAACTGGCTTTTTTGTATCTCTCTTTGGCTAGCCTCCTTTTTTCTAAGACTATCAAGAACTCGTTGTTTTTTTTCTTGTCCTTGTTTGGTCTTCTCAGGATCAATATACTCAGGAATCGTCCAAATGAAATCAAGAGTATCAGCATCAAGGCCTTGATATTGCGGCGGTATTTCTGGTTTGATTGCTTCATTGGGCTCGTTTTCTTTGGGCGAATTTAAACCAGACTCGATGCCAGCAATAAAGGATGGTGGCAGTCCAGGCGTAATTGAATCTTTAGATTCTCCATTCTTAATACGAGAAATATATTCTTGGATTTTTTGCTCTGAACCGCTTAATTTTTCTAAATTCATAATTATTAGAGATATGTCTTATGTTAACAAAAATAACCCTATTTTACTAGGATTATTCGGCTTGCGGGGGAAGTGGGACGTAGTTGGAACTTTTCTAATATAAAAACTAGTAATTAAATAAAGGTTGCTTGGTTATTTCTGTTTCGTTCTTCCGAACTCATCAGCAGAGACACACATCTCTGGACAGAGAGAGGTTTTTATGGAGAACCTCTCGAAAACTCCTTGTTGTTGCTATTTACCTGACGACACAGCCGCCAAAAAATTCTGAGAAATCAACCCCTGTAAGGTCAACTCCCTCATCATTCTCTACTGATGTCGGCTCTACCGGCTCAGGCTTGGTTTCACCAGAGTTTTGACGCTGTTCAAGATTTTCAAGACCCTCCTGAACGACAGTCAGTTCTCCAAGAACTCTCTTAGCTTTTTCGACCCAGGCAGTCAATGAATTATACCGGCCAACAGTAGGCATGATATCAAAGTCCTGTGACTGAGTTAACTCTTCAACACTGTTGCGCAAATTAATCTCAGTCAGCTTGAAGAAACTTTGCTTGGTGGCGGCCATGAGTCGGTCATGAAGATTTTTGACTTCTGAACGAAGCGAGTGACGCTTTTCTGCTTCTTCGCCCTCAAGCCGTCTAACCTTTTTGTCAGTTAGAATAACCCATAAGGCTGCATTAACAGTCACGTCGTGGCGATCTTGACCATCCCAACCAAGATTTAAAATAACGGGATTATTAGAAATGAGTTCACCCGTTTCTCTGTCTTCATAGGCTGGGATCATACGACCACCGCACATATATCTTTCGCCCATAACCTTAGTGGTCACGATTCGACCGATCCAGTCAGTCGGAACGTGTCCCCAGGGAGCAGTCCCTTTGGAAACATAGAAACCGGGGTCACGCTTAGCGTCTTCCACTTTCCATGAAATCCAAGTCTCTGCTTGAACCTTTCCATCTTTTACAAAGACAGCATAAGAAGGACCGTCGCCACTAGGACTAACATAGATTACGTCCCCTTCACGAAGTATGAAGAGCCCATCCTTCCAGGATCCGATACCGCCAGCATCACCATCAGCACCACGTCCCTCAGTAATTAAAGAAGGATTGCCCTTCCAAATTTCCCAAGATCCATTGCCGCGACGGGTATAACCAGCTCTAGTAGAGATGCGCACCAGATAAGCACTTGGTTCGGATTCTTCGAACTGAATCAGTCCAAAGATTTCCTTACCTAAATCGACAACAGCTGCTGCTGTTAAAACAGTAGAGGTTTCCTCAATAGCGGTAACTTCCACCAGTTTGCGACCTCGGCCGGACTCACCAAGACGCACAGCCATACCGGCTACTCCTTTTTCCAGCTTGATACCCGAGGTGATTTCACCACTCGAGAAGCTGAAACAGGGCATCTGGCCAGCAACGATCGGCTTTCCCCCGGCATTAGCAATAATTGCCTCTGCCTCGTAAGCTGCCATCATTATCTCATAGTCCTGCCAGCTAGCTGTCTGTAACTCGCCGGCTTCATTAATCCAAAGGGCCGAATCTCCGTGACCCCAGGTGCGGGAGGGGTGAGTCTTGATGACATCCCCGGGGTGTACAACCACTAGTCCATCATCCCAATTACCAATCCGACCGGCATCGCCGAAGGCACCATAGGCTCTCACCAATGTTTCCGGTTGGCCAGCAATTGTTTGCCAGCTGCCGTAGGCCCCGCGGATATATCCACCGTAGGAGTTAATCCGAACGAGAACATTACAGGTCCCAATTTTAGGCTTTTCGAGAATAAAAAAATGTTTCTCGGGTTTGCCGTCTTTCGCCGGCAAAGTAATTTTGACTGGTTGTGCTTCAACCACACGACCATTCAAAATTTCTGCCGGATTGTGACGAGCCAACCCAACCTTTTCATAGCGACGACCGCGACCGGTTTCGCCAAGGAACACAATCTGCCCAAGCTTTTCATCAGCCTGGACTTGCAGTCCAGCTGAAATTCCTTCGGAATTCCAAGTAAATACTTTCATTTTTTTCTCCTTTTTCTTGCCCTTGAAGTTTGATTTTGGCTTTTAGCCACCTCGTGGGCCTGAAATGATGCAATCCCTGCATCCGTGCTCTCAATGCGAGTAGCGTGCTAAAAATCTCAATTGAGAAATTCACCACGCTACCCACATTCAAAATAATTTATACTGCTAATTTTTAATGATACGATCTAACATTATTAATATAGCATATTGTATAGTTTTTGTCAATAGCCATAACCCTCAAAACTAATCAAAAACAAGGCTCCGCCAGCTGGCGGATAACCTTGTTTTATTTATATGCGGAGGACATGGGATGTAGTTGGAACTTTCTTATAGCCAAGCAACTTAATTGACCGATATTTAATTTAGTGGGAAAATCAAAATATAACTTCTAAATAAAATGAACATCTACCTTGATATTGACGGAGTGCTAATAAATAAAGACGGCCAGCCGGCTAATCATGTCGGTAAATTTTTAGAATATCTAGTAACCAATCATGATGTCTACTGGCTAACTACCCATTGTCAGGGTAATAGCCGTCAAGTGGAAAGATATTTAGCCGATAAATTACCGGAAGAATGTCGGCAATTTTTGAATAAAATTCGGCCAACATCGTGGACAACCCTAAAGACAGAGGCAATAGATTACACCAAAAACTTTATGTGGTTTGATGACTATATCATGCAATCCGAGATAAATGTCCTGGAACAAAATAATGCCCTAGCCTCCTTTG
>CAYNWZ010000012.1:0-21332 GCA_964401085.1 uncultured Gammaproteobacteria bacterium
AAGGACCTCCTTTTTTTGTTTTTTCTTTTTTTGTTAAGATTGCTACCTAGATAATAACACAAGAAGCTTGTTATGTCAAGGATTTTTGCTCTAGCTTTCTTAATAAAATCATTGTCATTCCATAATAAACGACGATAATCCCAATCCGCCAACTATCTGGCCACTCCACCAGCCAACCGGCCAGCGGCCAATCGGCCAAATTAGCAATCACCGCTAATAAAATATTTAATAGCCAGCCAGCTGGCGCAAAAATAAAAACACCAGCAGCTGGCCACAGCCAAGCCAGCGGGCTAGCTAATAATAAAAAGACGGTTAGCCAAGGCAAGGCCCAAACTACTAGCAAATTAGCCAATGGCGCAATTATTGAAATCTGGCCGAATTGCCAAAAAATTAACGGCCAAGTCCACATTTGCGCCGCCAAGGTGACCGCCAAATTTTCATTAATCAATGGCTGACGCAGTAACGGCAGATATTGCAACCATTGTTGCCAGCGCTCAGTCCAATAGAGTAAACCAAAAACAGCGGCAAACGACAAGCTAAAACCTAAGTCACCCCATAAATAAAACGGGTTAACCGCCAGCATGGCTGCGGCGCTAATCAACAACAAGTGGCCACTGCGACCAAGGCGACCGAAATGGCGTCCCCAAACTAATAATAAACCAAAAATACCGGCCCGCGCTGCCGAAGCCGGCGCTCCGATTACTAAAACATAAAAAATGATGATACCGGTGGCGCTAATTGTCGCCCAACGGCGCGGCCAGCCAAGGATAATAAGATTATCAATAAACAAAACAAGCAACAAGCTAATATTAAAACCGGACACGGCAGTGATGTGGCTCAGGCCGGTAATGGCCAGCCGCTGACGCCAGCCGCTAGACATCCGGCCGGCCCCGCCCCAGACCAAAGGACCGGCCAAGCTCGCCGCCGGCTCAGCTAGACTGCTAGACAAAGCGCCGGCTAAACGCTGTTGGCTATTAACCAAATAGAACCACCCGCTCTGTGGTTGGTCGGCCACTAACTGCCGTTGGTCAGCCTTGAGGACAGCCCGCGCTCCTTGGTTAAATAAATAATAACGGTAGCTAAAAACACCGCCAGTCGGCCACTCAGCTAATTGGCCGCTAAATTGCCAACGCTGACCGGCTCGAGCGCCGGTTGACCAGCTATCTGGTCCATAAATCAACATTCGCCCTGGCCAACTTAGCCAGGCTGAACCACAATTATAGCTGACGCTTTTAATAACCAGCTGCGAACCGCCGCTGGCTCGAAGTTGTGGCTGGCTAGTTAATTGGCCGCTAACCACAATATCACGACTGGAGCAAACCAAGGTTTTAGTCATGGCTTCAGCCGACCGCCAGACGCTAGCCGCACGCCAACATCCAGCCGCTAAACATAAAATGAATAATAAAGTCGGCCAATTTAATCGATTAACCACCAGACTAATTAAAACAACACCGATTAAACTGCCATAAAAATAGCCCACCGACCACCAGTTCGGCCATAAGCCAACCAAGGCGACACCGACAATAAAAGCCAGCCAATAACGGCTAGCCGGAAAGAATTGTCCCCCTCCGGACATAATTTTACTAATTATTACTAATCTGTTTTGTCAGTCTGACGCCGTTGCCAATCCCATTGCCAGTAGGCTTTCAAAAATAAATCCAACTTACCATCCAGCACCCCGGCAATGTCACTAGTGCTAGCTTCAGTGCGATGATCTTTAATGATCTGGCTGCCATATAAAAAATACGACCTGACTTGCAGACCCCAATCGGCCTTAATTTGTTGGCCTTTGAGCGCCTGTTTGTGTTGATTAAGCTCATCAGCTTGCTGCTGGGCCAATTTAGATTGTAAAACGGCTAACGCCAAGGCTTTATTTTGATGCTGCGAGCGTTCACTTTGACAAGTTGCTACCAGGCCGCTGGGCAGATGGGTTAAGCGCACCGCCGAATCAGTCGTATTAACCCCCTGACCGCCCGGTCCGGAAGAGCGGAAAACATCAATTTGTAATTCACTATCAGCAATCGTCGGCGCTTCAGCTACTGGCAGCTCGGGCAAAATCTCGACCATAGCAAAAGAGGTCTGGCGAAGATGCTGGGCATTAAATGGTGAATTGCGCAATAGGCGATGAGTGCCCCCTTCGCCACGCAGAAAACCATAGGCTAGCGGTCCGGCTAAACGCAAAGTAACACTTTTAATACCGGCCTCATTGCCAGCTTGTTCATCAATAATTTGACTGGACCAATGCTGCCGATCGGCATAGCGCAAATACATCCGTTCTAACATTGACGCCCAATCTTGAGCATCAACGCCGCCAGTGCCGGCGTGAATGGACAAAATAACCGGCAAGTCGTCATGCGGCTGATCAAAAAAACGGCTACTTTCTAGTTGTTCTAAAAGTTGAATTATCTGCAATAATTCGGTCTGCACTAAGTCAGCGGCCGTAGTATCAGTCTCACTGGCGGCGACTAATTCGGCTAAACTATCCAAGCGCTGCTGGATTGTTTGATAATCACTAATCTCTTGCTGGGTAGCTTCAATCTTTTTCAATAACTGGCTAGCCCGCTCTGGATTGGACCACAGATCAGGTGTCTGAGCTTCTTCTTGCAAAGCGGCTAACTGCTGCTGCTTGGCAGCTAAGTCAAAGCCACCTCCCAATTTCTAGGAGGCGTTGACGGACAGCCTCAAAGTTTTGACCACCAACCACTTCAGACATAAAAATTACCGCAAAATTGAGCTATAAAGACTAAAAGAATCTTTTAATAACGGTGGTAAATAAATAACGCCAGCTAGCAAAGACAGGATAAGCAAAATCCACTTGATCCAGCCAAGAATTCTTTGCCAATAGATATAACGATAAATCAATCGGGTATTTTCCCGAACCTCGGCAATGGCTGCTGCCTGTTCGGCTAAAACTCGCCGCAAGTCTTCATCCATAAAATAAATTAAGCTAATTGATATCAATATTATTATAGCAAAAAAAACTTAGCTCACCAATCAACGGATCTGAGCGGTTGGCACCTTAGTTTTGGCTACAGCCAATAACTCAACCATTTCAGCATCAGTATAGACCTCGTGCCCAACCAAGCTGGGATCTAATAAATCACCAGTTAACCGACCTTTTTGCAAATACCATAAACGAGCACCAGCTAATTGCTCCGCCATCAATTCAATATCATTAATCGTCAATAACTCCGGCACCACGGTGGTGCGAAATTCATAATCAAGCGGCCGATCAGCCATTAACCATTCAGCCGTAATTTTGGCTTCAGCCGTCAAACGGCGCAAAACATCAGCGGGCAAGGGCATAATCTGGCCATATTTCTCCCAAGGAGCTTTGATGTCCATGGCCAAATAATCAATTAAACCGTCTTGCACTAGCTGTTTAACCATTTGGCTGACCGTGCCATTAGTATCCAATTTAACCAACAGGCCGCGCCGTTTTATTTCAGCAATGAACTCCGGCAAATCACGGTGTAGGGTCGGTTCGCCACCGGTAATGACTACTGCCTCCAACCGTCCTTGCCGCTGGTCTAAAAACGCCCACAGGTCAGCCAGTGAAAAAACTGACTGACCTGTAGTATTTGTGGCACCAGCCGTTGCCGGCCGGACAAGCATGGGATTATAGCAGTATCGGCACTGAAAATTACAACCCTGAGTAAAAACAATAGCGGAAATTTTGTCAGGATAATCAAGCAAGCTAACTGGCTGCAATCCACCGATAACCATAACTAACAGCCGCAGCTATCGCTCTCACCTTCAGCAATAAAGGTTTGGCGATTAGCAAACTCGGCTTGCTTGGCATCATTCCATTGTTTAACTGGCCGCAGATAGCCGGTAACACGGCTGTAAACTTCGCAAGGAGTGCGTTGGGTTTCTAGGGGAGACATAGGCATGGGGATTAAAAAATTAATAAGCAAAATAATTAGGCCATCTCAGCCAAAGCCGGCTCAGGGTGAAAGCCAATTTCTTCATCACATTTCGGACAATAGAAATGTTCACCAGCAATATAACCATGTTTGGGACAAACAGAAAAAGTCGGAGTAATGGTAAAATATGGCAAATGATAATTTTCCGCCACCTTGCGCACCAAAGTCCGAACCGCCGAAGCGCTAGGCAACGATTCACCCAAGAAGAAATGAAGAACTGTGCCGCCGGTATATTTGGTCTGCAAACCATCCTGCAGCTCCAGGGCCTCAAAAATGTCGTTGGTAAAATTGACTGGTAGCTGAGTTGAATTGGTATAAAATGGCGCTTGGTCAATCTGGTCATTATTGGCCACCTTAATATTAGGATAAAGATCACGATCCAAACGAGCCAGTCGACGAGAAGTGCCCTCGGCCGGGGTGGCTTCTAGATTATATAAATGGTTAGTTTCTTCTTGAAATTTACCCAAGGTATCGCGCATAAATTCCAGAATCTCTTCGGCAAATTGGTGGCGAGCCGGGCTAGCAAGATCGCTGGCAATCGGCGCAAAATTGATTAAGGCTTCATTCATACCGATCAAACCGATGGTGCCGAAATGATTATTCCAATAACCGCCAAACCGTTCTTTAATGCCAGTCAGATAATATAGCATACGGATAAAGACCGCCTTCGGTTAATTTTTCAATAATCTCCCGCTTAGTTTCTAAGCTTTCCTGAGCCAACCTCATTAGATTGCCCAATTTCTGGAAAAATTCTTCCTTGGTCTGACTGAGATAGCCAATCCGCGGCAAATTGATAGTAACTACGCCGATAGAGCCGGTTAACGGGTTAGCGCCAAATAATCCACCGCCGCGCTTGCGCAATTCCCGATTGTCCAATCGCAAACGACAGCACATTGACCGCGCATCATCGGGGTCCATATCTGAATTAATAAAATTGGAAAAATAAGGGATGCCATACTTGCGAGTCATCTCAAAAATCTTGTTGGCTACGGCCGAATCCCATTGAAAATCTTTGGTCAAATTGTAGGTTGGAATCGGAAAGGAAAAAACTCGACCCTTGGCGTCGCCCTCCATCATCAGTTCGGCAAAAGCGGTATTAAGCATATCAATCTCTGGTTGGAAATCGCGATAACGCTCTTCTTTAAGCTCGCCGCCAATAATCACATTTTCTTCACCCATTGTCTTGGACGGCTTTAAGTCCATGGTAATATTGGTAAAGGGCGTCTGAAAACCAACCCGAGTCGGCACATTGACATTATAAAGAAACTCCTGCATGGCTTGCTTGACTTCGGCATAGGTCAACTTGTCGTAATGAATAAACGGCGCTAAATAAGTGTCAAAACTAGAAAAAGCTTGAGCGCCAGCCACCTCGCCCTGGACAGTATAAAAGAAGTTGGTAATCTGGCCCAGAGCGGTTCTAAAATGCTTGGGCGGACGAGATTCAACCTTGCCGCTAACGCCGCCAAAACCCTTTAATAATAAATCTTTAATGTCCCAACCGGCGCAATAAGCGGCTAGAATCTGCAGGTCATGCAGATGAAAATCACCATTTTGATGAGCTTCACGAATCGGCGCATTATAAACCTTGTTAAGCCAATAAGTTGACGAAATGATTGAGGCTAGGTGATTATTTAGTCCCTGCAGACTGAAACTCATGTTAGAGTTTTCCTTGACCCGCCAATCAGTTTGCTTTAAATAATCATCCATGATTTTCTCCGAATCAATCATTAGCGACAAGTTGCGCAAACGGGCATGCTGGTCGCGATACAGAATATAGGATTTGGCAACCTTGATTAAACGATTATTAATTAAGGCCTCCTCGACAATATCTTGAATTTCTTCAACCGCCGGAATACTCCGCTCGTGAAATTTTTGATTGACCAATTTAATGACCTCGCTAGAAATAGTCTCGGCCTTGGCTTCATCAAGCTGGCCGACAGCTGACATAGCCTTATTAATGGCATTGGTAATCTTGCTCTGATCAAAATCAACGATTTCTCCGGAGCGCTTGCAAATCTTGCTAATACCTTGACTCATAGATGGTGCGGGTTACTTTTTTAACTTAAGCAGCCGATGCAGTTCTTGGCTCAAATCCTGCAGCTCAAAATCAGAATAAACGCTAGCAAAGCGAATATAGGCAACTTTATCAATTTTTTTAAGCTGTTTCATGACAATACGGCCGATATCCTGGCTGTTAATCTCGGGCTGACGAGATGCTTGGATATCACGCTCGATTAGATTGACTAGCTGCTTGAACTGATCGCTGTCAATCGGCCTTTTCTCGGTGGCTTTGCGCAAGCCAGAAATCATCTTGTCCCGACTGTAAGCCTCCTTGCGACCGTCTCGTTTAACCACTAATAAATCTAAAATTTCGGTTTCCTCATAGGTAGAAAAACGGAAACCGCATTTCAAACATTCGCGGCGGCGGCGGATCGACAAGCCATCACTGGCGACTCGCGAGTCCACTACCTTGGTCTCAGAATGGTAACAAATCGGGCATTTCATGATTTTTGGCTAAAACTACATATTGTGCTTAATTAAGTTGTTTCTCCACAAAATGTAGTTGTCTGGTGATTTAATTATAGCACTTTTTCAAAAGCCAGCAAGAGCTAGAAAATGGGCTAAAAAATAATAAAAAATACCGCCCGATAAAAGGCGGCATTTTTTGTATACAATTTTTATTCGTTTTACATCAACTTCTTGCGGATAAAAGTCGGAATACTCAAATCGTCGTCATCTTCATCAACAGATAAGCTGGGAGCAACTGGCGGCGCCGGTTGGCGAGCCGGTTCTGATTGCGCCTTCTTCAGGGCCGACATCAGGCCCTTACGATTTTCTTTAACTTCCTCATCAATATCATCGCCCTGTCCTTTCTCCACAAAAGTCGTCGGCTTATAAAAATGATCGTAACTCTTACTAATAGTCTGATTGTCGTTATTGGCGGAACGATTATCAAAACCGGTGGCAATAACCGTAACCCGGACCTCATCTTTAAAATTGTTGTCTACCGAGGTGCCAAAAATTATCCTGGCCTCTTCATCAACCGAATTGGTAATAATCTTGGCAGCTTCGTGAATTTCGTCCAAGGCCAAACTCGGTCCGCCAGTAATCGTGAAAAGCACGCCCTTAGCGCCATCAATTGACATCTCTAACAGCGGCGAATTAATGGCCGCCTTGGCCGCTTCAATAGCGCGATTTTCGCCAGAAGCCTGACCAATGCCCATTAAGGCGCTGCCGGCATTCATCATGATTGATTTAACATCGGCAAAATCAACATTAATTAAAGCCGGAACATTAATGATTTCCGAAATTCCCTGAACACCTTGGCGCAGAATATCATCAACAATACCAAAGGCCTCCAGAATAGTCGTTTTTTTATCAATCACCTGAAAGATCCGATCATTCGGGATGGTAATGACAGCATCAACCTTATCAGTCAATTCAGCTTGGCCGCGTTCGGCAATCTTGCGTCGTTGAGCGCCCTCGAAGGTAAATGGCTTGGTCACGACAGCGATGGTCAAGGCGCCAAGGTCATGAGCCAATTCGGCCACAACCGGCGAAGCGCCAGTGCCGGTACCACCGCCCAAGCCGCAGGTCACAAAAACCATGTCAGCCCCTTTAAGGGCATCACGAATTTCATTTTGCGATTCAGCCGCCGCATCGCGTCCTAAATCAGGATTCATGCCAGCACCAAGACCCTTGGTAACTGTTTTGCCGATATGGATCTTGACCGGGGCTTTATTATAGTTCAAATCCTGGATGTCGGTATTGACCACGATAAATTCAACACCCTTGATGCCGCCTTCAATCATGCGGTTAATGGCGTTACCGCCGGAACCGCCGACGCCGACAACTTTAATCTTGGCTGGCGCCTCAACTGCTGGCTTAATTTCTGTCATAAGAATATTAGCTAACGAGCTATAAAATTAAATAGTATGTTTGTTTTGATTGTAAATTATCCAAGTAAAAAAATCAAGAAAAATTACTTTAAAAATAATGACCCAAACCAATCTTTAGCCTTTTTAATCGCCTGCGCCGGTCTGAAACTTCTGTTGGACACATCATTGCTAGCCAAGAAATCATAATGATCACCCCAGGCTACTAAACCAAGGGCGGTTAAATAGCTTAAATCATTAACCTTATCAATAACCGCGGCAACATTACGATTGGCCCCTAAACAAACCGGCAAACGCAGATTCTTCTTAGCCAGATCAGTCAATCCAGCTAATTTGGCACCACCACCCAAAAGAACCACACCGGCCGGCAACATCCCGGAACGGTTAATCTTCTTTAATTCGGCATCAACTTTATGAAAAATCTCACCGACTCGCGCTTCAATAATACCTGATAAATATTTCATTGGCACAGTCATCGGCTCGTCAACTTCATTGTCTGGAGAAATAAGCGGCGTGATATCCACCTCGTCGTCCTTATCAATTTTCTCCGGATTGGCTTGGCCAAATTCTAGCTTAATCTTTTCAGCTAGATTAATGGAACAACGCAGGCCGATAGCGATATCGGCGGTAATGTGGTCAGCGCCAATCGGTAAAATAGCGGCATGCAACAACTGCCCCTCTTCAAAAACCGCCAAACTAGTGGTTAATGATCCAATATTGACTAAAGCGACTCCCAATTCTTTGGACCGAGCACTAACTACAGCCTCGGCGGCGGCTAACGGCGCCAGAACCGGACTGACGATTGATAGGCCCGCTTGCTCAATCGCCTTGGTCATATTACGAATTTGATTGGTCAGAGACTGGATAATCAACACTTCAACCTCCAGACGGATACCGGACATACCAACCGGATTCTTGACATCCTCTTGATTATCAACCCGATATTTAATGGGGATAACATGAAGAACCTCATAGTTAGCCGGTAATGAAAGAGCCTGCGCCGCCTCAATAACCCGAGTAACATCCTCCTCGGTAATTTCATTATTCATCTGATTAATAGCCACCACACCCTTGCTGCGTTCACACTTCAAATTAGGGGCGCTGACACCGATATAAACATTATCTACTCGAACGCCAATCAAACGCTCTGATTTTTCTAGACAGGTAACAACCGAGGAAGCAACCTCTTCAATATTATTGACAATCCCCTTGCTAATGCCCGCCGCCGGAGCCGATACCGCACCGATAATCTGTAGCTGTCCGCCGGTAGCCTGGCCGACAACCAATCTTATTTCTGTAGAGCCGATATCCAGTCCGGCCACCAATGTTTGATCGCGCATATAATTTATTGAAATATAGTGATTAATCGTTCAATGATATGGGGTAAAAATAACACCAATCCGACAATAATTGATAATCCAGCGGCTAAGAAAACAGCGGCCGCCATAATATCTTTGATTTCTTTAACATAAATATCCAGCCGCGGTTTTAATAAATCGCTAACCCGCTCCACGGCGCTATTAAGCAGTTCGGCTATTAAGACAAAACCGATGGTTAGCGATAGGATTGCCCACTCCCATAAAGCAAATTTTAATATACCGGCCAAGATTATCGCGCCAATCCCAATAGTCAACTCAATGGCGAAATTCTGCTCCTCTTTGGCAACTCGCCATAAGCCATGACGGGCATAACGGAAACTTTTTAATAAACGACGACAACTCAGCATATTTTATGTTTCTCAACAAATTTTTGACTTATTTTCTCCATAATTTGCCAGCCATGATCAGTGGCATCGTCGTGGCCCAATAAATGCAATATTCCATGAGTGGTAATAAAAATTAATTCCCGCCAAGCTGAATTACCGAAGCGCCGTGCCTGGCGAATAATTTGCTGATAATTAATTATGACTTCGCCCAGTTGCCCATCGCCATCACCAGCGAATGACAGAACATCGGTTGTCTGGTCGCGATGTCGATATTGGTCGTTCAAACATCGGATACGCCGATCACCAACCAGAACCAAGCTAACATCACCAACCGCTTGCTGCTCCTGCAAAAATAACTGGCTCATCTCTTGCCAACGGCTTAAATCAATATTCTGCCTAGTTAAATTGCAAGCCGTTACCATGTTTAATTGTTAATTGCCAAATTATCAGCCGCTAACCGAAAAATATTGCTATAGCTCAATAACTTGGTAGTCTCTGGGTTATAGGTTAGACTAATCAAATAATTCAACTCCGGCCGGCTGACATAATAAGTCAAGCCATCAAGACTGACGGCCAATTGATTGCGGCCGGCACTAACCACATCAGCGGCTTGATCAGTAAAGATTTCCTGATACCAATCAGTCAAATTTTGGCCAGCCTTCTTGGTTAAGACAACCGCTTGAATAAATTGACCATCATCGGTCCGGAAAATAGCCGATTCGTCACGACCCAATTGACTAGTCCAGGCGGCTGGCACCAGGGTTGACCAGCGACCTTGCTTAATCAACTTTAATCCATTATTGCTAGCGATCTTACCACTGCCGGCTGGATTGTAACCGGCCCGCAATTCAGCTAAATCGCCATAGCCGTCATTATCACTATCGGCTTGGTCAATCTTGGCACCGACAATTATTTCCTCTTTATCGGTCAATCCATCCTGGTCAGTATCAGCATCAAGAGAAAAATTATCAGCCATATCAACGGTGCTACTGGATGAAGATGGTATTATTGAATTATCAGTAGTGGTACTAAGCGAGGAATTATCAGCATCTTGCCAATGCTCATCATCAAATCTCCATTGATTATTCTCGCGCAGCATCGTCACTATAGCCACCCGGCCGGTATCGGCTTTGGTTATGGTTAGCGTCGCCCGATCGCCGCTAACATCTTTACTGATTTGATCAGCTGACGATAGTGAGACCATCATTGATTTGCTAATGCTGAGTGTGCTGGATTTTTGACTTTCGGATAAAGCATCTAAGCCAACAGTCTGTTCGGCCAATTGATATGCCTTATCTTGGCTAGCGCCAGCGATAAATAAATTTAAATATTCTTCTAGCGTTGAAGCTTGATCTAGCTTCAAGCGCAATTGCAAATAGGCCTGCTCGGGATCATTTAAATCAACGGCTATTTCTGCCGGCTGTTCAGTGGTAGTGGCTGTTACTGGCGCCTGACTGTCGACATTAATGGGAGTTGAATTATTATTCTCAGGAACCGCTGGCCTAAAGCTAAAAATCGGCTTCTTGCTAAGCGTTAAATAGCCAATATAAACTAAGCCAATAAACAGAATTAGCCCGGCCGCCATAACTAAAATTCCAACCTTATTGCCTGATTTAGCTTTCGGTCCAAATCGAAAAGCCTTGGGCATGGTGTAAATATGCTGGCCAGCCTCAAGGCCGGCACCTACCTCACTCTGTTGAACAAAATCAATCTGATCAGCGGAGACACCAGCTTCGTCAGAATAAGCGATTTTAAAATTTTTAGTCGGTTGGTCCGACATAATTAAAACATCAGAGTCCTATGATTACTGAGCTAATTTGCCACTACCCAACGGATTATAACCAGCTCTAACTTCATCACCGTCAGTATAACCGTCACCATCACTATCAGCCTGTAGAGGGTTAGTTTGATAAATATTCAACTCTTCGGCATCGGTCAAACCATCTTGATCGCTATCAAGATTAGGGTTGGCTTCGGGAATTGGATTATCGGCCACAACTGGTTGATCTGGCTCAGTCACGCCAATCTCATCCCCAACAACATTAACAGTATCCATTTCAACATTAATAGAATTGTCAGTGCTAGTGGTATCAATAATAGCCTCATCAGTGGCCGTGGCTATGGGTTCAGTGGTAGTAACCTCTGTTTCGCTGATTACATTAATAGCCTCCGGAGTGATAATCGGTGGCGGGGTCTTTTTAAAATACTGTAAATAAACTAGGGCAGCGGCACCAGCTAAAATCAAAACAACTAAAATTATCAGAATCCACTTGGCATTAAACCCAGACTTCGGCACCATTTGACTAACCGGCTGAGCAGTTACCGGCAATCCAGCCGGCATAAATGGTTGAGAAGAATTCGGCTGACTACTGGACTGACTAGGTGCTGGCGATTCAACGCTGGCAAAAATATCCTGAACCGGACCATCAGTCGCCTGACTAGCTGGCGCTACTGGAGTAGACTGATTATTCACTTCATCAAACATAAGTTTAGTTTTATAAATAAGCTAAATTATTATATCACAAAGCCAATCATCAACCAAATCAATAATTAATCGGAACAACCGGCTGGCGATTCATTTTGCCGCCCGCTAACATTGCCGGCTGAGTCTACCGCTTTAATATCAATTAAAGTATTGTCAGGATTAACCAGATCAAAAATTGTTCCGCTAACCGTCTTACCGGATGCCGGTTGATTAATAATAATCACCCTGCCAACCGTAGCTGCCCCATTGGCTCGATATTCTATGCGATAGGCCGCGGTATCGTCAGTATTCCTTCGCCATTGTAAATTGATATTATTTTTAACGGTATTTCTAACAACGCAACGAACCGCATCGGGAACCTTAGTATCGAGCGGGCGGACCTGAATCTCGGCCGATAATGGTGTTTCCACAAAAGTAGCCTGATCAATCTGCAGGATGGCGGAAACAGCAAAATAATAAAGCTGACCATTGATTAAATCGTTAACCGTAGCGGTTAAGGTATTTCTGGGAATATTAATCGGATCGCTAAAATATTGACCGCTATGCAAGCCATAATAGACCTTATAGCCGACGGCACTAGGATAAGCGTTCCAGGTTAGGCTGACCGATTGACCAGCTGACGCCGCAGCTCCTTGCAGGTTTACTGGAGAAGTGGTGGCCTGATTATAGCGGAAGAAATAAAAAGCCGGGTTAATTGCCATTGGATCAGTGCTGCTAACCACCTTCAATCCTGGTAAATCGCTGGATTGAGTATTAGTTTGTCCGTCGCGGCAATAATAGAACTGCATATTGGTAGCATAGTCCGTCCAGGGCTGCCAGCTGCCATCAGCGCGACGGGCTGGCCAAGGATTGGCACAAAGAAATACTTTAACCGCCGCCTCCTGAGAAAAACTGGTTTGACCGGCTCCAGCACTAGCTGAATGATCAGTGGTCACCTGAGCGGTTGCCCGAACATAAGTTTCAGCGTCTTTCTTGTTTTGTGGTCGAACAGTCGCTTGATTATCAACGGCATTCAACTGAGCCACTGACTGATTGCCAAGTGACCACGACCACTGCCAATCATAATCAGTGCTAGTAGCCAGAGACTGGCCATTGGCACTGATAGCGGCGGCATTTAAACTAGCGGAATCCTCTAAATTAGATAATAATATCGAGGCTGGATCGATTTCAATATGGTCAATTTGACAAACATACTTTCCGGTGGTGAATGACCATTGAATAGCTGCTGGAAATTGCAAATTATTAAACCGCAACGATTGGCCTCGAGACATGCCAACTCCAGCCTGACTCAAGACTCCAAGCGGTCGATTATCATTAATGTCATTATCGGTGGTCAGAACCACAAAATAACGACGATTGGCATCTAAAACACTAGCTGGGCGAATAACCACTTCTTGATTCAGAACACTTACTTCACGATTAATTGAACAGTAAGTATTGCCAGATGACGGTAATACAGCTAAAGCGCTTGGTTTAATCCAAGCCAGAACCCTTTGACGCAAACGGGCCAGCCAGCCAAGCGGCTTAGCAGCGTCCATGGCCAAATACCTGGTTCCATCTGGACATTCACGACTACTGCCATAGTCAGCAATTAATAAAAGATTCTCTGATAAGCTAGCTAAGTCAACGGCCTGATTAAAGCTAGCTCGAATAACCGAATTGCGACAAACCCCATAATCACCGTCTTGCGGTAAAGTGTTGACCACTACTGGACGAGCCTGACAGCAAGTATCGCGACCACAACCATTGTTAAGGCTATCGCCGCAATCAGCATCGCTCTGGCAACCACAACACAGGCCACGGCCGGAACCAGAGCATTGTCCGCGATTGGCTACGCACGACAAATTGGTGCTCAATTGAGCACAGGTATCATTGCCGGGGTCGCAACAACAAGTTCCACAATCGGCTGGATTATTGGTAGCCGTACTGGTGCCGCTAGCTACTCGACAGCTTAAGGGTGAGGCACATAACTGATAACCGCAACCGATTTGTTGCGTGTTAAACAGGTCGTTATAAGGATTGATGTCGTTCTTGATAGTGGTAGCCAGATCGCAAGACTGTCCCTGCAGGCTGACAACGCGACACTTAGTTTCACACTCGGTAGCAGTGGCAAATTGACCAGTGGCCGCCAATTCGGCAGCACAGGATTGGCCGTCACAACGATAGTAACCACACTTACCAATATCGGCTCCAGAAGTTATCTTGGCATTACCAACCACACCACGACACTTATTAGTCTTCTGATCAAAACAGCAAGAACTATGATTAACACACTCGGCGGCATTAGCAATCTGCGAACAGTCGCGACAAGTACCGGATGGAGTTGAGGCATCACAATATTTGCCAGATGAGCCAGTGCAATTACAAGCCGCATCCTGCTCGGTTTGACCACCGCCAACCTCTTTACAACCAGAACAAACACCAAACTGTTTATTAGTGGTCACGCCATCAATGGTAACCTGAACATCGCCGGCGCCACAAGTATCAGTACAAGTTAACGGCGCGCAACAACCTGGATTAACTTTGGTGCTTGGATTATTTAATTCCTTATCACAGCAGCATTCACAAGAATCAGCCGCTTTCTGGCACTGGTTATCCTGGCAAGCAAAGCCGCCAGCACAAACCTTCTGATCAAGGCCGCAATAAGATTTGTCTTCAAAAGTTAAACACGATAGACGATTAGCACACTGGCTGCAAGATTTGTCGCTGCGACAAACATTGTTGGCCAATAATTGCCATTGACCGTAATCAGTCTGACCGGGCGGACATTGGCCAGCCGTCAAATTGGTTGTCCAATAGCCATCTTGACAGCTTAACTGATAAGTTACTTGATTAACGCCAACCTGAAAGGCAACAGATTTAACAGGATCACACTCTTGTTGATTGACGCAAATATTAGCATCCGACCAATAATTAACTGAATCCGCTGGTAACCCCTGTTTCTCAAATAATTCACGGCAATAATCATCGCCGCAACCACCATTAATAGTTGGGCTCTGTTTCTGGCTACACCAGCCTGGTGAATTAGGACAATATAAAGCTCCATTACATTGGTGATAATCATTACAAGATAATAAAGCTCTATTGACGCAAACATTATCCTGACATTCCTGACTGCCGTCACAACATTGATTACCACAAGGAGTGGTGCCGGCCTGACAAGTCTTATTACCGCTACCAGTATTAAACGACCAGCGATAAACGCAACTGGCTGAAGTTCCATAACACTGAGGGAGACCGTTGCGACATTGGCCGCCGGCCGGCGACGAAGCCGGACAACAAATCTGCCCCTGGCAATCACCATCAATCTGGCAAGCACCAACTTTAAGATTGAGACCGTTACTGATGCCATTGGCATTAATCACTCTAACCGGCCCACTGACCGCGCCCACCGGAATCGTGGTTGAGGCGCTGCTGAAATCATCGCTTGACTGATAGAACCAAGAGCTAGTGATGGCATTAAGATTCTGGCTGAAACGCACCCGACTAGTAGCCGCAGCATAATCTCTAAAATATTCACCCCAGACTTGTAATTGACTACCGACACGGGCAGTTGTCGGACTAATTCGACAAACGCTGGGTGTCAACGGATCAGTGTTGACTGTAAAAACATCAGCAGCTGCCAAAACTACGCCGCTAGCCAAACTAATTGACAGATCATATGTTCCAACGGCTATGTTTTTTGGCACTTTAACAATAACCTGCCGATCCGACCAAATAGAGTTAGCACATTCAGCTGGAAATTCATAATTAGCCTCCGTGCTGCCAAATTTAACCAAGCTACCAGCTCGCAAATTGCCAAAACCCTGGCCATAAATAGTCACATATTGACCGGGCGGTCCACTGGACGGCTCAAAGCCGGTTATCTGCGGCTGGCTGCCCGGATCAACCAACTTATCAAACAATAAATAGTTACTAGTCGGACCAAAGACTGGACCCTCGTTGCGAACAAAAGTAGTAACTTGACCCGGCTGCAAACTGGGGACTCGCGCCCTAATTAAAACATTACTAAGGACCTGCGACTCGTTGGTGGGAATCGGATTGGTTAAATTACCATAAAGAGCCTTGGTAGCGACTGGCCCGCTATCGCTAAAATTCAACCCTTGATAGTTGATTAATTCATTGGTGGTGCCGGTTGATTTGCTTAAAGAACAGAGTCCGGGACGGGCAATATTATTAATTAAAACCGCCTGAGTACTGGTAGCGCTAAAATTATCGCTATTGGTTACTTTGACCGGTCCATCAATTACTGCTGCCGGCACCTTAACCACAATTTGATTATTAGACCAAGAGTTAACACCGCAAGCCGACAAATCTCCCAGCTTATCATCGGCAAAAACTACCGATCCAGTACTCGTACCAAAACCACTACCAATAATGGTCATCAAATTACCAGTCTTGGCGTTAGGCGATGTTTGATCGCAAACGCCGCCAGAGCCACAATCACTATTAATCAGGCAATACTGATCACTATTATTAACACAAAAACCACCCTGCGGGCTAAGACTAGCAATAACTGGTTTATTTTTACACAAACAACAAGAAGCTGTGCCAGCTGGATAGCCGGCTGCTTGACAAGCTGATGCATTAGAACCTTGTTGAGTACAAAAACCGGAACTACATAAGCTATCACTGCAGGTTGCCGCCGGTGATTGTAGATCGGCCGCACAAGCTGCCCCTTGGCAACCCAAACAGCTGCCACCGCAATCAATACCGGTTTCATCGCCATCTTTAACCTGATTGCAACAATGAGCCGGTAATAATTTGCCAGCCTGCTGGATGCTGGTCCGACGACCAGCCAAGTCATCAACCAAGGCCCGTAAAGTAAAATTGGCGCCAGCGCTGCTGGTCGGTGTCCACAAAGCGCTAGCCACAAAAGCGGAACCGAAATTGCCGGTCTGTAAATAAAAAGACTGATTATCGGTTAAAAACTCAAATCTGGTCAAGCCGCTATCATCGCTGGCGGCAACCTGAATATTGTTGCTATGGCCAGCACAAACACCGACACTAGAAATAAATTCAGCGGTCGGATCTTGACAATCAATGGCTGAACCAACAGCAAAGCTAAGATTACAGGTCGCCGACCCGACAGCTGAGCCGCAAACTAAATTTTTAGGAGTAGCACCGGCGCTTTGAATGCCAGCGGTTAATTGAATACTAATATCACCATTTTCTGGCAGACAATGGACCTCGCCACAACTGCCACTACAAATAGCCTCTGGTTGAAAAAACATCTCTTGACCATTGACCTGCCAAGAACCATCTACTGGGCTACCGCCAGCTAAAACCTGAGCCGTACCAGCATTAACGCTGCTGGCATTAATAGAACCATTAAATTGGAAACGCACCACAGTATTGCGCGGCAGATTAGTTGAACCGCTAGCCGGACTGGAACCGGTAACCATAAAATCAGTATTAGCCGGCGGATAAACTATTTCTGGGACAATTGAATTACCGCCACCCGGTCCATTGGTCGCCTCCAGTAATCGATTAATGATAAAACTAGTAATGGCAAAAGCCGATAGCATGATAACCAAGCCAATGACGGCTGCCTTGAGAATGTCTTTAGCTCGCTGAATTTTATCCTGATTGCCGGCGGCGGTCATCCACAAGAACCCAGCATAAATAACCAAAACAACGGCAATGGTACCCAGCAAACCGAAACCAATCCTAATAATTTTGGCCACGGTCAGGCGCGGATCTTGGGTGCTTAAGCCAGTGGCAGCCGCGTAATTAACACCAAGGTCAGCCGTTGTCTGAGCTAGAACAGCTTGGCCACCCCACCAAACAGCGACTGCTAAGCCGCCAATTAATAGTCCACTTAATAAAAATTTTTGACTCCTGGTCATGATGGTGTTTTATTAATTACAAGTGGCTCCACTACTTGGCGAGCCATTACAACAAGAAGCGTCAGTATTGCTGCAGGCAGCATTGTCCTGACATGGCTTAAAACAATTTTGTCGTGAATCTTTAACCCCAGAACCGATTTCGACTGAATATCTAGTAGTATCGGCAAAAAGATCGTGATTAACTGTTACTCTGGTAAAATCAGGATAGCCATCAGGCACACCGAAGTCAACCGCTTGACTGGTCAGCCAATAACCAGGAGCCACGCCGGCACTAAACAAATTAATCAAGCGATGGTTATTGTTGTTTATCACTATTTCCCCACTATTTAAGGTGCTAACCATCATTAGCTTGTCAAAACTAAATTCAATCAATTGATTGAGCGAAGAAGTAGCTAAACCCAAACTTGGCGACAATGATTCAGCAGTCAGTCGCGGCGGCGTCAAATCAATATCATCATTGACAAAAAATGACCAAGAATAGCTATCCCGCTGATTGGTATCCTTGGTGTTTTCACTGTAAAAATTGACCGGACCGACCACCTTGACATCACGATTGCCATCCAAAGAATTGAAGCTGGCATCAACCAAGCCGCTAATTAACGGCAAGGCAGCTAAAGGATAATGATCGTCGGCTGTTTTTTGGCAAGAACCGCCACATTGATTATACGGCGTCTTATCTAAACAATCACTACTGGCGGCGCAAGGCTGTAAATTGGCCGCTCTGATTTTAATTAATAGATGACTATTAGCTGGTAAGCAATAAATCCGGTCGCCGCAGGCATTGGCTCCGCATTCCTCACTAGGAATAAATTCTAGGGTCTGATATTGATTGGCAATAACAAAACGGCCGCTGACTGGAAGTCCGCTATTAATATTGATTATTTCAATGGTCGAACTAACCTCTTGGCTAGTGCCAACCAGTGTTAATGGATTAACCGGCTCAGAAAAATTAATCTGAATAATGGAATTACGGGGAGAATCATTTAATCCGTTGACCGTTATTTGTTCTTGGCGATCCTGCCCGCCAGCAAAACCAGACTCGATAGATATTCCTAAGCTATTATCTAATAAAACTAAAGAATTGCCGCCCTCGCCGGCAAAACGAGCTTGTAAAACAATCTTGTTATTACCGGCTGATTGTCTGGCAGCGCTAATATCGCTATTAGTCTGGTTAATACCTTCAACGATTCGATCCGCTATCTCAGACAAGGAGCCAACAACTGCAATATTGTTCGGATTGCTGCTAGAGCTGGCAACGAAATTGTAAATTTGGTTGCCAACCGTCAAGTTATCGCCTGACCGTGCCGCTGATACTTCAATATTCCAACCATTACCAGCGACTATGGCCCCGTGATTATCTGGAGCCATTGCTCCATTTTTGATCAAAGTTAAACCACAACCCAAACTAACCCGCCCATCACTGACATCATCGTCGTCTATCAATCCAGTGATGCCGCCATCGCTGGTTACTTGAGCTTGAACTGGCGACGAGCCAGCGGCCACAACATGAATAGTGCCGCTACCCGAACAATTGTAAGATCCTTCTAAGCGAGCCGCGCCGGATGAACCAACCGGCTCGGGCGAACCAGCAGTCGCCGTGGCGGCGGTCTGTGGCTGCAACAACACATCAATTAGGGCTGTCGCCGGTTGAGCCAATTGGACACCCTGGTTAACATCTTGACCATTATCAGGAAATGGGGTAACGCCGCCAATCTGAACTTGGGGCGGAGTCAAATCAACCCGAGTGCTAACTTCAAACTGCCAAACAAAATCGCCAAGACTAAAAGCTGGCTGACCATTAGCCTTACGCAAAGAAGTGGTCAATTTAACTGATTGCCAAGTATTAGTGCTGGCTGACCCTAAATATTCAGTTGGGGCAAAAACAAAAGTTTTACCATCATTACTACTAACTTTAACTTGGTTATCAGCTAAATTAGTAGCCTCATTATCACCAGTTTCGGTTTGAAAAAATTTAATACTGCTGGTGACAATATTGGCATTATTACAAACGCCGGTTGAATCATTGCCACCCTGGCAAACGGTTGATGCTTTAACTTTTTCCCGAAAAGTCACAATAATGCCGGTGTTTCTTGGGACATCAGTCTGACCAGGCGCCGGATAAACACTCTGAATAATACCGCTGCCTAGAGCGCCCAGGCCGACCTGCTCATCAGGACCACGATCAACCACTGATTGACCAGAGCCATTACCAAGAGCATCGTTGAGTTTATCAATAATAAAAGTGACAATAGCAAAAGCTGATAAAATAATCAGCAGACCAATGGCCGCTGACTTCAGAATATCTTTAGCCCGTTTTAATTTATCAACATTGCCTTCACTGGTCATCCATAAAAAACCGGCATAGATAACCAAAACAACGGCGATAGTTCCCAAAAAACCCAAGGCTATCTGGATAATCCGTGCCACGGTGATGCGCGGATCTTGAACGGACAATCCGGTATCATTCATGTAATTTACCCCCAGAGAATCTTCAGCCAGAACATTGGGAACGCCAATTACTAATGGGGTCAGACAAACAACTAACAAGCAAACACTGGCCAACAGCCAGGTGATACGAAATGATAACCTTTTCATGTTAATTTTTTTGACTGATTAGCAAAATTAAAGTATAGTTTTAGTATAGCACAAGCTGGCCTTAGCCAACAAGAGCCGATTGTTTATGACTATTGAACAAATAATTGCCAAGATTGCCGACCATTATCCGCCAGCCGATATAGCTTTAATCAAAAAAGCCTATAAGTTCGCTGTTAAAGCCCATGATGGGCAAAAGCGATTGACTGGCGAACCATATATTCAACACCCGCTGCACACCGCCTTTATTTTGGCGCAGATTAACGCTGACGCTTCTATTGTCGCCGCCGGCTTATTGCATGATGTTCCAGAAGACACTAAATATAAATTGCCAACCATTAAAAAACTATTCGGCGAAGATATTGCCTTTCTAGTCAGTAGCGTAACTAAATTAAGTTTAATCAGCTACCGCGGCCAGGAACGCTATCGGGAAAGCTTGAAAAAAATGTTTTTGGCAATGGCCAAAGATTTGCGGGTTATTCTCATTAAGTTTGCTGATCGACTGCACAACCTTAGAACTCTAGAATATCTGCCTGACGAAAAACGCCAACGAATCGCCAATGAAACATTGGAGATTTATGTGCCAATTGCCGGCCTGCTGGGTATTTGGCACCTAAAATGGCAAATGGAAGATATCTGTTTTAGACACTTGCACCCGCAGGAATATCAAGAGCTGCTGCAAAAATACGAGGTGGAGAAAAAACTGGAGTTAGACCAATATATCAGCCGCGCCGGCCGCGAACTAGGGACGGCTTTGGATAAATTAAAAATTAATCACGAAATTAACGGCCGATTCAAACATCTGTATAGCATCTGGCAAAAGATGAATAATAAGCAACGCAAATTTGATGAAATCTATGATGTTTTTGCCTTGCGAGT
>CAYNWZ010000013.1:0-20908 GCA_964401085.1 uncultured Gammaproteobacteria bacterium
AGGAATATCAAATTTATCGCGCTTAAAATCAACAATTCTAATATAGCGCTTGTGACCGCCGCCACGATGACGAACAGTAATCTTACCTTGATTATTGCGGCCGCTTTTCTGCTTGCGGATAATTAACAACCGGCGCTCAGGAGTGGTGCTGGTAATATCGCTAAAATTATCAAAACTGGATCCACGCAGGCCAGGAGTTGTCGGTTTAGCTTTTCTGATAGGCATAATCGTCGCTTAACTTAGTAAATATTACACACCCTCGTAAATCTGGATGGTTTTGCCGGCCGGTAGGGTCACAATAGCCTTTTTCCAATCACTGCGTTGGCCTTTGACTTTGCCGCGCGCCACTTTCTTGCCAGCAACATTAATAATATTGACCGCCACCGGTTCAATACCATAAAAAACTGTCACCGCCTTGGCAATATCAATCTTGTTGGCCTTATTGGCCACCATAAAAACATACTGATTCAAATGATTGACTGCCGCCGCTTTCTCGGTCACTACTGGCTTGATCAATACTCCGGCCAATTGGCCGCGGCGCATCGTCTGACGATCGGCTTGAGCGATTTTCTCATCAACAACCGCCGTAGTATTATTCTGCTTGTCCATACTAATATCTTAACAAATAGCTTATTTAGCGGCCGCAACGCCGTAACGCTGTTGCAGGCTAGCAATCGCTTGCTGGCTGATAATAAATTTATTGGCCCGGAGCAAGCTGACTACATTAATATTTTGATCATTTAAAACCTGAACCCGTGGTAAGTTACGGCCAGCTAACTTAACAGAATCAATGCTGCTGCCGGTCAAAATAAGTACCCGCGGCTTAGCTACCTGGCTGCCCTGCTGGTCAACCGCTAATAGTTTTTCAATGGTCGCTTTTAACTCTTTAGTTTTACCATCCTTAGCCGTTAAATCGTCAACAATAATCAGATCATGACTGGCGACCCGATCACTAAAGACCATGCAGATGGCCTTGCCAAGCATTTTCTTATTAATCTTCTTAGAAAAATTACGATCATTGGTTGGACCAAAAGTAACACCGCCGCCGATCCAAATCGGACTGCGGCTAGAGCCGGCTCGAGCGCGACCGGTGCCTTTCTGTTTCCATGGTTTCTTACCGCCGCCGCTGACTTCGCTGCGATCTTTAGTGTCAGCAATCACCGAACGAGTATTGGCCAATTGAGTGACCATGGCTTGATGAACCAAGGCCTGATTGACAGTTAAACCAAAAACTTCCTCGCTTAGCTCTTGATCGCCAACGATTTCAGCTTGTTGATTGTGAACTTGATATTTAATCATAACGGTTAATTTAGCTAAGCAAAACTAAGCTGCTGACTCATTAGTCGTCGACTCCTCGGTTGCCGGCTCATCATCCGCCGGCTTTTCTGCAGCTTCAACCTCAGTTTCGACCGCTGGATCCTCCGTAACTTCCGGTTCAACAATGTTTTCAACGACCGGATCGGCACTTTCTTCTGAATCAACACTTTCTTTAGCATTATCAGCGGCCACTTCGGCATTATTGTCGACAACTGGAGCCTCAACTTCTTCCACTGAGGTCACTTGCTCGGCAATCAATAAATCGCCGGATCCAACAATTGACACCCAACCATTAGTCCAACCAGGTACCGCTCCCTTCAAATAAATAAAACCATTAGCTTCATCGATCTCAATAACCTCCAAATTCTTAATAGTCACCTGTTCACCACCCATGCGGCCAGCCATGCGCGTGCCTTTAAAAATATGGGCTGGGCCGGTCGCTCCGACTGAACCAGGCATTCTCTGCTGGTCTTTGACACCATGGGTGCGACCCTGACCATGAAAGCCGTGCCGCTTGACACCGCCCTGGAAACCACGACCCTTGCTGGTTGAGGTTACCTGAACCCGATCGCCGGGAATAAAACTATTAACGGAAATCTGTTGTCCAGCTTGCCAATTAGCTTCTGGTTGCTCCTTCTCTTGATCTAAATTGAATTCTCGCAGGTATTGAAAATTGCCCCAAGCACCAAAATGACCGCGTTGCGGCTTGGCGATATTCTTGACCTTACGCTGGCCAGTAGCCAGCTGAACGGCTCGGTAACCATCAGTGGTAACAGTCTTGATCTGCGTAATCACGCAGGGTTCCACCTGAATACGAGTCACCGGGACGACAAGATCATTGCGCCAAATCTGGGTCATGGACAATTTTTTGCCTAAAATAAACTTCATAACCGGATCACCTTAAAAAATAAAAACTGGCTTTTCCGCAAAACCAGCACCGCAAAACCAATTAACCATAGGGGTTGAATCTAATTTTGTTGAACTGAATTTAACGAAAAATTTCTCCCATCGGCTCAGCTGTCGGTTCAAAGACTTCTCCTCGGAAAGAATCCGCGAGGTTTTTCAAACCCTGACTAAACCGAAAATTATCTAAAAAACCAAATAATTTGGTATTTTTACATCTTAATTTCCAAATCGACACCGGCCGGCAAGCTCAAATTCATTAACGACTCAACTGTCTTGCTAGCTGGATCAATAATATCCAATAAACGCTTGTGAATACGCATCTCATACTGGTCGCGAGCATTCTTGTGAACAAAGGTTGAGCTGTTGACAGTGTATTTCTTTTTTTCGGTTGGCAACGGAATCGGCCCATAAATCTTGGCGCCGGTGCGTTGCACCGTATCGATAATCGTTTTGGTTGATTGATCGATAATTTTGTGATCAAAAGCGCGGATTTTAATTCTGATCCTCTGCTTGTAATCGGTAGGTACGGCTTTCTTGTCAGACATGTTTTTGGCTGTTTATTGATCTATAAAAAACAGAATAATCCTGCCACCAAGAGTGGCAGCAGGACTATCTATCTTCTACTTAATAATCTTGGAAACCACACCGCAACCAACGGTCCGACCGCCTTCGCGAATAGCGAAGCGCATCTTATCCTCGAGCGCGATTGGGGTAATCAATTTAACTTTCAAAGTAATGGTATCGCCAGGCATAACCATCTCGGTGCCTTCAGGCAATTCCATCTCGCCGGTCACATCAGTGGTGCGGATATAGAATTGCGGCTTATAGCCCTTAAAGAAAGGTTTGTGGCGGCCACCTTCTTCCTTGGTCAAGACATAAATCTCAGCCTCAAATTCGGTGTGTGGAGTGATTGAGCCAGTCTTGGCTAAAACCTGACCGCGCTCAACCTCATCTTTCTTGATACCGCGCAAAAGAATACCAGCATTATCACCAGCCATACCTTGATCCAAGGACTTGTTGAACATCTCAATGCCAGTAACGACAATCTTGCGAGTATCACCCAAGCCGACTAATTCAACTTCGTCGCTGACCTTAACGATACCGCGTTCAATTCTACCGGTAACCACGGTGCCGCGGCCTTCAATAGAAAAGATATCTTCAATTGGCATTAAGAAATCCTTGTCAATCTGACGCTGTGGCTCAGGGATATAAGTATCTAGGGTGTCAACCAATTCCATGATTGATTTGGCATATTCGCCGGTTGGGTTCTGTAAGGCCTGCAAGGCTGAACCACGAATGATCGGAGTGGTGTCACCAGGGAAGCTATACTTATTTAACAAATCGCGAACTTCTTCTTCAACCAAGTCGATCAACTCTTTGTCCTCAACCATGTCGCACTTGTTTAAGAAAACAACGATATAAGGCACGCCAACCTGTCTGGCTAATAAGATGTGTTCACGAGTCTGAGGCATTGGGCCGTCAGTGGCGGCAACAACCAAAATAGCACCGTCCATCTGGGCAGCACCGGTAATCATGTTCTTGACATAATCGGCGTGACCAGGACAGTCAACGTGAGCATAGTGGCGATTTTCTGACTCATATTCAACATGAGCAGTAGCAATCGTAATACCACGAGCCTTTTCTTCTGGAGCGGAGTCAATCTGATCAACGCTCTTCTGGCTGGTCTTGCGGCCAGCAGCAGTCAAAACAGTCAAAATAGCCGCAGTCAAAGTAGTTTTACCATGATCAACGTGGCCGATGGTGCCGACATTGACATGGGGCTTGCTGCGTTCGTACTTGTCAGTCATAGTTTCTTGATTAACACCAGACAGCTGGTTAGCCAGCTAGGTGGTTATTAAGTTTTATTAAAATTATTTAAGGCTAATTATCAATATCTTTTTGTGCCGCCTGTCGGCTGGCCGGAATTGACCACGGCGATTTTTTGCCCTGACCTTGGCCAAGTTTTTGCACAAAACTGGAATTGACAGCAACATTACCAGCCTCTTGGCTGGCAACATCATTGTCTACTTTAGCAAAGCCTTGCTCCTTTGTCAAGCCAGCCAGAGATAACAATTCTTCATAATCACTCAGCGATAACACGGCCAAACTGCGCTCTGGACTCTGTTGGTCGGCGACAATCAACCGGTCTCCGGTTAACTGCGCTAAATGCAATATTTGATCAATGTTCTTAATCATAGGCTGGGAGAGAGCCAAGCCATGGCCAAATGCTTACTTACCGGACTTGCCGATAATCTGCTCGGCGACATTCCTTGGCACCTCGCTATAGTGTAAAAATTCCATGCTATAATTAGCGCGGCCCTGACTCATTGACCGCAATTGGGTGGCATAACCAAACATTTCGGCTAACGGCACTTTGGCATCAATAACCTTCAGTTTACCACGATCCGACATGTGGTCAATCTGTCCGCGCTTGGCGTTCAAATCGCCAATAACACTGCCCATATACTCTTCGGGGGTAGTCACCTCAACTTTCATGACTGGTTCCAATAAAACGGGGTGGGCTTTACGGCAGGCATCTTTAAAAGCCATAACCGCCGCCATCTTAAAGGCCGCCTCACTGGAGTCAACCTCATGATAAGAACCATCATAAACGGCGCAGCGGACATCAACCATTGGATAGCCAGCCAAAACACCCTTATCCAAAGCTTCTTTAAAACCTTTTTCAATAGCCGGAATATACTCGCGTGGGACAACACCACCTTTAACCTCATCAACAAATTCTGAACCCTGGCCCTCGGTTTGTGGCCCAATACGCAACCAGCAGTGGCCATACTGACCGCGACCGCCGGATTGCTTAATATACTTGCCTTCAGCTTCAGCTGTTTGACGGATGGTTTCACGATAAGAAACCTGTGGCTGACCGACATTGGCCTCAACACCAAATTCACGGCGCATGCGGTCAACGATAATGTCTAGGTGAAGCTCACCCATACCGGAAATTAAAGTCTGGCTAGTTTCTTCATCAGTTTCTACTCGGAAGGTTGGGTCTTCTTCAGCTAAGCGGCCCAAAGCAATGCCCATTTTTTCTTGATCGGCCTTAGTCTTTGGTTCGACAGCAATCTTGATAACCGGCTCTGGAAAAGTAATTGATTCTAAACAAATATTTTGACCTTCATCGCACAAAGTATTGCCAGTAATAGTTTCTTTGAGGCCAATAACGGCGGCGATATCGCCAGAATAAATCTCATTAATTTCTTCACGATGATTGGCATGCATCCGAACTAAGCGACCAATTCTCTCCTTGCGGCCATTAGCCGAATTAGTAACATAGGAACCGGAACGCAAAACGCCGCTATAAACACGGACGAAACAAAGACGGCCGACAAACGGATCAGTGGCAATCTTAAAGGCCAAAGCGACAAACGGACCATTATCTTCTGGCTTAACAACAATTTTCTTGCTGTCATCGCCAGCTTCATGAGCCTCAATCTCGGGTACATCTAGCGGTGACGGCAAGTATTCATTGACCGCGTCCAAAACTTGCTGAATGCCAATATTCTTTAAAGCGGCCCCACAAAGAACCGGATAAATCTCATTATTAATAACTCCCTTACGCAAAGCTTTCTTAAGATCATCAATATTGACTTCTTCGCCGTTAAGGTATTTTTCCGTTAATGATTCGTCGAGTTCAACAATCTTTTCAATCATTTCATGGCGATACTTAACAACATCATCCTTAAGATTGGCTGGTATTTCAATCTCGGTAATCTGTTCGCCATTCTGGCCGTGAAATTCATAGGCCTTCTCCACCAATAAATCAACAATGCCGCTCAAGTTATCTTCGGCACCAATCGGCAATTGGATGGCTACCGCTTTGGAGTTAAGGCGATCACGAATAGAGTTTAAACTCATGATAAAATCAGCGCCCATTTTGTCCATTTTATTAACAAAACAAAGGCGTGGAACTTTATATTTATCAGCCTGGCGCCAGACAGTTTCCGATTGTGGTTCAACACCGGCGGCACCATCAAAAACAGCCACCGCGCCATCTAACACCCGTAAGGATCGCTCAACTTCAACGGTAAAATCAACGTGACCCGGGGTATCAATAATATTGATGCGGTTATTCTTCCAAAAACAAGTTGTCGCCGCTGAGGTAATAGTGATACCGCGCTCTTTTTCCTGCTCCATCCAATCCATATCAGCCTGACCGTCATGAGTTTCGCCAATCTTGTGCTTTTTACCAGTATAAAAAAGAACCCGCTCGGTAAAAGTCGTCTTACCGGCGTCAATATGAGCCATGATTCCGATATTTCTAGTGTTCTCTAGCTTAAATTCACGCATAAAAATAAAGTAAAATAAAATTTGGCAGATTAAAAAACCGACGGACTCGTCATAAATCGGTCGGTTTTAATAACAAACTAGTGGCGGGCAAAGTGGGCAAAAGCCTTATTGGCTTCAGCCATGCGATGGACATCCAGCTTCTTCTTAACTGAAGCGCTCTCGCCCTTGATGCTGTCTAAAATCTCGGCCGCCAATTTCTCGGCCATAGAGTGTCCTTTGCGGGCCCGAGCAGCTGTCAACAACCAGCGGCAACCCAAGGTAAAGCGACGATCGCCGCGCACCTGATGCGGTACTTGATAATTGGATCCACCAACCCGACGGCTACGAATTTCCACCAGCGGACAAATCATTTTCAAGCCCTTATTGAAAATATGACGCGGCTCCTGCTTGGTTTCTTCTTTTAAGATGTCAAAGCAATCGTAAACGATACGTTCGGCAGTGGTTTTCTTGCCATCCTTCATTAAATAATTGATCAGCTTGGCGATTTCCAAATCATTATACTTCGGATCACCGACTATTTCGCGCTTAGGCGCCTGTTTTCCTCGCATATTGGTCTACAAAATTATTTAGCTTTAGGGGCTTTGGCGCCATAGAGACTACGGCTCTGGCGACGGCCGTCAACACCCTGAGTATCATAAACACCACGGATAACCTTATAGCGAACACCTGGTAAGTCTTTGGTGCGACCGCCCTTGATTAGCACAATGGAATGTTCCTGTAAATTATGGCCAACTCCTGGAATATAAGCAGTAACCTCCATGCCATTAGATAAGCGGACACGGGCAATTTTTCGTAAAGCCGAGTTTGGTTTTTTTGGCGTGGTAGTTGTTACCTTTAAGCAAACACCGCGCTTAAATGGCGAACCTTGCTGGACGATATTTTTCTTGCGATGCAACGAATCCATCGTAACCTGCATAGCTGGCGAATTGCTCTACTGCTTGATTGTCGTGCGCGGCTTGCGGACTAACTGGTTAATAGTTGGCATAATAACAATAAAAACCTAAGTTTTCTTCTTAAAAATTAAAATAAATCTGGCAATCCGAGCCAGGAATTGTGCTTAGTTGCTTATCAATTTAGCAGAAAGCAATCGGGAAGTCAAGGCTTTACAAGAGGACAGCTAACAGCCAGCTGACCGGGTAATAAAGCAATTGCGGCCAAGCCAACATAATCGCCAATAGGACAAAGAAACCCCAACGCTCAGTAGCTAAATAAGAATAGCGCCACGATCTTGGTAAAATGGTCGCTAAAATCTTAGAACCATCTAGCGGCGGAATCGGTAGTAAATTAAAAACCATTAAGACTAAATTAATCAAAACAACAGCCGCCAAAAGCTGGCCCCAGCTGGAGGCCAATCCGCCGGCCAAATAACGAACCGATAATGATGCTGCTAGAGCGAGCAATAAATTAGCCGCTGGTCCAGCGATGGCGACCTTAGCCTGACCAACTAATCCACCGCGCAGATTATGCAAATTGATCGGCACCGGCTTGGCATAACCGAAAACGACTGGCGAACCGGTTAAAATTAACATGCCCGGCAAAAGCAGTGAACCGAACAAATCTAAATGAGCTAGCGGATTAAGTGTCAGACGACCGGCCCGTTCGGCAGTGTCGTCGCCCAGACGCATAGCCATCCAAGCATGACCATATTCATGCAAGATAGCTGACAATAAAAAAATGATAATTTGAAATAAACTAATCATAAACTTGGTTATTAACTGTTCTCCAGATTAACACGCCTTGATTATTTTAGCAAAACTTGCTATGGTGAGTTAAGACTAATTACTAGATTAGTTTATTTTTTGATAATAAACCTAAAAATTATGGCTAAGCAATGCGATATTTGTCAGCGAAGTGCCACTAAGGGCGCCAGCCGCTCCCACTCCAATATCAAAACCCTTCGCCGCCAAGGCATCAACTTACAAAACTGCAAAGTTGACGGCGGAACTATTAAAGTTTGCACCAGCTGTTTAAAAACCGCTAAAAAGTGGGAAGGTAAAGAATAGTCAACCGTCTTTTCTTCTTAGATTATAAAAAACAACCGCCAAGGCGGTTGTTTTTTATAGAAAATCTGCTAAGTTTTTACCCAAAATAAAAGCTTCTTCGCCAATCTTTTGCCGCGCAGTAGCAAATAAAATGAAGCTATCAATCTCCGCTCGAATTGCCTCTCCACCATCATGCCCAATTATTTGCCCGGCTTTAATTTCAGCAAAATCGGGCCAATCCTTAATTAAATGAAACTGATCAGTTTTTGTTTTATATAGTCGATATATTTTTAACCATTTTTGTTGCTTTTGACTAGTAGAACCAAGCAAGTGTCCACGAGTATTAAGAAAAGCCAAAATCACCTCTTTGGCCACTAGGACTGACTGTGGTTTTGTCAATGGACCACATTCAACACAGATACCAATCTTGCCTAAATTATTCATATAAGCATCAGTACCACCAGGTTCAATGTCATCAAAGCCAGACACCACTAAACTAATCGGTAATTGACTTACTACAGCTTGCGAATTGGTTTCGCAAATAGCAAAAGGCTTACTAGCCACCGAATAGCTCCCATGGATATCTAAAAGAACATCGGCTTGATCTAAATATTGCTTTAAAAATTGCGCTCGACCATATTCATAGCTAGACAACTCTTGGGCTGTCAATTCACTATCGGGTCGAAACAAACGATTAAGATTGGCATTAACAAAACGCTGATTAAGCTCAATTGCCCGCGGATTGCCATAGATAAAAAAGACCTGACCACAGACAACCTGCAGGCTAGATAACAATTCAGCAAAAGCAGTAACTCCGCAACGCTCATTACCATGAACTCCAGCCAAAATAACGCTAGTCGGTCCAGCTACTTTGCCTTTTAATTGAATAACCTCATCAAACATACTGAGCCACCCGTCGGGCTTGAACCGACGACCTACGGTTTACAAAACCGTTGCTCTACCAGCTGAGCTAGGGTGGCCTAAGGCCAATAGTAAGTTATTTTACTTAAATTGGCAAGCATAAAATAAAAGCCCGGTCAACAAATGTCAATCGGGCCAGTTAAGTTTTGTGCCAGTGATAAACCGCGCCACATAAAAATAAAATGAGTGCGATTATTAATAGCCAACCGGATAATAGCACCACCCCGACTAAGCCCAGCCAACCGGCGATAGCTGGTATTGACCATCTCTTCGGAATATTAGACCGATAAAGCTTGGTCAAACCAGCGGCTAATAGTAGGAGTTGAAAAACAACAACCACCGCCGACACTCTAAATTGCGGCAAACCAGCCAAGCCGTGGCGGATGGCTGGGTCAACCCAGATACCAGCTCGATGAGCAAAGTAACCGACTGCCAATTTGGCCACCGCAAAGGCGGTAACCAGATAATAAGCTTGATCACGAAGCCAAGCCCAAGCCGTTGCAATTAACCATTGTTTCACGGCACCGCCTCCTTATTTCTTTATTAAAAAGCAATCTTTCCTTAACTTAAAACAAATTTTGACAGTTTTGTCAACAGTAAATAAAAACATCCAGTTCTGGATGTTTTTAAAAATGTACGCCGTACTGGACTCGAACCAGTGACCATCTGCTTAAAAGGCAGTTGCTCTACCAACTGAGCTAACGGCGCAAAAAGGCAATCATTAGAAATTGCTGGCTCAACTTTATCAAAAAAGAATTAAAAAGGCAAGGGTGCTAAGTTAACGGGATTTCAGTTGACGACGCAAATGCCACAGGTTAACAATAAAACCAATAATATCCTTAAACAACTTAATCCTGGTTGAACGAACTTGGTAGCGGTTATCCGCCCAATGAACTGGAATCTCAACAATCCGGCCGTCGAGCTTGGCCGTCCAGGCGATTAATTCGGTATCCAGAAACCAATTTGACTCCCCAATTTTCAATCTAACCATTTGCCACCATTGTTGACGGACGAATTTACAGCCACATTGATGATCTTGGACTGTTGTTCCTAAAAGCCGACGAGCTAAAAAATTATAGCCAACCGAAACTATTTCCCTAATCAGCTTACGCGAACGGCTCGCTCCTGGTAAAAAACGCGAAGCAATTAACAGGTCAACTGAATTATCGGCAATTACTTGACACATCTTGGGAAAATCAGCTAAATCAACAGCTAAATCAATATCCATGAAGCCCCACCAATCGGCCGAGCTGGTATTAGCATAAGCCATTAGAGCTCGGCTTTTGCCAGCCGCTTTATAATCCCGATAACTAACCAATTCTGGCCAGCGTTGGCTTAATTCCTGAGCAATTTGAGCTGATTGATCAGTTGAACCATTAACTAAAATAACCAATCGACAATCAACGGCTAACTGATTGGTTTGGATAAAGTCTACAATTCTTTGGACGTTACTGGCTAAAATTGCCGCCTCATTATAAACCGGCAGACAAAGATCTACTGTTAATCGTTTATTGTCGGACATAAATTGTGGCTACCGCGTCGGAGTAAACTAAACGCCAATTCGGTAATTTAAGCAGAGCTCGACGGAACACCTCTTGATAAGTCTCATAGTCCTCGATATTCTGACCGCGGCCGAGCAACCAATTTTCCAGCCAGTTAAATTTAACAACCGGCGGTTGAGCCAATACAATCACTGATAAATCATAATCATTGAGCGCGGCTTTAATATCCGACTCCACAAAAAAACGACCATAATGTTCAATCAATGTTCGATCGCGCCAGGGGTATTGCGGCAGGCGGCCATCAATGAAGATTGATTTTTCTGGCCATTGCCAATAGAAATAACCACCCCAGCCATAATCAACTATTGTCGGCCAGCTATGATAAGGTGATCGGCGCAAATAATCTAAAGCAGCGCAAGGGTATTTGGCACAATAATCAGCGGTTGGCTGATTAGTCCAATATGTGCTCATTGGCACAATAGTAATTGACAAGACAGCCACCACTGAGATAAACCATTTTAAGTAGGCCGGCCAGCGGCTTGGCTGAAAATGGCAATCCTGCCAAGAGCGATAATAAAATCCGGCCAACCACGGCAAAGAAACAACAAAGAATAATGGAAAATGGCGCAAAGAACGCCAGGCGGCCATAAACATTATTAAAGACAGTAACAATGGCCACCAGTCTTGTTGCCAAAGCCACTTCATCATTTGCCGATCAGCGGCGGCCTGACTGCGATAATGAAAATATAAAAACACTAAAGCCAGTCCAAAAATCAAGCTATAAAGCATCCGCCAGCTCCAAATGGCCTCGGTCATTGGCTGCCACTCCTGAATAAAGCCTAAATAGGCGCGATTGCCCTGATAATCAGCCAAGAAGCTATAAAGGCGCCAACCATATGGTGTTAAAAAAGTTGCTATCAATGATAATCCCGCTACAACTGCTGACTGTTTAACGGTCTTGAGCGGCAACAAATTTATCGGACTGACTACTGGCCGCCGATAATGTTGCCACCAATATAAGCTAGCTCGAAAAAATGTCCAGGTCATGATAACAGCCAAACCGATCAAAAAGCCGCCGTGCAAGCAAGTCCACAGCCAGAAGAAAGCTGGCAAGGCAATTATTTCCCACGGCCGCCACAATCGTTGCCGCGTAACCCTGGCTAACCACAAATTCAAAATCAACAAAAATAAAACAGTTATTTCCTGAATGCGGATGCCAAAATTGGGCAAGCAAGCGACAAGACCGATAATTAAAAGCAGCCAGAATAATAGGCAGTCGCCGCGGCCATCAAGCCAATATCGGATAGTTGATCGCGCCAATAGCCACCAGATAATAATAATTAAGCCGGCAAAAAGCAGGCTGAGCAACAAATAGCCACCCAGATTGGTCACTAAAAACAGCAACAAGTTAGATAACCATTCGTGATCAACCCAGTTCTGACCGGCCACCGGGAAAATGTGATGCTCGACCCAGGGCAATTGACGACTTTGCCAAATTTCTTGACCGACTTGATAATGCCAGCCAAAATCAGGATCAAGATAACTAAAGCTATTTCTCAGCAGCAATAAAAAACCAAAAACGATTAACAAACCAATTAACCAGCGATTAAAAAACTTGCTGGCGATTAATGGCTTAGTCATGAAAATTAAGTTTAAGCTGATGACTACTAATGGCTTTATTATATCAGACCAGACGCAATTGACAAGCTGGCTAGCCTTTGTTATAGTAGTGGTTAGCTGAAAGACAGCTGATTTTTTATTGTTTACTTATACTACTATGGCACACAAGAAAGCCGGTGGCTCCACATCGCTGGGACGCGATTCACAGAGCAAACGCCTCGGCGTCAAGTTACAAGACGGTCAGATTGCTAAGGCCGGCTCTATTATTGTTCGTCAACGTGGCACCAAATATCGCGCTGGCAATAATGTCGCTGTCGGTAACGATCATACGCTATTTGCTACTGCCGCTGGACCAATCAAATTTCGTACTAAAAAATTGCGCCGTTTTGATAACCACCTCAAAGACACTAAAATCGTTGAAGTGGGCTAATTAACGGCTACCGACAAAAAACACCGCCTGAGGCGGTGTTTTTTTATTGGTTAATCAATGATTATTAATCTTTTTTTAATAAAAACTGTCGGGCCTTAACCATCTGCGGATCAATATTTTTATTAAAATCATTCTCGGTCAGCTCGACTTCGATATTCGGCTCAATACCTTTATCATTAATTGACGTGCCGTTCGGAGTTAACCATTTAGCGGTCGTAATTTTAACCATTGAACCATCGGGTAAATCACGAACGACTTGGACTGAACCCTTGCCATAAGTTGTTTTGCCAATAGTTGTCGCCTGCTGATGATCCATTAAGGCTCCGGCGACAATTTCTGAGGCCGAAGCACTGCCCTGATTAATTAGCACTACGGTCGGCAGACCGGCCAGCGGCGCTAAGCCGCGGGCATGCTGCGGCTGAGTTGCCGACTGATTAGAAAATTGTTCACTGACAATCACTCCATCGCTAATCCAAAAACTGGCAATAGCGACGGCTGCGTCAAGATAGCCGCCCGGATTATTGCGCAAATCCAGAATCAGTCCGCGCGGTTTTTTATGCTCAATGTCTTGAATAGCCACCTGAAAAAGAGGCTCAGTATCGGCATTAAAGTTACTGACGGTAATGGTATATAGACCGCTGGCCTGATCATAGTTGGTGACCACACTCTTAACAATAATAGTATCGCGAGTAATGCTGATATCGCGCAATTTATCGCCATTGCGAGCAATGGTCAGGGTAACGGTTGTCCCCTTGTCGCCACGAATTTTTTTAACCGCTTCGTCAACGGTCAGGCCAACTGTGGATTGCTTATCAATAGCGTAAACTTTGTCGCCAGAACGCAAACCGGCTCGTTCCGCTGGAGTACCAGCTAGCGGCGCGATAATAGTTACAACATCATTGCGCAAGCCGACTTCAGCGCCAATTCCAGAAAAAGTGCCGGTCAAATCCTCGTTAAACAATTTGGACTCTTCTGGATTCATAAAGACAGTATAAGGATCGCCGACCGAACCGACTAGGCCGCTCAGAGCCCCATAAAACATCTGCTTATCGGTTAGCTTATCTTGATCAACATAATTAGCCTTAATCAAATCCCAGGTTTGCCAAAATAAAGAAAAATCAATATCGCTACTTAGGCGGCCTTGTTTATCCTGTTGATAAAGACCGGATAACTTACCCAATAAAACGGCCTGCGGATCGGCAAGCCGGCGGGCCAATTCAGCTTTTTGACCATAAATCAAGCCAGTCATAAATCCACCGCCGCCGATAATCACAACGACTATAGCTAGACCGAAAAATCGACCCCAGCGACTAGTGAGACGAGATTGGGACATATAAATTGAACTCCATTATTAATTACTCGTCCATCTTAACATAAGTTGAAAGAATCAACAAAGTAGTCTATGATGATGATAATTAAATCATTACAATTTATGAGTAAATTTATCATTAACGGCCGACAGCCGCTAGGCGGCCAGATTAAAGTTGGCGGAGCCAAAAATTTGGCGCTGAAGATTATTCCAGCCAGCTTACTATCTGATCAACCAATCATTATTGACAATCTACCCGATATTGAAGATATCAAGCGATCGCTAGAGATTATTGAATCACTGGGCGGCCTAGTCGGTCGACAGGCTGATCAATGTCAGGTTCAAACCAAAGATTTGACAACAACGATTATCCCAACTGAGCTGGCTAACAAGTTGCGGGCCTCAATTATGTTTGTCGGTCCGATTCTAGCCCGAGCCGGTCAGGTTAGTTTTCCACACCCTGGTGGCTGTGTCATCGGAGCTGGCACTCGGCCGATTGATTTATTTTTGGAAGGCTTTCGATCTTTCGGCGCGCAGATAAAGTTTGCTGATAGCTATTATCACCTAACCGCCAAAAAACTGACTGGAGCTAATTACTTCTTTACCACTATCAGTGTGACCGGAACCGAAGCCCTGATGATGACGGCGGTTCTAGCTAATGGCCGAACTGTTCTCGAAAATTGCGCCATGGAACCGGAAATTGTCGCCCTGGCTGATTATCTTAATAACCAAGGGGCCGATATCAGCGGAGCTGGCACACCGACAATCATTATCAATGGTGTCAAATCAATCGGTGGCGGCGCGTTCACGGTCATGCCTGATCGCATTGAGACTGGCACCTTTGCCTTATTAGCCGCGGCTAGCCGCTGCGAGCTATTAATTACCGACTGCTTTCCAGAGCACATCAGTGTTTTATTAAATATTTTTCGCAAACAAGGCGTTAATTTTGAACAAGGCGATAACTGGCTAAAAATGCTGCCGAGTCAAAACATTAGTGCCTACAGCATTAAGACCCACGAATACCCCGGTTTCCCGACCGATTTGCAGTCGCCATACACTGTTTTGATGACCCAAGCGCAAGGATCCAGTATTGTTCATGAGACCATTTATGATCGTCGCCTATTATTCACTGACATGCTGACCCAAATGGGGGCTAATATCATCATGTGCGATCCGCACCGAGTGGTTATTAATGGGCCAACCCCACTGCATGGCCGCAAACTAACTTCGCCGGACTTACGAGCTGGCATGGCCATGGTGATGGCAGCATTAATCGCTGAAGGCAAAACAGAAATTGACAATATCTATCAAATAGAACGCGGCTATCAACAGATTGCCGAAAGATTGCGGGCGATTGGCGCCGATATTGAACGAGTTGAGTAAATATTATGAACCTCCTTCAGCGACAGTGGCTGTCGCGCCTATTCATCATTTTGTTCTTAATAATAACACCGCTGGTTTTAGCCTATGCTGCCGGCTATCATATTAATTGGCGCAATCTCAAGCTAGAAAAAACCGGCCTGCTAGAAATAAAGACTGTCCCGAGCGGCGCCCAGGTCAATATTGAAGAACTACGCGCTTGGCTTGGTAAGCCCAAAAATCTGAATACGCCTTTTAAGCTGAAAAATCTACGACCAAGTAATTATACTGTCAATCTTAATTTGGATGGCTACCACAGCTGGCGAAAAGTCTTGACGATTAAGCCGGCTGAAACAACTTTCGCCAAAGATGTCCGATTATTTAAACAAGCCGAACCCCAGTGGCAAGCTGATTTGCCGGCCAGCAGCACGCTAATCACCGCTAACTTAGCAGATAATGGCCAATTCAATCTTAGCAATAAAAATCTAACCACCAGCACAATCAGTAGCCTAATATCCGATAGCAGCTTGGCTGAAAACTGGTTAGATGTCCGTTCAGTCCGCTTAGCCTGTCCATTGCCTGATAAAAAAATCGCCTACGCCAGCCAATTTGAATTATGGCTAGCCGACCCAGAGAATAAGACCAAAATCCTGCTCGGCCGCTTTAGCCAAACTATTAATCAATTGATCTGCTTGCCTGACACTAGTAATTATTTAATTTACGGCCACGACTCCAGCTGGCAATTGATTGAATTAGACGATCGCCAGGGGCGCAATATCTGGCAATTAGCCAAACTCGACGAACTGGGAGCGGCGGCCATTAATAAAAAAGCCGACCAGCTCTATTTCTATGGGCGGATCGGCACAAAAAGCGGACTATTTTCACTAGCTCTATAATCAGCGCAACAGCCCTTCAATAAAACGACGCAAATCAGCACCAATCTCTTTATTCTTGAGACCAAGCTGAATATTGGCCTTAATCATACTCAATTTATCACCGGTATCAAGCCAGGTGCCAGTCAATTCTTGCCCATATAACGGCCGACCAGCCTCTAGCATTTGACTAAACGCATCGGCTAGCCGCAATTCACCATTCGGTCGCGGCTTCATCGTGGCCAGGGTGCTTAAAACCTCAGGAGTAATAACATAAACACCGACTGCCACCAAATTAGACGGCGCCTCATGCGGACTGGGCTTTTCAATAAACCGTTTAATTTCATAAAGATTGTCAGCCAGTGCTAGACCATCAATAACGCCGAATTTGCTAACCTCTTGTTGAGCAACAGCTGATAGGCCAATAACCGGATCACCATATTTAGCAAAGGTCTTTAAAACTTGGCTAGCCGGACCTTCATCAGCATCGTAAAGCGTGTCGCCAAACATGACCAAAACTGGCTCGTCATATACCAAATGAGCAGCACAAGCTAAAGCGTGGCCATCACCTAAAGGTAATGGCTGGCGAACATAGGAGAATTTAGCCATTTCCGAAATCCGCCGCACTTGCTTTACTAACTCTAGCTTATTTTTTTCTACTAATGTTTTGTCTAACTCAAAAGAATAATCAAAATGATCCTCAATAGCTCGTTTACCGCGGCCAGTAACAAAAATGATCTCCTCAATGCCGGCGGCCACCGCATCCTCAACTAGATATTGAATCGCCGGCTTATCAACCACCGGCAACATTTCTTTGGGCTGAGCCTTGGTTGCCGGCAAAAAACGAGTGCCGAAACCAGCAACCGGTAAAATGGCTTTGGTAATCTTACGCATATCAACTATTAATTACGGGGAATATGAGTTTTAGCTGCTGGACCCCACTTTAATAAATATTTTAGCCAAGATAGCGTGTGTTGACGGCCGACCCGATTATTTAACACTTTATACCAAGCCGCCTGAGCGCTGGCTCGTTGATGATTGTGCAAAACTTCAACACCAGGATAATAAACTACTTGCCAGCCATGATACCACATCTGCCGGCTTAGATCAGTGTCTTCAAAATATAATTTATAGCGCTCATCAAAATAACCAACTTGGCGCATCGCTGCCGCCCTGACCAGCAAAAAAGAACCAAGCAGCCAATCGACCGGCATCGTCCGCTCTAAATCGGCATCTTCCAAAAGAAATCTTCTAAGTTCACGACGAACCCAACGATATTTATTGAGCCACGGCCAGCGGCGACAGAACGGAGTCACTAGGGTGTGCCAACGATAACAAGAAGCCTGACGGCTGCCATCAAGATTGCGCTGCCGCGGGCCGACCACGCCAACCTGAGGATGGGTCTCCATAAAATCATATAATTGCTTGATAGCATCTGGAGCAACCGCCGTGTCAGGATTCATAATTAAAAAATACTTGCCAGCGGCCTGACGCAAGGCTAGGTTATTACCAGCCCCATAACCGGTATTGCTATTAGCAACATAACGAACTTCCGGCCACTCCTTGGCCACCTTGGCAGCCAAATCAGCCTCATTAGAATTGTCAATAATTATTATCTCATGCTCCAAGCCGTGCCAATTAGTTTGGCGCAAGGACTCTAGACAGCGATAAATGACCTTTTGGCTGTAATAATTAACTATGGAAACGCTAATATCCATATTACCAAACAATTATTAGCTTAACGACTTGCCAATAAAGATTGAGAAACCAATTGCCCAAGCGAACTGTTTGACTGTCAACCTCTTGGAACAGAATACGACCGCTGAATATCTTGATGATTTGTCGATCTGGGCGGCGCCGTAAGCGCTGTGATTGCCAGCGCGACTTCAGCAACATCGGCCAATGTAACGGATTAATAAAATACCACCAAGCATTTAACTTGTGCTTCAATCGACCAGCACGCCAAGATATAACCGCCAAAACCAAATCGCTAATTAAAAGGGCCGGCAACAAAACAATAATCGTTAACCAATGGTAGTTTTTCCAGCCAGACAGCAAGCGGTTACGATCAAGCCAGTAATATTTACTGCTGCTGCGGCTAAATTGATATTTATGGTAGATTTGGGAATGAGACGCTAGCCGACAATCCCAGCCAGCCAGCCACAACCGCCAACCCAGATCCTGATCTTCATTATACATCCAAAAGGTCTCATCAAATAAACCAACCTGACGCAAGGCTGACAAGCGAAATAAAACTGCCGCCCCTGATGGATAAGGTATGGCTTGCCCATCAATAGCCGCTAAGTTAAGTTCAGCGACCGGTTTACGATAATCAAGACAATAGCCATAGCCCAAGAAATGGGTAGAGTTGCCCAGACTGTTAACCAAATCTTGGTCTGGCCACAAGCGCATTAAAGACTGTGCCGCTCCTAGTTTTTGATTAACCAACATCGGTTTAACTAGCTCAATCAAGCTGTCCGGCTCCACAATCGTATCCATATTTAATACCCAAACAAAATCACAACCCTCGGCCATGGCAATGGCAATCGCATCGTTATTGCCTTTGGCAAAACCATCGTTAGTAGCATTACGAATCAAGCGAGCTGTCGGCGCCATCGTCTGCAGCGTCTGATAAGTTTCATCATCAGACTGATTATCAACAATGAAAATAGTGTGATCAATCTGCCAATCATCAGTAGCTAAATTAAGCTTTTCCAAACTAGCCCAGCAATCAGCTAGATACTTATTAGCATAATCTTTGTAATTGATCAGGATAGTGGCAATCTTGTAGGTAGTCATAAATTTGTTTTAAGTTTTAGCGCGGCCCTGCCAATTTAATTTTTCACCAATTATAGCCAAGCTGGTACCGATTGGCCAGGCTAGACGCAATAAATAGGACTGCCAGCGCGGCTCCCATTTAGCAAAATACTTAATCATACTCTGGCGAAAATACTGCTGAGTTTTACCCCGCTTAACCTGTTTGAAGCTCTGACCAACATAATCAAGACAGTTAGCGGCTGGCGTATACCAGACTTGTCCGCCAGCCAGCTTGATTTGGCGGCAATAATCAACCTCTTCAAACCAGATAAAATAACGCTCATCTAGTAATGGCACTTGGCCGGCTTCATCGCCTCGGATCCAGAAAAAACCGCCACGGACTGAATCAACTGGCGCAGCATTGGTATAATCAAAATCAGTTCTTAAATAATTATCCAAAATATGTGGAAAAAAATGCGGCAGTTTGAGAACTATGGCCAATTGATCCCATAGAGTTGGAAAACGACGAACATGCAGTAAAGTCTCCCCGGTTTCGGTCACCAAGTGACAGCCAGTCACCGTCGCCTGCGGATTGGCATCGGCCCAAGCCATCATCTTAGCTAAGGTATCCGGTTCCACTAACATATCAGGGTTGAGCAATAAAACATAGCGGGCCTTAATTTCCCGCAAGGCTTGGTTGTTGGCCTTAGCAAAGCCACGATTATCTGGATTGGCAATCAAGTGGACTTGTGGAAATTCTTGTTGCAACATCTCAACGGTGCCATCGCCGGAATTGTTATCAACCGCCCAAACTGAAAAATTAATATTCCCCTGGCTGGCGAATAATTGGCGAAGATTGGCCCGCAGCTTATCTTTAACCTTAAAGGGCACGGTAACAATAGCTAAATCAAGCATATAATTATTGGCGCCAATCCTCTAAGGACAGCGGCTTAATCTTAATAACTAAAGCTCGGCGACGAGCAGTAATCAGGTGGCGCTGCTGCCATAATTTAGGCCAGCCGGATAAAATGAATGGTTCAAATAAAATGGCCGCCAATAATCGTTTCTTTTGATAAAACAATTCTTGCCAACGGCTAGATAAAGTTTTTGGCAAATTCCAATATTTAAAAAAGATCATCAGCTGATGCAAATAAGACCAGCGGCGGATTAATTTACTTTCGCGACGGCGATTCCGCAACTGGCTCCAGGCCGATTGGCCAACTTTGGCGGCAGTGCGATCATGATAGACAACAGCGGTCGGCAAGAGCATAATCTGCCAGCCAGCTAGACGCAAACGGTAAGACAAATCGCAGTCTTCCTTATACATGAACATCAACTCATCAAAATATTCAACCGATTGTCCATTATCAAAGGCGACCGACGACAGAGCGCTTAAACGAACTAGGACACCAGCGCCAGTAAAACCAAATATCGGCTGCGGCTCTATAAGGCGTTCATCATCAAGTTGACCCTGGCCGATATCTACAAACGATCCCTGTTTAGTGAGGCCAACGCCCAGACTATCAATCTGTGCTGTCAGCTTATGATTAACAAAATCCCAGCGCCGAATTTTGGGCATAACCGCGCCAACGGCCGGATTGCCATCAAGATATTTAACCAGTTGCTCA